>NZ_CP072389.1:1077453-1436604 GCF_018127785.1 Prevotella scopos JCM 17725
GGTGTGTCTAACTTTCAGGCAGGACGCTTCTTCGAATTTGCTCATTATGTAGATGTAAAGCCGATGATCAATCAGTTGCAGTGTAACGTTATGGCACAGCAGAACGATATTATACCAGTCTTGAATGAGACCGATACAAAGATGATGGCGTGGGGACCACTTGGAGGACAGGGTGTAGACGGTATTGTGCAGAACGAAATTCTCTCGGCTATAGGTGCCAAATATGGTAAAACAGCTGCTCAGGTGGCACTCCGTTGGCTCACTCAGCGTGGTATTGTAGCCATTCCAAAGAGTGTACACGTAGAGCGTATGCAGCAGAATTTTGATATCTTCGACTTCAGTCTTACCGCTGATGAAATGACGCAGGTGGCTACGCTTAACCAGCAAGATGCAGGATTTATCGACTTCAATAGCCTTTCTTTTGTCAAGTATCTTATTGAAAAATACGGATAAATTTGGCAGAAAACTGATTAAAGGGACTGGGATGTTAAAACGCAAAGCCTGATAATTCCTCTTTATGCTTACTCCTCCTAACAGAGATTATTGCGGTAAGTGACTTGTTAATTTATTAGTCTTTTCACGCGTTAATTAACCGTTGTTTTGTAAAGAAAGTTCAAATCTTAAAAATAAAAAGGGCGTTAATTGGCTTCCAATTAACGCCCTTTTGGCTTGCAAAAGGTGCCCTTTAAGCCCCATACTAACGCCCTTTTGAAGTCCTATTAGGTACCTTTTGAAAGTCACTCCCGCAACTAATTGATTACAAAGGCGGTAAATTTTCTTGTTTTTAGTTCAGTCCCCAGCCCTTTTCATATTTATTTTGTAAATATACTTCTAACCGAGAGCATTCGTGTTTACTAATTGAATGTGCGTTATTTAAATCTCACACCGCGCCAAGGAGCGTTAAATACTTTGAACTTTTTATCCTTTGAACTTTGAGATTTGAACATTGAACTTTTTGATTTGTGCTTTAACCCTTGATTTTTTATCCTTTGAACTTTGAGATTTGAACATTGAACTTTTTGATTTGTGCTTTAACCCTTGATTTTTCCAGTTGAATATTTTTCCTACAATGGTAATCATAATTATGAATTGTGAATTATGAATTCTGAATTAATATTAGTTTTTGGTGGACACAAAAAAAGCTTAGAAAACTTATTACTAAGTATTTCTAAGCTTTGAAGTTGCGGGTGCAGGACTCGAACATGCGACCTCCAGGTTATGAGCCTGGCGAGCTACCAACTGCTCCAACCCGCGATGTTAATTAAGATTGATTCATCGATGAACAGATGTCATTTCTGAATTGCGAGTGCAAAGGTAGTAGTTTATTACGAAACCACCAAAGATTTATACATTATTTAACAAACTATCCACTCGGCTTTTGCTGCCTCCAGACTCTCTCTGCTACCATTGCCATAGGTGACACCGCATGTGTGAGTGCCGGCATTGCGACCCATGAGAATGTCATACTCAGCATCACCAACGACAAGTGCCTCATGCGCTTCAACGTTAAAATAACTCAAGGTGGTAAGGACTGCTTCGGCAGCCGGTTTCTTGTTGACAACATCATCAGCACCAATCAGATATGTTATGTACTCCGATAACCCCAAATCCTTTACCAACATAGCAAGTGAATGATGATTACGACTACTTGCTATTGACATTGCAACACCTTGCGCCGCAAGCCTTTTAAGCGTTTCGATAACACCAGGGAAAGGTGTCACCGCACCCGGTACATTCTTCACATTGAAAATATCACTATAAACTTTTGCACATTCTTCAGCCTGTTCGTCGTTCATCGGAATGATGGATGAGAAGCCTTCCTTCAGTGGTAGACCTATCGTTCGCACACACTCCTCACGACTTCGCTTTGGCAGATTCAATTGTTCTATTGTTGCAAGCATCGTATCGGTAATCAACTTTTGTGAGTCACCAAGTGTCCCATCAAAATCAAAGATAACCAAACGAATGCCTGAAAGAATGTCTGGATTGGAGAAAAGGTCAGGACAATAACGCCTTCCGACATTGCCATCCGCATTGAAAGGCACGCCCTCCACCTGCTTCTTACGTCTGAAATAACCTTTTACCCGCTTGTAGCCTTCAGCCCCAAGGATAGCAATACCGCCATATTGAAAACTCTTTGCCAATCCGAAGAAAACCGTAAACAATACGCCTTTTACCGCCGTTGACACGGGAAAGAACACTTGTACAAAAGAAAGGATATAAAAAGGGACGCACATCATGAGTACGATAACACCCGTACGGAAAGATAGTTTTTGAAGTTTACTTTTAATTGACATGTCTGCACTCAGTTTTATTTCAAGACGCAAATTTAGATAAAAACTTCCTATTATAAGTCATTCTAAACGTAATTAAATAATAAAAAGAAGTTGATAGCATAAAAACTAACACTGTGCTTTCGCACATTCCAACAATTATTAGTAAATTTGCAGCGCAAAAATATTATATTCACTTCCCATATTTATGGCAGAAAAGATAAGAATCAAAGACATTGCAGAACGCGCAGGTGTAAGCGTTGGAACAGTTGACAGAGTATTGCATAAACGTCCGAATGTATCGGAATCGGCACTAAAACGCGTGGAAAAGGTGCTAAAAGAAATGAATTATCAGCCAAATGTATATGCGAGTGCGCTGGCTTATAACAAGAGTTACACGTTCTATTGTCTGATTCCAAAACATAGCAGTGAGGCTTACTGGGAAGAGATTGAGATTGGCGCACTGAAGGCGGCAGAGGCGCGCAGAGACTTTCATGTCGATGTAGAGATTATGTATTACAGCCGTTTGGACCCTCATTCTTATATTGAAACCTACCAGAAATGTCTTAGGAAGAATCCCGATGGTGTTATCCTCGTGCCTACGACAGTGGAGCTGACACGCCAATTCACAGACGAATTACATGACCGCAATATTCCTTTCATCCTACTTGACTCTTATATGCCATCGCTGCAACCTCTGTCATTCTATGGGCAGGACTCTATCCAGAGTGGACGATTTGCAGCACGAATGTTGATGCTCATTGCACAAAAGGAAAAGAGCATCATGCTTATGAGGCAGATAAAAGACGGAAAGATGGCGAGCCGTCAGCAGGAGAATCGTGAGGTGGGCTTCCGCCATTATATGGAAGAGAACTTTCCTAACGTGGAGATTATTGAGGTAAACCTCCCTTTGGATGAGGAACGAAAGCGTTATGACCATATACTGGAAAAGTTTTTTAGCGAGCATCCAGAGATACACCATTGTATCACCTTTAACTCGAAAGCACATATCGTGGGTAAATTCTTACTGAAGACCCATCGTAAGAACGTTCAGATAATGGGCTATGACGTGGTGCATAAGAATGCTGCTTGTCTGCGAGCTGGGAGCATTTCGTTCCTCATTGCACAGCATGCCTACCAGCAAGGTTACTTTAGTGTTGACTCTCTCTTCCGTGCTATTGTGCTGAAGAAGAAAGTGGAACCAGTCAACTACATGCCTATCGACTTGCTGACAAAAGAGAATATAGACTTTTATCATAGGGAGTGGGATTAGAGAAAGCCTTTTCCAACCCCTCCGAAAGGAGGAGAGCGCTAATGGAGAAAAGTTAAGAACATATTAGATAGGGTGATTCCATGGAGAACGCTTTACAGATCTCCTCCATTCAATGTTATACACCCAACAGTAGATTCCACTACAAACATTACACATACAACCAACACAGCAATGACAGAAAACAAAAAAGGACTCCTTGCATTGAGTCCGTTACTTGTATTCATCGTATTATATCTGGTCACCTCCATCCTCTCAGGCGACTTCTATAAGGTACCGATTACTGTGGCTTTCATGGCATCGAGTATCTTCGCTATAGCTATCTCTGGAGGTTATCCACTTGCGAAACGTATAGAGATATACAGCAAGGGAGCCAGTACGGACAATATGATGATGATGATGTGGATATTTGTTCTTGCTGGTGCTTTTGCTAATTCAGCCAAAGAGATGGGCAGTATTGATGCAACGGTCAATCTGACACTCTCCATCCTACCCGATAACATGTTGCTACCGGGACTTTTCCTTGCAGCCTGCTTCATATCAATCAGTATCGGAACGAGTGTTGGAACCATCGTCGCCCTAACGCCTATCGCAGCTGGTATCGCCAGTTCAACAGGTAGTTCGTTACCTTTTGTTGTAGCAATCGTTGTGGGCGGATCGTTTTTCGGTGATAACCTGTCGTTCATCAGCGATACAACCGTTGTGGCAACAAGGACGCAGGAGTGTAAGATGGCGGATAAGTTTAAGGTAAACTTCTTCATCGTCGCACCTGCTGCCGTTCTGATTCTCCTTGTCTATATCTTCATGGGAAGAGACTTACACACGATGGGACAAACCCAAAGTGTCGATATCTACAGAGTCATCCCTTATATGGCAGTGTTGGTATGTGCTCTCTTTGGTATGAACGTGATGGCAGTACTGACCATCGGCATCCTCCTCACGGGTATCATTGGTATCGCTGATGGCAATTACGATATCTATGGATGGTTTGGAAGTATGGGAACAGGTATCACTGGTATGGGCGAACTCATCATCATCACGATGATGGCAGGTGGAATGTTAGAGATCATCCGTGAGAATGGAGGTATCGACTACCTCATAAAGATAATCACCCGCCACGTCAACAACAAGCGCGGTGCAGAGTTAACAATTGCATTCTTAGTAAGCTTAGTAGATATCTGTACTGCAAATAACACGGTGGCAATCCTTACCGTGGGCGGTATTGCAAAGCAGATTGGCGACCGCTATGGCGTAGATAAACGGAAGGCAGCCAGCATCCTCGACACCTTCTCTTGTTGTGTACAAGGCTTAATCCCATACGGCGCACAAGTGCTGATGGCAGCAGGATTGGCAAAGATAAATCCAGTTAGCATTATCCCGTTCCTGTATTACCCGATGTTAATAGGCGTCACCGCCTTCTTCTCTATTATCTTCCATTATCCACGCCGTTACTCATAACATATCACCCAACACCCATCACGCCCCATGAAATCAATCGAATCATCCGAAATGGACATCATCCAACGCAACTTCTTCCGAATCTTAAGTTCGGGAGCTTTCGCCACACAATCAAACCTTGAACCGATGTCGGCTTTCAAATGGAGAAGACTCATTCAAATGGTTGAAGCACAACAGGTGATGCCTGTCTTCATCAATGGTATTGCAAGACACTCCTTGGATGAAGGACTTAACCTGCCTGAGAGTATCATTGCTGATATCAAAGCTAAAAACGAGGAAAGAAAAACCTTGTCAGCAAGAATACCTAAGACTGTCAGATTGAGCAACACCTTATTAAATCGAAGACTGAAAAATCTTATCTACAACGAGCTCCATAGTATCGACACCTCTGTTGAGACGCTCGACCTATTGAAGCTCATCGTCTCTAACTCTGAAACCATGTTTACACGTGGTATGAACTTAGGTGGTATTATCACGATGGGAGAATATTTGAGAACACGAGGAAACAAGGTTGACTTTGTCAAACTAGAGCCTTGGCTGAGGACTTTACAGCTGCAAGCCATGGCTGAACTTCAAGGCAATGTCCTCATCTCCGTCTTTGGTTTTGAAGAAGACGAAATTCCCTTCGTAACAAAGAGTGACCCGAATGCTTATCGCCTGACACTACGAAGCATATCCGACCTAGCTAAAGACACTGCGCACGAATGGCACTTTAAACAAACCTCTACAGGCTTTGTTCAAAACAATGGTGCTGTGCTCCGTCGTAACCTCAGCCGTAGCCTCCGCTACGTAGGATATGCTCCCATTGAGACAACCAGTAACTTTCTCAGCAACTTCGTCAGAAGCCTTTCTGAGATAGAGGAATAGACAAGGGTTATACCCCGCCCCACCCCCTTCAAAGAGGAGTGTTGGGAACAATTATACTTATCTACTAAAAACTCGTCAACCAAACCAAAGAAATAGCTTGGTAATTCATAATTCCGAATTATGATTTGTATTTATCCATCGTCTAAATAGCCCTTTCCAAACAAAAAAATCGTGAATGAATGATGAATGTTTAAGAAATAATTAATACCTTTGCAAACGAAAGATTGAAATTATTACAGGAAATATAGATAACTCTTAAGTGCTGATAATCAGTTCACATCAGTCTATCTCATCTATCAGGATAAGAAGTAATACAAAAACATTATAACATTATAAAACAAAACATTATGAAAAAGCAATTTATATGTACCGTTTGCGGTTATATCCACGAGGGAACAGAGGCTCCAGCAGAGTGCCCAGTATGCCACGCTAAGGCAGCAAAGTTCAAAGAGTTCAACCCAGCAGCTTTGAAGGGTACTAAGACAGAGGAGAATCTCAAGAAGGCTTTTGCAGGCGAGAGCCAGGCTCACACTAAGTATCTTTACTATGCTTCAAAGGCTAAGAAGGACGGCTATGAGCAGATTGCAGGTTTCTTCGAGGAGACAGCACGCAACGAGAAGGAGCACGCAAAGATCTGGTTCAAGTTCCTCCACGAGGGTGGTATCCCTACAACTACTCAGAACCTCGCTGACGCAGCAGCAGGTGAGAACTACGAGTGGACTGATATGTACGACGAGATGGCAAAGGTAGCTATGGAAGAAGGCTTCCCAGAGTTGGCTGTTAAGTTCCGTGGCGTTGGTGCTGTTGAGAAGCACCACGAGGAGCGTTACCGCAAACTTCTTAAGAACATTGAGGACAAGGTTGTCTTCTCTCGTGATGGTGACTGCATCTGGCAGTGCCGCAACTGTGGTCACATCGTTATCGGCAAGAATGCTCCAGCTGTTTGCCCTGTATGTAACCATCCACAGAGCTTCTTCCAGGTTGAGGAGTCAAACTACTAAAATAACGTAAGGATATCATCCTTATAGCGTTAAACATATAGTGCCAAGAATCGAAAGGTTCTTGGCACTTTTTTTTTGTAAACAAGTAGATGAGTGAACAAGTGGACAAGTAAACAGGTTACTTGTAGATAGCGTAATTTAAGACAGAGTAACAGAAGAACGGCTTTAATTCAGAGTTCATAAGTCACAATTCATAATTATGGCTCTATAATGAATCATGTGGGTGATTCGTCATAGAGCCAAAATATTGTCAGAAAGTATAGTCTCGAACTAAACAAAATTTCAGATTAACCTTAGTCTTAATACGCTTAACGCACATTAGATCCCTACCCTTCCATATACAGCAATGGTGTTAACCCTTCGCACATGTGGTGCATACCATCCGCACCACATGTGCTAAGCATCCGCACCACACGTGCTAAGCACCCGCACCACACGTGCGGAATATCAATACACAACCTACACGATTCATTATTGAGCCATCATTATGATTTCTTTCTAATCTTGTAGCCTGAAAGCCCGTAGTAAAGGATGAAGAGGAAACAAGGAACGCTAACCCAGTAAGAGGTTTGGAAAGAGGTTGCATCCTGAACCACACCACGTAACCATGGCATCACAGCACCACCAGCAATTGCCATTGTCAGCAATGAAGCACCCGACTTAGTAAACTTACCGAGGTCTGCCATTGCCAAAGGCCATAACGCAGGCCACATCAGTGAACAACCTAAAGCCATCAAGAAGATGCAATAAACGGAGATAACAGGATTTGGTACGACTGCAACAGCCACACTACCAACGAGCGCAACGATAGCGCAGATACGCATTGCAGCAGCCTGTGAGAGATAACGTGGGATGAAAATCACACCACAGATGTAACCGACAATCATACCCACTGAAGGGATAAATCCGTAGTTATCGCCATCCAAACCTAACGATTTCGCATAACCCGTTGCGGTAGCCAGTGAGATAGTCTCTACTCCTACATAAAGGAAGAGCGCCAAACAGCCTAATAACAAGTGTGGGAACTGCAAAATACTGGTCTTACCATCAGCATAGGAACTTGCTTCTACCTCGTCATTGCCCTCGCTATCGTCCTCGCCAGCAGCCTTCACATCAGGCAGTGGAGCCATCAAGGCAATAACACCCAAGAGTAAGAAGATACCAATGATGATAGCGAATGGAACGTAAAGGTCGCTCAGCTGTGTCTCTCCGATTCCTTTACCAATCACCAAAGTTATGAAAAGAGTTGTCACAGGCCATGCCAGTTTGTTACTGATACCCATACAAGAGATGCGACGAGCAGCAGAATCCATCGGACCGAGTATGGTCACATAAGGGTTGACTGATGCCTGCAGAACGGCATTAGCAGCACCACTGACAAAACTCGCAATGAGGAACCATGTCAGAGAGTTCTGTTTCGCTGCGAGGATAAAGAGTCCAAAGGCTGCAGCAAAGATGACGAATGACAGCGCCATCGTACGCTTGTAACCGATTGCCTTGATACAATGTGTGGCAGGAATACCGAACAACAGGAACGGAACGAAAGTCGCTGCTAGTAACAGACTAGAAGCCGCACCAGAGATATGCATAGACTCTTCCAATACTGGCATCAGATAAGAGTTGATACCCAAGGCAAAGCCTATAGAGAAGAAGAACAAGCCGATAATAACTAATGGAAATAGATAGTTACTTTTTTGTTCCATAATAAAGATATTTTTTATTTATTGCTTCATAACAAACGTTATGGTGATGTTTCAACAAACGTACGAAGCAGCCTTACCTACTTACTGACCGATGTGTCGGTTGACCCGCTTGTTGCTTTGCGCTTGGATATTTACCGCTTAGTTTACATTCACCTTATCCCCTGACTATAGAGTCCTTAGCCGGAACTTCAGGGAGCCTACGCCCCCGAGAGAGCATAGACTTGTGCTATTATTGTCGTTGGGATTTCTACGGCAGAAATTCCTCTTGCGTCATCATCTGCCGTTTCCGTAAGGGAGGAAACGCACGGTATTTGAGTAGGTTTTTCCCTTCTGAATCTCATATTTCTCCATAGGACCAGGACCGCATGAACCATTACCAAGACCACGCTGTACGGCATCGAAGTGAGCTACGGTGCGGTTACTTGCCGGCAAGTTCCACTCGTGGCGTGATTCGCGCAATTCTCTTTCTGTCCAAGGGCCCAAAGAGAAAGCTACATCACCCGCAGCCTCTACCTTCACACCCGTTCCCTCACTATTAGTGAGCGTGAGCCAACGCAGACCGACGCGGTTGCCATTGCTCTGTGGATGTGCGAATGGTTCATACATATCCTTCACTGACGTCTCATAGATACCGAAGTCAGCACCATCGTGGCGGTCAGCATAGTTTGCCTCAGGACCACGTGCATAGTAGCGCACCTTTGTCAGTTCCTCTGGGAAGTTCAGACTAAAGCCAAGACGCCTTGCACCATCACCCTGTACCTCGTACGTGCTGGTGAGGTCGATGGTCCCGTTAGCATTGATAGTATAGTTATAAGAAGCCTTACCATATTTACCATTCTGTGATACATTCACCATAGCAGTCTTACCATCTCCAGAGAGTTGGAAGTTAGCCGTCTGTGAAGTCACACCATTATCAGTTGGGTCATTACCATACGCCTCCATCGGAGCATCATTCTCAATCCAGCGATAACGGTCAAAGCGAGGACCTTCATTCTGCACAAAGAGGTTCTTACCATTGTAAGACCACTCCGTGATATTGCCCTGCTTATCGAATGTCACCTTCTGCTTGTCATTAGCATAAGTGTAACCACCATCCGCATTACGCATTGCATGGAGTGCCTCAGCCTTAGCGTTATCAACGGCAGCGAGGGTAGTAGTGCCTGCTGCTAACTGCGCTTGGAACTGCGCAACTGGGTAATCACGTCCGCACAACTCGGTAGCCTCCTTTGTATAAAGACCAATATTGAGGAAGAGTTCCTTACCCGCCAAAGAAGAAGTATCATACTTCAAGTCAACCATCTGTCTGCCACCCGCAGCGCAGTTGAGCTTCTTGAAGGTACCATTCTGTACTGGCTTACCATCAGCGAGGAGGGTCCACTTAAGGTAGAACTTATCGAGGTTGCTGTCTAGATACTTATTTGTCAGTTTCAACTGATGAGTTGCTTTATTCAGGTCGAAGCCTACCCATTGGTAAATACGCTTCACCTCATCCAACTCAGCACTCCATTTACGATCACCATTCACCAAACCATTGTTAACGAAGTTGTACTGATGAGGACCTGGGCAGTCGAAACCAGTGATATAAGCTGGGAAGCCATTGCGTGTCAACTGATTGTCACGGATAGCCTCGTAAGGATAGATACTCTGGTCAACCAAGTCCCAGATACAACCGCCAACGCCCATTTTAGAGCCTTCCATTGCCTCCCAATATTCGCGAAGATTACCAACAGCGTTACCCATAGCATGTGCATACTCACACATGAAATAAGGCTTATCTGTGTTTGGATGGTTCACATCAGAAGTCACAGGACCGGTTGTCTCACTACGCCATTTGTCCATTGCAGGGTACATGACAGAGTGGATATCGGTACCCTCAGCCTTATCGCGTGTAGAACCCTCATAGTGGATGTAACGATTATCAAGTTTGCGAACGGCATCGTAAGCCGCCATGATATTCTTACCAGAACCACTCTCGTTGCCCAGACTCCAGAAGACAACACTTGGGTGGTTACGGTCGCGGAGCGTATTGCGTACGTTACGATCAACAATAGCACCCGTCCAATCAGCGTTATTGATGATTGTCTTTGGACCCTCCCAGTTCTTGTGAAGTTCCATGTCAGCCTCATCTACAACGAAGAGTCCATAGTGGTCGAACATAGCCATCATCTTTGCTTGACGTGGATAGTGGCTGGTACGGAAAGTATTCATGTTAGCCTGCTTCATCAAAGTGATGTCACGCATCATGAGGTCGGTGCTGAACGTACGACCATGCAATGGGTCAGTATCTTGTGAGTTAGCACCTTTCAGATAAGTACGACGGCCGTTAACCTCGAGATAACCCTTGCTAAGGTCAATCTTTCTGAAGCCATACTTCGTTGAGAAAGCCTCCTCCTCCTTGCCGTTCTGCGCCTGGCTGAAGGTGAAGGTGTAGAGGGTTGGAGTCTCTGCTGACCAAAGCTTTAAGCCAGTGAGTGTACCAAAGTCTACAGTCTGAGTCTTCAGGCTGTCGCCAGCTGCAAAGACAAAGTCGGACTTCAGTTTCTTTATTTCTTTTCCATTCGGTCCAAAGAGCGTGACGGTTATCACCTTTTGTGTTGCTTCTTTATCGCGGTTGCAGACAGTTAGGTCAACTGAAACGGCTGCACTACCTGTAGCTGCAGTTGTTGCACCCGGTGTGACGGTTGACTTAATATAATGGTCAGCCAAATAGGTCTTTGGTGTTGCCACGAGATAGACATCACGATGAATACCACTCATGTGCCACATATCCTGTCCTTCAAGATAAGATCCATCGCTCCAACGAATCACCTGTACGGCAACGTTGTTCTTACCCGTACGCAGATATTTTGTTATATCAAACTCGCTGACGTTGTTAGCTCCTTCGGTATAACCAACCTCATTACCATTTACATAAACATACGCAGCAGAGTAGATGCCATCAAAGTGAAGGAAGACACGCTTGTTCTCCCAGCCGGCAGGCAAGGTGAAGTCACGACGATAAGAGCCTACAGAATTCTTCAAATCACCCTTCATTTTGATGTGAGGTTGATTATCCTCAAACGGATAATCTACGTTCACATACATAGGCTTACCATAGCCTTTCATCTCCAAACAAGAAGGAACAGTGATGTCATTCCATACTGAACCATCAGTGCTGACACCATCCCCCCAGAACTCATCCTTACCCAGCAGTACTGGCTTTGGTCCCTCGTTCCAACGCAACTTCCATGTACCATTAAGGCTAAGATAGTTGGCTCCTGTTGGTTCCAACCAAGGTTTATCGTAACGCTGTGCATCAGCCTTCATCGCCTTTGTTGATGGGTAAGGCATATAGGTAGCATGGCCCGTCTCCTTGTTACGCTCAAAGACCTTTGCATTCTCCCAGTCGAGACTCTCAGGTGTAGCCACTGCAGGAGTCCCTGACACAGCAACATGCTTCCACTTCTGTGCATCGTTGCCTTCGTTTCCCCAGTTGCCAGCCCACAGCATGGTTGGCAAAAGCGCCATGAGTAGCGCAAGAAGACTGTAATTTCTTATTGTTTTCATTTAATTAAAAGATAAATAGATGTTTCTTAAATAACCCAAAACTTCGTCAAATTATTGTGACTGGGAATAGAAATGTGATATAATTAATTGATTACTTTTGAACTACTTATCGCACCATTGTTGTACTTCATCTGT
The DNA here is from genome assembly GCF_018127785.1 of Prevotella scopos JCM 17725. Classification (NCBI taxonomy): domain Bacteria; kingdom Pseudomonadati; phylum Bacteroidota; class Bacteroidia; order Bacteroidales; family Prevotellaceae; genus Prevotella; species Prevotella scopos. Next base: position 1,089,707 of record NZ_CP072389.1, read on the forward strand.
TTGATATAGACACTATGACATTGTAACTGATTGTGTTTTGTGCCGTCAAGTGTATAATAATCTACTGAAGCAATGTTGCCATCTGGTACACTCTGTAAGGCTGCAATGGCGTTTGCCTGCTTAGAAACGAGGATATATTCGCCCCCTTTCACCGTTGGGAAACTGATTTCATCATCGCTGATACGCTTCACCTTTACAGTCTTTCCGTTTGCAGTCGTCACCTTGAAGTCTTTTGCTACACCAGCATATCTCACCACACAATTGGTTCCTGCGTTAGAGACAATCTTCACCTTCGTAGCCTTAGCATCCGCCCAAACGATGTCAATGGTGAAGTTGCCAACCGCCTTTAAGCCCTTGACAGAGCCTTTCTGCCAGAACGTTGTTGGCAAGGCAGGAAGAATCACGAGCTTATCATTGTAGCTCTGGAGCAGCATCTCAGCCACACCAGCGGTGTAACCGAAGTTACCATCAATCTGATAAGGGGCATGAGCGTCCCAAAGGTTCTCATAAATACCACCTGCGCCCTCGTTTACTCCAGTGTCCCAAGTTTGTTGTAAAGCACGTTTGATGAGGTTATGACAGTGTAGTCCCTCGTAAGCACGAGCATTGAGATTAATCTTATGACCGAGTGACCAGCCTGTTCCATGACCATCACCACGCGCTATCAGAGAAGCACGAGCAGCCTGGAACACCTTACTATCGGCATCCTCACTGATCTGTGTACAAGGGTAAAGACCCATCAAATGTGAGATATGACGATGGTTCTTATATTCGTTTACACCAATCTTACTTGGATTATTAAACTGTGAAGTGTACTTCCACTCACGAAGGTAAGTTTGTCCGTCTGTAGGATTCACCTCCGTATGGCAACCATCATCAAGCTTAGCAAAGTAGGTGGCGAGGGAATCGCGGAAGGTCTTTGACACTACACCATCACCGAGCACATGAATAGCTTTGCGAGTGTTATTGAATAAATCCCAAACCAACTGCTGACTGTGTGCAGTAGCGTTCTCCGTTGGTCCATGTTCTGGCGACCATTCGTTAGGACACTCGTAGGTGCCATCAGCAGCCTTCACCAGTTTCTTAAACCAATAGTCAACAGCCGTCTTCATGGCTGGAAAGGCCTTCGTGCGCAGGTACTCCTTATCCATCGTGTAGGTGTAATGTTGCCACAGATGCTGGCAATACCACGCATTAGCAACAGTATAGGTGTTGGCGAAGGTTGTACCAGAGCCATAGATATTATTCTCAGTTGGTAAGGTCCAACCTGTGTTCACGTGCCCCATGTCCTGTGCAAAGCGGCGCCATGTTGGCTTCACACACGCTTCACGATAGATGTAATCAAGGAAAGGACGATGAAGTTCAGAGAGGTTGGTTGGCTCTGCAGGCCAGTAATTCATCTGTACGTTGATGTTTGCATGGATGTCAGCGTGCCATGCTGGGGTATTATTGTCGTTCCAAATACCCTGCAAGTTGGCTGGGAGTGACACTCCACGGCTCGAACTGATGAGCAGATAACGACCATAATTGAAGTAGAGTTCTTCTAGGAAGAGGTTGTCATGCTGGTTGTCACGATAGTTGCTGATGAGCTGTGGCGTTGGAATAGTATTCTTCACGTCTCCGAGGGTGAGTTGACAACGCTCAAAGAGCGACTTATAATCGACCTTATGTGCTGTCAAAACTGCATCGTAACCCTTACGCTGTGCACCATCAACAGTCTTTATAGCACGACCTGCAAGGAGGTTAGCTCCAGACACATACGCTGGTGCATCTGGGTCGAAGTCGGTCAAACCACGGAGATAAACGGTCATGCTATTGGCACCTTTCACCTCAATAACGCCCTTATCATTCTTCGTTATCATACCGCCATCTGTCACGATACGCGCAGCACAATAATAGCTCTCTGGTGCTGCTGCACCATGATCATCTTGGCGAGCTATCTGACCCTCAAAGGTAATCGTTGCTTGATTGTTGTTATCAACATTGTAACTTACGTTACGTCCGTTCTGATTCTTCAACGTAAGTGTAGTATTGATTTTACCCCCTTGTGAGGCAGTATAACGAACAACCACACAGCTATCAGGATTGCTTGCGAAGTAAGTACGGCTATACTCTACCCCATCCATCGTATATTTCACACCTGCCACAGCATCGTTGATATCAAGGTAACGCACATAGTCTGTCACCCATGTCAGACCACGACTACGTATATAAAGATTACCAAAGTTAAGGTAATAACCGTATGCAGCCGTGCTCGTCAGACCACCAAGCTTACCGCTCCAAAGTGTCTTGTCGTTAAATTGTACGTCGTCAATGGCAACATCGCCCATTAACGTTGCACCAAACTGACCATTACCGATAGGCAAACAAGAGGTCATCCAGTTGGTTGCAGGCTTTGTGTACCAAAGCGTATATTTGTTTTCAGGGTTGAAGGTAGTAATACCTGTCACCGGTACCAATTCGTCAGCTGGTACAAAACGAACCACATTACCACCATCGCCTAAGTCCCAGAAGCTGATATATTTGCCTTCACCAGCACCTTGGTACATGTTAAAGAAGTTACGACCTGAGAACGCCTTACCAATCTCGAAGCCTCCCAAAGCGTTCTTCGACTCCACCATCGTAAAGAGCGTATCCTTAGAACTGCGTTCCTTCGATGCGTTGACGTAGTCGTTGTTGATATAAAGAATCTTTCCGCTCTTGCTAACGAAAGCGTATTTGCCGTTAGTCTCAGACACACGCCACAGCATGTCATCAAGATTACCATTATGCAATGAGGCTGTTTGGCAGGTTGCCTTCTCGCCCTTGGCACTCAAGAGCCAGTTACCCGTCTGGAACTGGATATAATAATAAACAGGGTTTGCTGCTGTTGAAATCGTAGGAAAGTAATATGGGAATACCTTGTCTTCTTTGCTACCATAGGTCAACACGTTGTTAATGTCGCCTTTGGTACTAACGAGAGGAAGACGATGTGCCAAACCGTGTCCGATACTTACGGCAGACAAAAGCAGAGAAGCGCAAATACTCTTACAGATATTCATAGAAGATAAAGAATAGAATCAATCGAAATATTATATGTTTGATTATAAGCAGAAAAGGGGTTGCATCAAAATCCTGCCAGTGGCAAGTTATGGAATGACGCTTATCATGTTCTCATCCTTGTGCCTCCTGACAGGCACACACACGTGTGCACCTTTCTTTTGATACAGCCCCTAAAGTTATTGATTGCGAATTACTTCACAACACAATGAAAATAGAGAAACAGCTTTATCATATTTTGTAATAATAATTGGTTCTTATTTTATAAAAGTTGTTATTTTAATATACTGTTAGGTTTTGTTTCTAGGTTCTATTAAAATGATTTTTTTATCTCTTTAAAGCCAATGGCAAATATAAACATATTCTTTCAGATATTCATTGTTGCAAATACAATATTTAATATTATTAACAATAAGCGCAAAGAAAAGTGAGAAAGATAATCGAAACAAGCCTATCCATAGCTCTTCCATCTGATGGAGAAAAGTCTCATCCCACCCCATTATTGATTGCAAAGAGGGAATAACATGCCGCCATAACGCACTATATGGGTTGTATGTTGATATTCCACCGATTTGGTGCGGGTGCTTAGCACATGTGGTGCGGGTGGTATGCACATGTGGTGCGGAGGGTATGCACCACACGTGCGAAGGGTTAAAAGCTAATGGCATAAGAAGAGCCTATCCCCAAGGAGTGGAAATAATCACGAACACCTGATGTGCGGTAAGGTTGGAGATTATAGTCAACAAGGAAACGGATATTATAATTCCGGCGAACTCTGAAAGTTAGTGACAGTCCTGTACCAAAAGCTATTCCGTGATTTGTGTCAATTAAATCGTCTGTTAGTTTTATGTTTGGAAAGAAGACAGACGATACCAAAAGCTGACTTCCAAGAAGCCACCGCGCAGATAGCGGATAAGAGAAATAAGCACCGCCACCTATCTTCCATGCATCGAAGACATTGTCATCTGTCTTAACGCCATCAACAATCACCGAAGCACGCGTTACAGAGAGTCTTCCACCGATGCCAATATAGGGATTAAAGAAGTAGGCTCCTTCAGTAGAAGTGCTACAGCCACGTGATATCTTGATGGGTGCACCCTTCTCATTGAGATAGGACCCCAACGGATCATTAACGAGGAAGTTTATACCTAAGAACGATGGGTTGTGCAATTTGACAAACGTTTCATTGATGTCTGATGTGTTCAATCCATGCTTTATAAATATCAATTCAGCAAGATAATATCCTAATTCCGTAGATACGATACCCACTCCTGCGCCTGTCATTACGTCGCTCAGCCAATGTTTATTATTCGCCATACGCATTAAGCCAGTTGCAGTGGCAACGGTGTAAGCACCAATACCGACCCATGGACTTCTGAAGCCATACTCCTTGGTTAACATGGTAGCCGTCATGAAGGCTGTGGCTGTATGTCCTGAAGGGAAGGAGCGAAGGTCGGTACCATCAGGGCGTTCCACTTGGGCAGAATACTTCAACGAATTGACAATACCCGCCATCAGTGCCACTGATAGTGCGTCGGAAGCCAGCATACGTCCCCAGCTATTTTTACTTTTCACACCGCCTATCTTCAAACCTAACATCACGGCAGCAGGGAGATACTGCGTATAGTTATCTAAACTCATACGAAACTGTGGCATATAGTCGTTTCTCAATCCACGGAAACTCCTGCTCTGCCCTTTTATGATAAGACCATTTATTATCAGTGGTGCGCAGGTATAAGCCATCACTTGAAAACGAGTGTTGCAAACATTGCCACCCGCTTTCACGTGCTTTTGAATGGGAATGGTATCGGTGACAGCTTTTAAACTGTCAATACTATCTGTTAAGGTCGTCTGCTGAAGAGAGTCTTCTAAGGCAATAGAGCCCTTTGCCCGACTGCAAAGACATACGAGTAGCAATACTATTAAACAAAAGGTCTTAGAAAGATTCATCTCTTCTATGTTTTTTGAAAACGAAATCATCTAATTATTTGAAGTTGTAAAGTTACATGTTTTCCATAAATATATGGACGATAGTTCTCTGAAAATTAAATAAGCCCCCCTTCACAAAGCCAGCGTAACAACTTCCCCCATTACTCTGACTTTTATCTTATAGGGGTATCCCGCATTTCACTCCCCTCCCTTTGGGGGAGGGGCAAGGGGGAGGGACAGGTCGGTTACTTCCCCACTACCACCTTCTTACCGCCAACAACGTAAACGCCGTTAGGCAAACCTTCGAGGGCTGTTGCAGCGTTCACCTTGCTACGAACGAGGACACCATAGATGCTATAAACATCTACCTTACCATCGCTTGCCTGCACTGTAAAAGTCTTGATACCTGTTGGGTTAACACCTGGGTCAACCTCAGAACCATCAGAGCCACACACCTTAACAACGATATTGTTACCTGCATCCTCCATCACCTTCTTAGGAATAGTGAAGGTCTTGGTGTTAGCAAAGTAGATAAGATTGCCCTTGCTGTCGTAAATCTTGAAACCAACAACGTGGCTGTTCTTAGCTTCCATGGTGTAGGTACGCTTACCATCGATATCCTTTTGCTCTTTAACAATAGCATAACCCTGACCTAAGCTGTCTTTGCAGAACTGGTCCCATGAACCGAAGTCGCCCATACGACCAATCTTCACTGCTCCGTTGAAGTCCTCACGCTTTGCGTCAGCAGGAGCACCAGGATAGAAAGCCTTTGTAGGACGGATATGGTCATCGATGAAAATCATGTTGTTAGCAGGTCCCTTAGGGAACTGCTGCATGAATTTCTTGGCCTCCACCCACTGTGCCCGTGTGGTGTACATGGTTGTATTGCTGTAGTCACCGATAACAGAACCATTCACATCATAGAAGTGACCCCATGCCTCGAAGAAGCTTGAGAGGTCTTGCTGAGCTGTATAAGAACATGCCTTAGCAAAGAGCAAGTAGTCGTTCTGACCCTGACAGTTGGCTGTACCCTGACCTTCAAGACGATTCTTGCGGAGATAGTCAAGACACTTGTGCCAGAACTGATTGTCAAGACCTGTTGCATGGAACATCAAATAGAGCTTATAGTACATCTGCGTTGTGCCCCATGTACCATATTCAAACCACTTCTGCTTGTTAGCGAAGCGGTCAGCATAAGTTGAGACAGCACTCTCGCAAACACCATCATACTTCTTGCCATCAACATCGGTGTAAGCGCAGTTTTCTGAACGACTGGTTACGCGACCTGAAGTAAACATCACCATATTAGAGTACATATTCACTGAAATCTCCGTCATACCAGCTGTGTTGAAAAGCTGCTGATGGTTATGACCGAACTCGTGAGCAGGACCCCAGAGCGTACCATTACCCATCTTCATCTTGTCATAGTTGAGAACATCGCCCAAAGTACTATAGTTATAGTATGTTCCACCTGTTGTAGCATACATATAACCATGATCTACAGCAGTAGCGTTGAGAACATTGTTGCACTTATCCTTCACGCCAGCACGGAAGCCCATGAGATCGTCTTCACGCTGTACGATGCTATTCCAAATTTCAACAAGCTCTTTCATGTGAACAGGAGTATATTGCTTGCAAGCATCACTCGGCATGTGCATCACAATCAAATCACCCTTTATATTGAAAGCTTTAGCCCAAACAAGTTTGTCAGACTGCATCGTCTGCCAATCCTCATTGGTATCACCTTTTGTGAGGTCGAAGTAACCATTCACATCACCACCTTCGATGTGGATGTTAATAGGCTTATAATCCTTGAGCACCATACCATTGTTATAGGTACGACCAATATAGTTTACGAAGACGTTATTTTCACCCTGGTTAAGAATGATGTTCAAACCCTTCTTTAAGGTATAGTATTTACCAGCACTACGTGTACCTAATGGTACCAACTCAATCTGTACAGACGCTGTTGGGAGGATATCATCGCCAAGGAAGACGAAGAGGTCTTCACCATCGCGAACCGTGATACCTGTTGGGTTGGTCATGCTACCATAGTCGTAACCGATACCCATTGAACGTGCCCACGCATCATAGTTGTTCTCGCTATAAGCCTTATAGTCCGCAATACGGAACTTCTTCTCCCAATTACGACCGCTTGCATAGCTCTTCCAACTCTGATTCTTAATCTTTAAGACAATCTTCTGCAAACCTTCTGGAAGACCATCAGCAGCCATCTTTGCCTTCAACTTCTCATCGCGCATACCTTTCACCTGTGCAGTTACCTCAGTAGCCGCACTATTTGTGAAGTATTTTGCAATGGCATCAGCATACTTGCTTACATTATTGGTCAAGGCAACACGTGCCTTGTAAGCATTCTGCTGTTCCTTAAGCTTAGCCGCATTGATGGTTGCCTCCTTAAAGAGCCATTTATTCGCATCATTGTTATTGTACCATCCTACAGGATGATAGCCCTGACTCTCAGCACAATGAATACCAACATTACCATTATCAAGCATCTCGAAAGCCAACTCGTAAGGGTCGTTACTGTTAAACTTGAGATCAAAACCAGAACCCTGAGCATCGGATGTGGTGTAGTAACGGCTTGTTGCTCCATTCTGTGGAACGATGTACTTACCTGTGACCGCATTCTGGAAAGCATAACGACCACTATTCAACTTCACTAGCTTCCAGCAATAGCTGTAGTCGGTATCGTTGTAACTACCCGTTGACAATTCACCAACAATATAGTCTTCACGTATTGACCTACCATAAGTCTCAGACACAATCTGATAATACTTATTCAGGTCCTTTGTTGGATTAACAACCTTTGTCAACTGCGCCAAACGTTCTAGGACTTGTTCCTGCGTGAGAGAAGTCACTGGTTCAAGACGGAACTCACTTGGTCCAAGGGCGCTTATACCATTATTGCTTAGTGGATACCAGCGTACAACGTTCTTTTGTCCATCAAGGTGCCAGCACCAGTCACCATCCGACCTGTTATTATAGATATTGAAATAAGACTTGCCAGTACCGGCTGACTTAGTCTGATATACAATCTGAAATTTGTGAGCACCATTACCTGCCTTGTAGGCTTGATAATTGCCTGACACGTTCTGAATATACTTACCATCCTTCAAACTCTGAATGGTATAGTATTCTCCACCCTTCGAATGAAGGATAAACAAATCAGAATAAGGTGCAGGTGACATTGTGCCACGCAACGAACCATCCGTATCAGCATACACGCATAAATCTGTACCCGATTGTCGCTTGTCGTTTACAATATAGTAAACGCCTGTCTTGACTTGCTGGTTCTCTCCTTCTGCAGTTGGTGCTGCAGAGAGTAATAAAGCTTTCGCAACGCTTGGTACAACGGCAGTCAGAGCCATTGCAGTCAGTAGTATCTTTTTGCGTAAAGTTGTTTTTAATAACATCGGTTTATAAATAACTATCGGCAACTTTGTAGTACCATATTCAATTGATTATCAATAAATTAAAGATTAACCCTTAAGGGCGCAAAATTAAACAATTTAACTGAGATATCCAAGTTTTGAGTGTAAAAAATAAAATAATCAACGATATTCTCTCATTTTTCTCAACATTTGGGGCTCAGTAGGAAGAAGGTGGGTGAAATTTCTATAACTGATACTTCCCGGCACCTCCATGATGTGGAATTTAGTTCTGTACCGCCTTTTCTCTGTGTGACAAATGATATTGCGAGACTTTCGTTATTCACTTCATTTTTGGAAGAGAAGAAGTTTATAACAATTAGCCGATTTCGTTTCGCCAGACAACGCATAAATCTTAGTTCCTGTCACTCCTATCATTTATGATAGGTGCATTACTGGTTGTGTCTCAGCAAGATGCATGAAATGTTAAAAATGACAGCAACTTAAAATAAAACTTCTCTCGTATTTTATGCGATGATTTTTTCTTATTTTGAAATACTTGTTATTCAAAAGCTTGAAAGTGCTTTTTATCAATATTCTTTATGTGCCTATTTCCACACCCTCTGCCTACTGAGCCCTAAAGAGATAGTCCTTAAATAATGGGGTTGAGTAGGCAATGGTAATTCATTATCATGACATATTGATGATAATATTAGTCCGAAAATGGATGATGAATTGCGAATTAAGACTTCCTTCTCACCATGAATGCTCCCATTGGGAACGACTTCTTCTTATGGTTGTAAACCTTAAGGGAATACATTCCGTTAGAGAGGTCGCCGATGAAGAGCTGGTTATTTCTAACGGGTTTAGCACTTATGATGCGAAGAATGACACCCTGTAAAGAGAGGATGACATAGTGGTCGGCATCCGTCAATTTCACTGCTGCTGGGAGTGTCAAGTACTGTCCATCATTCTGTAACAACATGGTATGAGAAGCGGAAAGCTTAGATGACTTCACATTCTCTTGCAAGGCTGGTGTCTCATGCCCATACCGATCTAACCCTCTAACCGCAAAATAAAGGTTAGGGTTGACGTTCCTCAGCTGGAGTGATTGACCAGAATAACGTGTGAAGAGCAGGTTGCGTGCATCTTCTGTATCAACGGGATAGCTATAACTAGCATATATATTATAATAAGGTGATACAGCCTTCCATGCAAGTGTTGCAGAATTATCATCACGTCTGTCAACCAATGAGGCGTTGACAGGGTATGGGGTGGCTGCCGTAGAGACGACACCCTGCATCTTTGGAGGGAGGGAGAGTGCCGCATTAAACTGCTTCTCAAAGTCGTAAACACCCTGCTTATTTGACGTAAGGAAGTAAGAACGGAAATGAGCATGTCCCACACCGAGGTCGCGACTGACGTACATCTGTCGGGTGAGGTCGCCCAAAGTCCAATTTCCTTCACGTGGGTCGAGGAAATAAGTACCAAGTCCCGTCACTATCTCTCGTTTATAAGCATTCTCAACCCAGTCGGCAAGGAAAGGATAATAGTTATCGCCACGGAAGTATTGCATCGGATAGAGCTGGTCCATCAAACCGAGTCTCATCCACTCCTGCGCCTCCTGTGAAACACGATCGTGCGCATTGAAATTCTTTGAACTATAACGACTAAGGTCGGCATGCTTGCCGATTGGTGAACATGACATCTTCACCCAGGGCTTGATAGTCTTCACCTCATCATGAATGGCACGCACAATGGCTGTGATATTGCTACGACGCTCATCGGGTGTGTCGCCATCACGATAAGAAGGGCGTGGCCATCCGTCAGGATAGCGGATATAGTCGAGGTTGATACCGTCCACATCATACTTCCTTACAATCTCTCCACAGATAGAGGCAAGGTAAGGTGCAACACTTGGATCGGATGGATCGAGATAGGAACCAGTTGAGAAGTTTCTAATTCGAAAACCCTTCTGCATCAGTCTTCTACAGCCCAAAGAGTTCTTTGCCCCTACGGGAATCGTTGCTATCCATGCGTGAATTTCCATACCACGTTTGTGACATTCTTCCACGGCAAAAGCAAGCGGATCATAACCATAACCTGGAGCCTTTCCCTCAACGCCAGTGATACAGCGGTCCCATGGTTCAATATCCGACGGATAAATCGTTGCCGCACGCACACGCGCCTGCAAGAGGATGGTGTTGATATTTGCCTTCTGATATTTATCGAGGATATCAATGAGTTCCTGCTTCTGCTGCTCGATACTCTCCTCCGACCGTGCATAGATCTTTGGCCAGTCAAGGCTGGCAAGTGTCGTCAGCCATACGGCACGCGTCTCCCGCTTCGGCATCTTCTTCGTAAGATAGTCAGAGAGATTCGTCTGTGCATGTGCAGTAATCGTTATTACGCAAAGGAGCGTAAACAAAAAAAGCTTCTTCATATATGAATTAATGATGTACGTGAATTTGGGCGACAAACTAACCTGATTTTAATGGGGTATAAGTATCTGTAAATTCAGTGATTAATGCAATTCTACCCCTTATCATGTGCTCTTTAAAGAACTACAAACAGAAACCACAATAGCCACCGAGGGCAAAATTACTAAATTATTTCGTATGGCAGATGACTTCTGTTCGTTTTTTAATATAATGTGACGAAATACACGTTAAATCCATGCCAAAAAGCGGTTTATGCTGAATGAGGAGTGATAAAATCTGCTTTCTTCATTGAAATTACCCCCTCTTTCTTTCCGATGAATATGCGGTTTTTCTCTCCTTGTGACAAAAGTGTCTTTGAAACTTTGCCACTTGAAGCATTGGAATTTTATTTACAAAACAAGCTGAAAAATTTCCGATAACAAGGCTAAAAACGAGCGTCAGCAATACTCGTATAAATTGTTCGTTATCAAGCGTTTGTGAAACTGCATTTCAAAAGGTGCTTAGTAAGGGTTCAAAAGGGCGTTAGTATGTCTTATAGCAGATTTACTTCACATCATTTTAACATTTAAAATTCAAAATGGGAAGTAAACATTCTAAACACAGAACATTCAGTGAGGACTTTATTCTCACTTTACTTCGTGAGTATTACTCATCAGAAGTGTCAATTAATTTCATCTGTCGTAAGTACGGCATTAATAGTGCCAGCTTTTATCAATGGCAAAAAAAGTATGATTTAGATGAAAAAAAGCTATCTTTGTCGCATGATATTATTACTAAAGTAAAAGCTATGCGTAGTAAGAAAGCTATGGAGAAAGTCCCTCTAACTCGTGAGGAAGAGCTTGAAGAACAAGTATCGAATTTGAAGAAAGCTTTGGAGTATTCTGAACTTCGCAATCAAGGTTTGATGAAAGTCATAGAGATAAGCAGTAAGGAATATGGTGAGGATTTGCTAAAAAAAGCTGGCGCCAAGCAGTAGACAGCCTTCGAGTCAGCAACCCTTGTTTATCAATTGGGCTGCTGAGTGGACTGTTTGGCAAGACTCGTGAAGGCTATTACTCTGTGAGTAAAGAGAAGAGGGAGCATCGTAAACTTACTGAGAAAATTGTCGTACGTGCAGTAATGGATGTTCGTGCAGATGCTCCTCGAATAGGTGCAAAGAAACTTTTGCACATGCTTATGGATATCTATCCTGGCTTAATGCTTGGGCGCGACAGGTTCTACCAGCTAATGCACAAGCATCACCTTATGCTGAAGCCATCCAGATGTCGCCACACCACGAACTCCAATCACAACTATTTCAAGTATAAGAACACGGCAAAAGGAATGGTTCTTACACGTCCTGCACAACTCTGGGTAGCAGACATCACATATATAGATACTGAGGATGGTGTGGTCTATCTTCACCTCATAACCGATGCATTCACTCATGAGATAATCGGATGGAAGCTTTCTGACAGTCTGCAGGCTGTCAATACGCTTGCTGCCCTAGACATGGCAATAGAACATTCACAGGGTATGAATCTCTCGCTGATGACGCACCACTCTGATCGTGGGGTTCAATACTGCAGCAACGCCTACGTGGCAAGGCTGGAGAGTATACACTCGGGCATAAGCATGACTGAAGACTACAACCCTACAGATAATGCAATCGCCGAAAGAGTGAACGGAATAATAAAGCAAGAGTGGCTCTACCACATGAAACGACCGAAGAACCTCGATGATGCACGATGCACTATTGCTGGTATCATAGACTTCTACAACAATAAGAGACCCCATATGAGCAACGGCATGCTTACGCCAAGACAAATGAGAGAAAAGCACTGCAATGTAGCATAAGGGTTTCTGTGCGTTTCATGGTATTAAATTTTGTAAGTTGAAGGAAAAATACTAACTTTGAACATGTGCTACACACGTTCAGACTTCATTGTCAAGATTTATGACTATGTAAAGCGAATCAGTAAAGTTTCCATGGGGGTGTAAAGCTGTTCAGGAAGCAAGTAAAAAATGTGTAAACCAATTTAGTAACAATAACCAGAAAAGTGTGAAGTAAATTTAGGCATAGTCAGTAAGAACCTTAAAGGGCACCTTTTGTAAGCCAAAAGAGCATCTTTTAGACCCCTAAAGAGCATGTATTGGTTTTGAGATGAGTGAAAATAGTTTACAAACACTTTTAAACCAGAGAACAATAGCTTTTCTATTCATACTTTAATTTACCTTTTCCAATGATTTTCAAAGATTTACTCTAAAGACTTGCAAGATTAAAATAAAAGAACTATCTTTGTCGTGACAGTTTCCACCACGCCTCTTTTAAATGCGTACCAAGGTGGAACTTTTGCTTTTAATACACTTATGAGTAAGCAAATAGCTTGATAAAAGAACCAATAAATAATACATGGACTAAGAAACTATAGACCCTTCAACACATTCAACTGAATCGCTTAAAATACGAAGCGGTAAGAAAGTAGACGCAATTTATAATACAATCTAAAATTAAATTAACAAGAATGACAAATCTAAAAACAGGAGAAGTCATAACCTTCAAATAACACATGAGTTATGAAACGTAGTAGATTATTATTAATAATAATAAATTATATTTATCACGATAATATTTATTTGATGTCTCCAATTGTTGATTGGAATTTATTAGATGTGCTAAATAAAAATATTCGAAATAATTATGAAAGAATTAGACCCATTTTGTTGAAATGGCAGGAAAATGGATATATAAAATTAATAGAAGATAACGAGATTGCTTTTTCTTTTATTCCAGAGAAATTACCATCAAAAGAAAAACTAATAGAAGAGAGCCTGAATTTCAAATAATGATTGATGAGAATGGTGAACTTGAAAACAGGTAGAACAATAACATTAAAATAATATGAAGAGAATAAAAATTATTCGTGTATTGGCAACTTATATTTGTCATGATCCATTTGCATATAGTCCTATCTGGACATGGGATGGCTTTCCTCCAATTATATATACAGAAAGGGAAAGAATACTTCCTGTATTAAAAGAATGGGAACATAAAGGATATTTAACTTTAATATATGATGAGAAAATAGCCTTTATCCTTAACGTAGAAAAATTACCATCAAAAGAAAAACTAATAGAAGAAAGTCGTAATATTAAATAAAGAAATGCAAAGAGTTGGCACGCACTGTAATACATTTGCCATCTCCATTCAAAGAGTATGTCAAGTCTATTACAACTGACAATGGAACTGAATTTGCTTGCTATGAAATGATAGGCAAAAGCCTTGGTGTCCCCATCTATTTTATAAAGAATGTCAATTTTTTCCTCATTCCAAATATTATCCTTACCTTTGTCTTAAGATTATTGACATAAAACCTATGGTATTACTTGTCAATCCTAAATTATTATTTATATCGTAAATATTGCTATGATAAAAAGATTTATGCTGCTCGTTGCAGCAATGGTAGTGAGCATCGGTGCATTTGCGCAGTTTCAGGAGGGTAAGGGCTACTTAGGTGCTTCCCTGACAGGACTCGACTTGCACTATAATGGTCAGGACGGCATGAATATTGGTGTGCAGGCTAAGGCGGGTTACTTCCCTTGGGATAACCTCATGGTACTTGCTACATTCGATGCGGCACACAATGGCTCTGAGGCTGTTGCCGACCATATCAGCGTAGGTGTTGGTGGACGTTATTATATCACACAGAACGGACTCTACTTGGGTGCGGGTGTGAAGCTTCTCCATGCCAACCATAATTATAACGACCTGATGCCGGGTGTTGAGGTGGGTTATGCCTTCTTCATCAACCGTTCGGTGACAATTGAGCCTGCGCTTTACTATGACCAGTCATTCAAGACACATAACTATTCGACAGTGGGCTTGAAGGTTGGTCTCGGCATCTACCTCTTTGATGATTAATCAAGAGGAAGCAACAGATATTATTTTAAGGACTGGCTGTCTGTATAGGGATGCACTTTCTGGGTGTGTCCCTATATCTCTCAAAATCAAAGCTATTGTCCTAATCGACTATATAGAATAAAAAAGAGGATTACAAGTGTAACCCTCCTTTCGATTATCTCCAGCCTACGAGAATTAATTTTAAATGCAACAATACCCTTCTCAACTCTTAGAACGTGCCGTAGAGGCTTTCTCACAGTTGCCAGGTGTGGGGCGTAAGACCGCTCTGCGCCTTGTTTTGCATCTGCTACGCCAGTCAACAGAAGACGTGGATAGCTTTGCGGATGCTGTCATACGTGTGAAACACGATGTGAAGTATTGCAAGGTTTGCCATAACATTTCTGATAATGAGGTTTGTTCTATCTGTTCTGACCCACGCCGAGATGGCTCGGTGGTTTGTGTGGTAGAGAACATTCAGGACGTCATGGCGATTGAGAATACCCAGCAGTTCCATGGATTATACCACGTTTTGGGGGGTATCATCTCTCCTATGGACGGTATCGGACCGCACGACTTAGAGATTGAATCGCTCGTAGAGCGTGTGGAAGAGGGTACGGTGAAGGAAATCATCCTTGCCCTTGCCAGTACGATGGAGGGCGACACAACCAACTTTTATATCTCCCGCAAGCTGAAAGACACAGGCGTGAAACTGTCGGTTATCGCACGAGGTATCTCTGTTGGCGACGAACTTGAATATACTGATGAGGTGACGTTGGGCAGAAGTATTCTGAACCGAACACCTTTTGAATCTTAATCATGACTATGGATAAAACAAGAAAAGTACTTCTTACAGAGCTAATTAGCTCTTGCATTATTACACTGCTCATCATTGCGGTGTATGAACTTAACCTGATTTTGCCCGGTGGTTGGGCTGATGCTGAAAGCAGCAACATGGTGACTGTGCAGTTTCTCATGCAGTTGCTGACCCTCGCTGCCATCCCACTTGCACTCTTCCTTTTCAAGATTGGC
The DNA here is from genome assembly GCF_018127785.1 of Prevotella scopos JCM 17725. Taxonomy (NCBI): domain Bacteria; kingdom Pseudomonadati; phylum Bacteroidota; class Bacteroidia; order Bacteroidales; family Prevotellaceae; genus Prevotella; species Prevotella scopos. Next base: position 1,105,414 of record NZ_CP072389.1, read on the forward strand.
TACGTACGTTCCGACTTGCATACCGACGAAAGCCACGTCAGTCGCAAGCTTCTCTTCTGGGGTAGCGTGCGAATGATGATGCTTTGCGTTCCGATGATACTCAACACCTTCTTCTATTATGCCTTCGGGGATAGCGTAAGTTTCTTCTATCTTGCTGTCATCTTAGCGTTGAGCTTATTCTTCGTATTCCCAAACAAGAAGCGTTGCGAGCATGAATGTTCTATGGATAATTCAGAACAAGCATAAATGAAACTGAGCGTTGTCATCGTTAATTATAACGTAAAATATTATCTCCAACAGTGTCTTGAGAGTCTTCAGCGCGCTTTGAAAGGCGTTGAAGCAGAGGTATTTGTGGTTGACAACCATTCACATGACGGCTCCGTAGCCTATCTTCGCAGCCGTTTCCCTGATGTTCATTTCATTGCCAGTGCGCATAACTTAGGCTTTGCGTGTGGCAATAATATTGCAATTCGGCAAAGTAAGGGCGAATATGTCTTGCTATTAAATCCCGACACGGTTGTCGGCGAGGAGGTTATCCACTCGTCTATCGACTTTATGGATAGCCACCTAACGGCTGGAGGACATGGCGTACAGATGCTTACCCACCTCGGCGAACGAGCCTTAGAAAGCCGTCGTGGCTTGCCCTCTCCCGTGGTTTCGTTCTATAAAATGATAGGACTTTGCAAGCACTTCCCACAGAGCAATCGTTTTGCACATTATTATATGGGTAGTTTGTCGTGGGACGTACCAGGCAAGATTGAGGTGATTAGCGGTGCTTACTGCTTCCTGCGTAAGTCGGCATTGGACAAGATTGGACTCTTAGACGAGGATTTCTTTATGTATGGCGAGGATGTCGACCTCAGCTATCGACTGCTGAAAGGCGGCTTCGAGAACTGGTATCTTCCTGTGCGTATCCTGCACTATAAGGGCGAAAGCACACAGAAGTCAAGCTTCCGATATGTTCATGTCTTCTATGATGCCATGTTCATCTTCTTCCGCAAGCATTATAGAGGAATGAATGCCTTGTGGCGATTGCCGATTAAGACAGCTATCTATATGAAAGCCATGGGTGCATTGATAGGAACAACCCTGCTTGCAACGAGGAAAAAGTTGGGGTTCTGCAATTCTGATGCAGCATCAATTCCACATTATATATTTGCAATCAGTGAAGAGGCAGTGCAGCATTGCCAACAGCTTGCAACTAACAATGCCTTAAAGGCAGAATTTCGAACACCGGGTAAATACGATTTGGAGAACTTGCATACAGCCTTGATACAACAATATGGAGGAAAGAACAAGACCTACTGCATCGTCTATGACACCGACTTATTCAGTTTTCAAGACATTCTGAACGTCTTCTCTCTACAACCCATACAGAACATTCACATTGGATTCTACTATAGAAAGGAAAACAGAGTCATCACCATGACGGAAGTGATAGGAGATTAAGCTATGGAAAAGAAACAGCATGTGCAAGTCAGACTGAGAGCGATGGAGCCAGAAGATCTCGATATGCTTTATCATATTGAGAACGACCGTAGTCTGTGGAACATCAGCGCAACGAATGTTCCTTATAGCCGTTATGCCCTGCATAATTACATTGCTGATGCGAAAAACGACATCTATATTGATGGCCAACTACGCATGATGATTGAGAATCGGGAGCAGGAGGTTATTGGCATTATAGACCTTGTCAACTTCGACCCGAAACACCAGCGAGCTGAAATGGGAATCATCATCATGAAACCTTTCCGCCAACAAGGCTATGCCCATGCGGCAATCTCAGCCTTAATCGACTATACGCACCACGGCTTACATCTGAAACAAATCTATGCTGTCGTTGACGTTGATAATGAGGTTTCTATCCGTTGTCTATCCTCGATAGGATTTACAAATGGAAGTATCTTAAAGGATTGGCTTTATTGTGACGGAAAATACAAAGATGCACGGATAATGCAACTTTTTATAGAAAAAGGATAAATAATTTGGTGGAATAAATTTTTATTCCTATCTTTGCACTCGCAAAACAGAAAAAGGGTTTTATTAATCCATTTTGGTGCGTTAGTTCAGTTGGTTAGAATGCCTGCCTGTCACGCAGGAGGTCACGAGTTCGAGTCTCGTACGCACCGCTGAAGCCCGAATCTGTAATGCATGGTGCGTTAGTTCAGTTGGTTAGAATGCCTGCCTGTCACGCAGGAGGTCACGAGTTCGAGTCTCGTACGCACCGCTTTAAGTACTCTGAAAATAGTATCAGAGTTTTCTAAAGAAAATCGTAAGTATCATAACTTCAAGGAGTTATGATACTTTTGTTTTGTATCACTTCCTCTTTTCGGAGTATGTGTAGATACACAAAAATATCCCAAAATACTCCACAACGGCTACAATTCAGCTACAGAAATTCTTGAATTTCAAAAATTGTAGCCAAGAGTGGCTACAGAGTACATCAAGAGTACGTAAGAATTGCTCATCATTTGAAAATTATGTTGAACTTTGCAGCATGGTTGTGGATACAAATGGCTACACAACTTTTTAGTTTTGGCTACACAAAATCCATACTATGGCTACAATTAAAAACAAGTATTTATGAAGTCAAATTTTAAGTCAACATTCTATCTTAGAAGTAATTATGTGAACAAAGAAGGGAAGAATCCTGTGATGTTGAGAATCTATCTCAATAATGAGCGTCTCTCGATTGGATCAACGGGGATCTCTGTTTTGAAGTCTCTTTGGGATATTGACAAAGAACGTCTCAAGGGTCGAACAACTGAAGTCCTGAGGACGAATTTGCAACTCGATAATATCAGTACTGGGTTGCTTAATATCTTCCGACGTTTGGAGTTTTCTGATGATTTGTGTTTGGAACGAATCAAAGAAGAGTTTTTAGGAAAGAAAGGGGACATAGATACGTTTATGGCTCTTTTCGAGAAGCATAATGAAGACTTCCGAAAGCAAGTAGGAGTTTCTGTATCTGCTACTACTTTGCGAAAGTATGAATTATGCAAGCGTCACTTTGCAGAGTTCCTGAAGCAGAAATATGGTCGGACAGATATAAAGTTGTGTGAATTAAATTATACAGTCATCTATGATTTTGACCTTTATCTTCAAACAGTTGCCGGGCAATGTCGTAACACAGCAACAAAGACAATGAAGATTTTTAAGACAATAACCATTTTAGGTCGGAAATTGGGTGTGCTGCACCATGATCCGTTTGCTAATTATCATTTTCACTTGGAGCTTGTCGACAGAGGATTTCTCACTGATGAAGAAATTCTCAAAATTGTGAATAAAAAACTTACGATACCTCGTTTATCTCTTGTCCGTGATATATTCATTTTCTCATGTTTCACAGGGCTATCATACATAGATGTTGCCAATCTCACACCAGAACATTTAGTTAGTATGGACGATAAACAGTGGATTATGACGAAGAGACAGAAGACGAATGTAGAATCTTATATTCTTCTTCTTGATATTCCAAAGCAGATTATAGCTAAATATAACAATAATACTTATCGTGAAGGAAAACTGTTTCCTGTACTAAGTAATCAAAAAATGAATGCTTATCTAAAAGAAATAGCTGATATTTGCGGTATTGTCAAAAATCTTACTTTCCACATGGCTCGCCATACATTTGCGACCATGTCGCTCAGCAAGGGCGTTCCTATGGAAAGTGTGTCGAAGATGCTGGGGCATACCAACATTAAAACGACACAAATTTATGCCCGTATAACCAACAAGAAGATAGAACACGATATGGAACAGCTGGCTGGCAAGTTAGACAAGTTCAATGTTGCTATGGGCATCAACTCAAAATAATGTACAACCCTAAACCAAGAAGATTATGACAACAACAAAGAAAGAACTTTCCTACTTCCGTTTGAAGTTGGAAGCGTATCTCGGAGAGCATTTTCCAGAGAGAGTGAATGAAAATACGTTTATAACTGCTCGCGCAGACGAAGCATTGACAACTTACTGCGATGCTATAGCACAAGGTTTTTCTTACCCAGAAGCAGAGGTAATGGCAAGCGAAGTTCTGTATCAAGGACTGCACTTTTCCAAGTACGACACGCTTGTGTCTGTCTTGGAGAATGAGTTCGAGAAAGAACTTCCTTCTCCTCTTCCTGAAAGACTAACACCAATACTTCTGAAGAATAAGGCTGTGCAAAGTGTTTTCGACAAGTATGAGCTGACAGACGATTTTGGCGCAAGTCCGGAGTATGAGAAACTCTACACCGAACTGACAGGGACAATCGTTCTGATCATCGAGGTTAATGGTCTGCCAACCGTCAATAGTGAGAACATGACTTGATGTAACACCATCGGGAGCTTTTGTAGTGTCAAGAGCCAAGATAACTATTCTTCCCCACACACCAAGAGTTTAAGCAAACACTTGGCTTTGTGAGGCAGAATATCTTGTTATTGCTCTTGAACTATTAAAAGCTCCGATATGAATACAATCATCATGAATCAAGACGTTCACACACCTGCCTTCATCAAGGCAGACGCATCGAATAAAACCGATAATATCAAGCAGCAGTCGATTTCTCCCAAGCAAGTCCGCCGCTTCTCTTGGACACGCTTCATCGAACTCACTACCCTGCTTTCCGTTGTTATCGGTGTCATTTGGCTTATCTCGAAGGTGGTAACGCCGCAAGTCGTAACCGCCGTCTCTGTCATTGCAGGCTTTCTGATGCTACGTTTTATAGTCAGGGTAATTCTAAAAGTGACAATTACGCTGCTGAGCATTCTATTTTGGTTGGCTATTCTCTGTGCCCTCCTACTATGCGTGCTTTGAGAAGCATAGCTCTGTAAAACCTTTCATACTATTTCATCAGGTGGTTATCTCGCATATTGAGATAGCCACCTTTTCTATTTTCCACTACGAGCGTTGCACTTTCGCTTCCTTTCCAATGCTCCACGATATGCGATGACAAGAAGACGGATGCTGTTCCCTTTTTATCCGCAAAGGTAGTACGGGGCTGGTGGCTTTCAAAAGGTCTGTGCCACTTGGTTTGTCTGGAAAATCTCCACACCTACGGGTAGTATTTTCCGCCAAAACCTTGTGTAAGCCTGCCCCGCTACCTTGATTTTGCTACAAAAAGGAATCAGCATACTCCGATCTTTGGACGCATAAAAAAAATGTCGCTATGGATAAGCAAAAAGTAAATACAACATCTTCGATGAACAGAAAAGGATATAGCTCCTCCTCTCATTACCGCATTAACCCTGTGGCTGAAAAAAGTGAGCAAGTGTTGGCAATTAAGTTTGTACAATGGGACGTACTCCCTTTGGAGAGCCTTTGTAATAGCAAAGTATATCTCCTGCGTGTGAAACTCAATCGTGGCGAGTGTATGAGCCGTGAGGAAAAGAATTGGCTATGTGAGGCGGTGAACTCAAACACCTATTTCCGCACAGCCGTTCCCCTACAAGGCTATCGCTTTGACTTCTTTGATGTACTGAAGAAATATCTTGTCAATCAGTACGGACAATGGATAGAGTATTACGCACCCGATAGAACAAGCCTAAGAGCCTACCTATATGGACGCATCAATCAAATAGTAGAAATTCCCAAGTATTAACAACATCAAAACATATACGACAATGAAAGGAACAGAACATTTCACACGAACAATAGCCGAGTATCTCAATCAGCGTGCTATGGCAGACCCCTTATTTGCCCCTAACTTGATGAAACCGAACAAGAATATCGAGGAGTGCATCACCTACATTCTTAATGAAGTGCAGAAAAGCGGTTGCAACGGCTTTGATGATGATGAAATCTTCTCTATGGCTGTTCACTACTATGATGAAGACGATATTGAGGTGGGTAAGGCTATTTCTTGCCAAGTTGCCGTTAATCACATTGTAGAACTCACAGAGGAAGAAAAAGCCGAAGCAAGGCAGGAAGCCATTAAGCAATATCAGCGTGAGGAACTTGCCAAGTTACAGAGCCGTAACGCACGAGTGAAAAAGACCGAGAACATAGCATCCCAAGTACAACCATCACTATTCGATTTTTAAGCCTATGAAACCGAGAAACAAATTTGAGAAGGCGGTTTTAGAACAAAGCAAGCATCTTCGCCCAATAACCAAGACACAAGACAAGTGGGCATTCCGTGAGTGCATAGACCACTTTGCCTACCGCTTGCCCAAAGGTCGCACCACTTGTATGGATTGTGGGCATAGTTGGGTAATAAACAAACAGAGAGAAACTTGTACTTGCCCTCATTGCAGGGCAAAGTTGCAGGTCAAGGAAACATACGAGCGCAAGTTGCAGCAGAAGCAGTATTTCACCCTACTTACCACTTGTGGAGAGTTTCAAGTATTACGTATGTTCCTACTTATTGTGGGTATGGAGAAAGGTTACAAAGCACAGACGTCTATAATTGAGATTGGGCAATATTGGTGGAATATGCAGGGACGAAAAGCAGTGGTTGCCATACAGAGGGTATTGGGACACTATGTTGATACCTTTTCCTATTATAGTCCTATGGCGATACGCAACGATAATGAAGCCTACCAGCATATTGCCTACTCACCGATATATCCGAAGTTCAAGGTTACAGACATACTTCGTAGAAATGGTTTTAAGGATAATTTCTATGGCATCGTGCCTACTAAGTTTATTCCTGCATTACTTACAGACAGCCGTGTGGAAACATTGCTAAAGGCAGGTAGCACAGACCATTTACGTTACTTTCTTGGTAACAGGAGGACTTTTGAGGAACTATGGCAGTCCTACAAAATTGCAGTCCGTAACGGCTATGAGATAGCAGACATTTCTCTTTGGAATGATTATGTAGATACACTTAGAAGATTAGGAAAGGATATTCATAATCCAAAATATTTATGCCCCACAGACCTTAAAGGCGAACACGACCGCAGACACGAGGAACTTCTCAGATTGCGTGAAAGGGAGGAGATAGAACAGAAGCAGCAGAAGGCAATGGAAGACGAAAAGCGTTTCAAGGAACTCAAATCCAAGTTTTTTGGTATCTGTTTTACAGATGGCACTATTCAAGTCCACGTATTAGAGAGCGTGCAGGAACATTTAGAAGAAGGTGTATCAATGCACCATTGCGTATTTTCTAATGCATACTACCTTAAGGAAGACTCCCTTATCCTTTCGGCTACCATTGAAGGCAAGAGAATAGAAACCATTGAAATGTCTTTACGAACTTTGGAAGTGGTACAAAGTCGTGGAGTGTGCAACAAGAATACAGAATACCACGAGCAGATAGTAAACCTTGTCAATGCCAATCGAGGTCTTATAAGCCGAAGAATGAAAGCAACGGCATAAAGTATGAACCATTAAATTATCAGAGATATGAAAACAGAGATTGAGAACATCATCTACAACTATGCGAATGAGATACCGCATATTCTCATTAGGGTTATCAACGCAATAACTCTATCCGACAACAAAGAGGAGTTAAGGTCGGCTATCAACAAAATAGCCGAAGAAACTGAACTTGATAAGTTCTTTGCATACGGTTATGGTGCGCATCATTTTTGGCTTAAACACCGCAAATTATCCAATGGAGAGCCAAAGGAATACAGATTATTAAAAGTTGAATTTTAAGATTATGAAGAAGAAAGCTTACAGAGTTCGGACGCAATACATCTTCGAGGGAGTGTTTGATGTGGTTGCGGAGAACAAAGAAGAAGCACGGCAGAAAGTCCTGCAAAATTGTGGGTTGGTTATGGGTGGAAGCATTCACAGCATCTTGCCCGATGGGGAGGTGAATTGGGCGTTTGACATTCATCCGGATAAAAAGATAGATAGAATAACAAAGGTATAGGAATGGCATCCAAAATATACCAAGAGCCACGCAAACCGAAAATTTGCGTGGCTTCTTTTCTTTGTCTTTGAACAAGCAGGCGACCAAAGCAAAGAAGCAAAAGAAAGTCGCAAGAATTGCATTATAGGTTTAATTACAGAGTAAACGTTTGACAATTTGAAGCATCAAGTTTTAACTTCGAGATAAAGTCTTTTACTCTCGAAATTTCTTTGTCACGCTCTTGTGGATTATTATAATAAATGGAAAAGAACCACTGAACATCTGGTGTGACATGTTTAGCTATCTCTACAAAATAATCTAAATCAATATCAGATAAAGAGTGTCCGTAAATGACGATTTTATCTATATTGGTTAAACTGCTCCAGTACTTAGCATTGTCGCTAATTATTTCAGAAATATTTTTCTGCTGCTCATTTACAACTTCAGCAATATTATCGTATGCCTCATATTCATAAATCATTGGATCTTCTGAAAGGAAATCATTTCCATTAAGGTTGTTTATATGCCCAACAACTAATCCTTGATTACAGTTTCGCCTTCCATGTATATAATTGATTTGTGCCTTTGGAATTCTGTAAAGGGTCTCCAATGTTTCGGTATAGTTGAAAGATAGAAACATGCCATTTCTGTCAAAATGTGGCAAGACTACAGGCTGAGCATCTATATCTATTTGATTAACCCACTCTTCAAATATACCATGGAAAGCCTCGAACATCATTTCTAGGTGATATTTGGGGGCGTCCTCCATTTGAGCTTGAAACCGCATTTCATGGTCTTCCTCCAATTCAATATCTTCTGTCGATTCATCGAATGCGTTCTGAAAATCAATATTTCCTAAAGCATATTCAAGGTCACACCATAGTTCTAGTTCTCCATTTTTTTTATTCTTCGTGGGATAACACGTTTCTAACTGCCCTAACCAATACCCATCTGAGCCAGAATGTTCCCATGCATATTCTCTAAAATCACTATACAAAGAAGCTATGCCATGATGAATGTCAAAGCCATTGCCAATTATATGAAGTGTAGCCATCGCATTTCTCATTAATTAAAATTTCTACAAAGTTACTTATTAATAGTGACAAATACGAAAAACGGGAATAAAACTCACTCGCAAGTTGATTAAACAAACAGGAAGATTGATTGGAAAATCAAGGAATAAAGAATAGGGTAAACTCCACCTGTCTGCGCTTGACCAATCCTTTCAAAACTTGTCCCTTGTATTTGCAGAACGAAACATACTCACGATAGATATTTCTGTCTCCTGCCTCAATCTTTTGTAATAATCGGCTCTTGGGATGCTTACCATAACCAAGCAATCTCCCCACACCCACGTTATAGGCAAGTAGGCTGAGCAGCAGGGCATCCTTACCATAGCCTTTAAAGTGTTCAAAGCATTTCCATAAGTCGGCACGGAGCAATGAGTCTGCTTGCCGTTCCGTCATATCTGCCGTGTAGTGCTCTCCCCGTTGCAGCTGATGCCCATATCCAACATACGGATAATTCTTCCAGCTGTGCATACCCTCAAAGTACTTTACAACAACTACTGCACGCTCAAAAGGTGGCAAGTCTGCCAGCCGCACCCTGCGCTGAGCAAGGGTCGGCTGACAGAACAGGCAGAATATACAAAGTAAAATGAAAGAATTTATCGTTCGCATCCATTATGTTATTAGTGGCGAGAAGATGCAGGCTTATCTTTGCCCTCTTCTCGCTCGTTGTTAAAACTAAAGTTTAGCTGCTGAACCCTGCCGAAGTTATCCTCCACATATACATCAATTGTCTGGCGATCAGATGACAGAGAAGTGTAGTATAAGCGGAACACATCTTTCGTCAGCGGATAGCGGTCGTTCGGCTTGAATACCGTACCATTATCATTTCTTAGCAAGCCCTTACCATCAGACTGGAAATAACGTATCGTATAGCGAGTGTCAGCAAACTCACCGCCCCGCTTCAGCGTGCAGCGTATCTCAGCCGTCTGCCCCCTTATGATGTCCTTCTGAACCGGCATTGTCTCCAGCGTAAACGGATAAGACTGTTGAACATCCAAATCCCTATCACAAGCAGATAGGCAAAACACGGCAAGGGTCAGTACACCCATTACCCAAATCGTATTCAATATCTTCTTCATCTTTTCTTCTACTTAAAAGTTAAACCTTAGCCCTGCAGAAACAGCCGGACGGAAACGATGCACGTCCGTTCCAAAGAGGAAACGTCCCTGTGCCTTTACAAGAAAGAGAACCCTGTCTGTTAAAAACACTTCCACCGAGCCATGCACAGCACCGCCATAGACAAAGTGGGAACGGTCGAGCAGTGTCGCCCCATCGGGCAGCAACTTCTTGTCCTCGTTCAGTTGCTCATAGCCACCCAAGGCGGATATACCACCATAGAGAAATATGTTCTTGCCTCTGTCGGAGAGAACAGGGTGCATATAGCCCAAGTGCAAGAGTGCATCTTTGAGTTTTACGTCATAACTTCTGTACGGCATATTCTGCTGTTCATACTCAACTCCCACAAAGGTATAGTTCTCACGCCCCAGATAGCGGGTGAGTGATACTCCTATACCGAAATTGTCAGCTGCAAGAAATTTTTCTCCTTTGATAAGTGGAACACTCCCTACGACCTCTATTCCCCTTTGCTTGGGTATCAGTCGTTGTGCCTGCGATGGCAGACTGAAAGTCATGGCCACCGCAACGCATACTGTCAGAATGATATTGTTCTTCTTCATTACCATTTCAGTTTGAGGTTATCAATCTTCTTTGCCAGCTGCAGGTCTTCTGCTGTCACATAAAAAGTCAGCGTACGACCGCCATTTCTCTCATAGAGCGTCACTTCAAGCTGCTTGTCTTCTGCAAGAGAAAACTGTTCGAGCGCAAACACAGTGTGTTCACTACCCATGCCACGCACCTGCATCACCTGATGGTAGGCACGAAGTGGCTGAATCACCTGTTCTTGTATAGCGGTACGCTTTGCCATCTTCTTATCCACCACCTTAAAGGTGATAAAATCTACTGAGTACGGCATATTCGTGCCGTTTTCCATACGGGTGTGGAAATACAGCAAGCCGTTATGGGCATATAAGCCACGAAGCAGGAACTTCATACCGAACTGCTGTGCACCAATGTGCTTAATGCTGCGTCTGTCATTCTGGTAGATGGTCTGCATCATCAACTTTACTAATACGGGCGACTCGTTGCCGAGTTCCTTAAAGTAAATATCAGAGCGATTGCTTGGCAGCCTGCCTTCTGTCGTAGAAAGAAAGTCCTTCATCTCTATGCTGAGCTTCTCCGGCTCATCGGCATACTTTACATTGAAAGCATAGAAAGAGCCGTCCTCACAGATGACACTCATATTGGTTTCCGTCTCAAAGTCCTTCACCGAAGCCTTTACACGCAGTACGTTCTCTGCATCCTCCGCCTTTCCTGCGATGATATTCTGCGAACCTAAGTCTACATAGCGGATAGCAGAAGGGAAGATAAGATGCACAGTCTTGTCAAAGGTAACGTCAAGACCATACGGCAGTACGACACGCCCTGTTGGAATGGCACGGCTCATACCTTGAAAGAGCTCTCCCGAAGTAAGCGGACGGCTCGGTGTCAGACCATCATTGTCTTCCTGTGCTGTGGCTGTTGCTCCCACCATGGCAAGCATAGCCATTGATAAAATAATTTTCTTCATTGTTCCTTTTTTATTTGATGTTATTTTTTACTTATCATTTTTGATTGTTTTATTTGGACTGAACCAAGAAAAGGCGGTAGCCACCCTTAAGCGTTACCTTGACGGTGCGCAGTTTCTTCTGAAGCAGCTGACTTGCACCCTGCATCACCCCACGGGCAGCCTCTGAGATTATTTGGTCTTTGGCAGAGGAAGCGAAGGTAAAGGATGTTCCCATTGAACCACCTATGTTCGCCCCAACTTCCTTAAGCGCATTGATATCCTCCGAACCGGGTATATATACGCCCTCTTGTCCGTCCGTGTCGTACGCCGAGAGTTTGACGGCTATGATATGTCCGTCCACCTCTATGCTTTTGATAAGCAGGTGCATACGATTGCCTTCTATCTTGGCGACTGCTATGAGTCGGCTTTGACGTGGGATGTGCAAGCCCTGCACTTTGGCACTTTCAAGCAGACGGAGTACGACATTGTCCCCCTCCTTGAGCGTGCTCGTTCTGTCCACTACGACTTTCAGCGTATTGCGCATTAAAGATGGAGAACTACTGGTAAGCGAATGGAAACCCAAGTTGCGAGCCTTTTTGCCGTATTCCTCCATAAAGTACACATCGCTCATAGGTTGGTCAAGTGAAGATACTAACTGCCTACGCTCTGGCAGCACCTCCATTACAGGATTTTCCTTCTGCATGGTCTTGCCCTTAGTGGCTTCAGAGCCACCTACAGTGTCTTCCGACTTCTCCTTTCCTGCCGTCAGACCATTATTGAGGGTAGGTGGAGTTGATGCTTTAGGAAGATACTTCGCTGCCATCTGATAGCTCTTTTCCATCAAGGCAAGCTGCCGTTTCTCTTCATTGTCCTCCTTAGTATCCTTTTGAGATAGTTCTTTCTTTAGATTATCAATCTCCGAGCGCAAGGCTTCACGCTCCTGCTCGTGTGGATCGGGAGCGTAAAAGGAGTTCAAGAGCCGATTATTCTCTTCATAGCGATGCATGGAGTTTTCTATCTTTGCCGTAGAAGCAGTCGTCTCTGCACGCTGTTCCTCTGATGGAGCAGTGTTCTGGGTGAAATAGTCCGATAGTCTGCCCATCTCCTCGCGGGTCTGTTCCTCCTCGTGTGCCTTGTCGCCTAATTCGTAGGCTTTGAGCTTGTTTTCAGTGAGCTTTTCTGTCGTTGCCTGCGGGATGCTGTCATTGAGTCCCTGCTCTGCTGTGATCTTATCCTTGCCCGATGGTGCGAAGATAAACCACATCGAGAGGGCAAACAGCAGTCCTAATCCTCCGAAGACCAAGCCTTTCTTCATTTGTTCTTTCTGTTTATTATCCATTTTCTTTGATTGTTTGATGATGTTGTAGATAAAAATTGCCGTGTAACTCTTGTAAAGTACTGTCTGTCCGTATCGGACTGTCCGTCAGCTTTCCCGTGGGGATGGGTAGTTTCTCCTTCTTTGGAGGAAGGAAAAACTGCGCTATCATCCAGAGCGAGCAGAGCAGATAGATGAAACTCAGCCCATAGACGATTTCCTTTCTCTGCCTTATCGTGAGCCTTTCACACCGATGGCGGAGCCATAGGTGAAAGCGCAGATAGTGACGTGAGAGTAAAAAGTTTCTTTTCCTTGCCATAGCCTTATCGTTTATAAGTCTGTATGTCTCTGTTCTCCTTAACGAGGAAGTTCTCCATCAGGAAGCCTTGTGGGTTGTTATCCGAACGGACAGAGTTCTGCAGCGTGCAGGTCGTAACAAGACTGCGCTCTGTAACGTTGCTCTGACGGACGATAAACTCCCTTGCATAGGTTGTTACCGCATAAGGGTAAGTATTAAAGTTACAGTGGATAGAGTCCACCTCTATGCGCTGATTGACATTACCCGATATGGCACGGTTATAATAGCCCTTCTCTGCCAAGTCTTTGTAATAGTTGAAAGCCGACTTGTCACACAGCACAAAGGCACGCTCCATGTTCTTTTCGATGGCATCCTTGTCGGGTGCGATAGTGAAGAACAGCTCATGGAAACGACGTACATGCTCCCTTGCCTCTACAGGGCGGTTACGGCTTGCATCCTGACTGAGGGCAAGCATGAGCGACTTTCCCTGGTCAAGCACATAGATTTTCTCCCTCTGCTCCTTAGCGAAGCTGTACGAGGCATAGACGGCATAACCACTTACTGCCACGCAGACGATGGCAAAGACAAAGGCATAGAGTCTTATCTGTCTGAATGAGGTCTCGATATTACCAAGTGATTTGAATTCCATTTTTCTTTTATATCTGTTGATTAATTAAGCATAGTTGTTCGATTTCTATTTTCCTTTGAGCAGTGCACCCTTGATACGTCCACCGACATTTCCCACAGCAGCACCTGCGCCAGCCATAGCAGCCTTGCCACCAGTATATGCGCCTTGCGCACCATGCTGTGCTGTCTGGTTGACATTACGACCGTATGAGCCGATACCACCTCCAGCTTCAATAATCCAGCCTGCCACGGTAGGTACACAGAAGTAGCCTACAATACCGATAAGGAAGAAGACGATGTAGTACCACGTCCCCGAATCAGGTAGGTAGTTAGGGTCACTGAGTGCTTCGATATCCTTCTCTATCATCAGCACCTGTATTTTAGTAAGCAATGCCGTAAGAATAGAGCTGACAGGCAGCCACAGGTAGACAGAGATATAGCGTGAGAACCAAGCCGTGAGCGAACCCGACAACCCGTCCCATACGGCAATGCCGAAGACTATCGGACCGAGGATGGAAAGGACGATGAGCATGAACGTGCGCAGCGTGTCGATGATAAGTCCTGCGGCATGGAATAGAAGTTCTAAAAGGTCGTGTACCATCTTCATAATCCATTGCTTGGTCTGATAGGCAGCGCGCTCGGCATACATACCCGCTATCGTCACGGCATCTTCAGGTCCGATGATACCCATTTCCTCTATCTTCTCATCGAACTTCTCGTTGGAAACAAGGTAGGCTGTTTCAGGATTTCTAAGGTAGGCTTCCTCTTGCAACTTGTCTCGCTTGGCAGTAAGCTCAGCAAGGTTTCCCTCCTGCTGGTGTACCATCATCTCCGTTCCCTGCACTACGGGCGAGAGAACGGCATTCATCGTACCCAGTACGACTGTCGGAAAGAACATTATACAAAAGCCTAAGACAAAAGGTCGGAGAAGTGGGAAAACATCTATCGCCTCGGCACGGGCAATGGAAGCCCATACCCGAAGGGCAATATAAAAGAGTGCACCCAAGCCTGCAATGCCTTTGGCAATACCCGTCATCTGGGCACAGAGCGGCATCATCTCATCATAGGTTGAGCGTAGCAGCTCATGTAAACTGGCAAAATCCATAAGCAAAAGTGTGTTTTATGAAAGTTCTTTCAAGTTCTTTTTTTAGTCTGTGGATTTACCAATACCTACTTGCCGTATTACCATAGAGCGCCTTAACAGAGGCAAGATCGTTCTTCTCCCTTGCACGCACATAGCTCACGGATATGTTTTTCCTTGTGTAGTAGGATACAAGCGAGCGGTTTTCCCTCAGCGTGGTATAAATACGGTCGATGGCCTGCATTCGTTCATGGTCGTTCATCGAGAAAACATTACTCTTGACAATAGACTTTAGTTCCTTGAGACTCTCACCGCTCTGCTCCAGAAGCTTGGCATAGCCCGAAGCCATCGCCGCGAGTTCTGAAGGACGGAAGTTCTTGTCCGAAAGCATCTTCTTATACGAGGTGACGTAAATCTCTGAGATGTCGCCCACCATCAGGATGCACTCCTTGACCTTGTAGGCATCGCCGATGAGGTTGTTCACCTTCTTCAGGGCATCGTAATACTTCTTGGTGTCGTTGTAGAGTTTCTCCACCTCCTTAAAACCGTCAAGGGTGTTTTTCACTGTCTTCGAAGCTGTTGCTATCTCCTTAACCGAATTAACGATGTTGCCGGCAAAATTGCCAGGGTCGGTTACTACCCACTGTGCGTGGGCTTTGGGAACAGAAAGGCTCAATCCTAAGAGAGCCATGAAAATGTACTTTTTCATTGTTACTATAGTTTTGATGGTTTGTACTTATTTCTTTTTGTGGTTTCTTTTCTCTATGGCAAGCTGACGGATAGCCGTTTCGATATCTCCACCGAGCTGTGCCGCCCTGTTCATCACCTCCACCTTCTCGGTTTCCTCCGTGGTGTAGGTCAGGTATTCCTCCATGCTTACTTCCGTAGCATAGACGGCACTCTGCATACCACCCAACCCTATCCACACTTCCTTGTAGAGTCGGTTCGGGTCGTTGTTCTGATTGATGGAGAGTATCTGGCTTTTTTCCTTTTCAGACAAGCCGAGCATCGCCTGTATGCCGTCGAACTTGGTCATGTACTTGCGCTGGTCGAGCAGTATCTTGCAGTCAGAGTTGTTGATGATGCTCTCCTTGACGATGGGTGACTGGATGATGTCGTCCACCTCCTGCGTTACGACAATGGCTTCTCCGAAATATTTTCTCACCGTCTTATAGAGATACTTGATGTAGTCTGCCATGTTTGCCGAAGCAATGGCTTTCCACGCTTCCTCAATGAGTATCATCTTGCGGATACCCTTTAATCGGCGCATCTTGTTGATGAAGGCTTCCATGATGATAATCGTTACCACAGGGAAAAGGTCTTTGTTGTCCTTCACTTGGTCAATTTCAAAGACGATGAAGCGTTTAGAGAGTAGATCGATGTTCTTGTCCGAGTTCAGCAGGAAATCATATCGACCACCACGATAGTATTGCTTCAATGTCGTTAAGAGGTTGTTGATATTGAAGTCCGAGAGCGTTACCTTGATGTCACGCTTTTCCATATCCTTGCGGTACACGTCCCGTAGATACTCATAGAAGGTATTAAAACAGGGTATAACGCTGTGGTCTGCACATATCAACTCGATATAGGAGTTTACAGCAGAACCAAGTTCACCAGCCTCGGTCTTAGTGATATGCTCATCTGCACTTTTCCAAAGTGTAAGCAGCAGCGTGCAGATACTCTCCCTTTTCTCTACATCGAAGAAGTAATCATCCGTATAAAAAGGGTTGAAAGATATCGGACTTTCATTGGTATAGGTGAAATACACACCGTCCTCACCTTTGGTCTTGCGGTGGATAAGTTCACACAAGCCTTGATATGAGTTACCCGTATCGACCAAGAGGACGTGCGCCCCCTGCTCGTAATACTGACGTACCATGTGGTTGGTGAAGAAAGACTTGCCGCTACCCGAAGGTCCCAAGATAAACTTGTTACGGTTAGTGATAACTCCCTTTTTCATCGGCAAATCCGATATATCCAAGTGGACGGGCTTTCCTGAAAGGCGGTCTGCCATCTTGATACCGAAGGGAGAGAGTGAGTCCTTATAGTTCGTCTCTGCCGTAAAGAAACAGAGGGCAGGCTCGATGAAAGTATAAAATGACTCTTCTGCAGGAAAGTCTGCCGCATTGCCGGGAATACCCGCCCAGTAGAGCGTTGCCGCATCAATGGTATTGTGGCGAGGGTGGCATTCCATAAGAGCAAGTGCAGAGCCCACGTCATTCTTGATCTGGCGAAGTTCTTCCTTATCGCTGCTCCATGCCAATACATTGAAGTGGGCACGGATAGAGGTTAGTCCCTGTGAGTGGGCAATATTGAGATACTCCTGTATCCATTCCTCATTGATTTGGTTGCTACGGCTGTAGCGTGCCAGTGAGTGCATATTTCTTGCCTGCTTCTCAAAGCGTTCCAGATTGGCGTCGCTATCCTCAATGAAGAGATACTGGTTATAGATATGGTTGCACGGCAGCATCAAGCCCACGGGAGAGGCAAAGGAAAGACGGCAGTCACTTCGGTCGGTCGATAATCGCTCGTATCGGCTGTCCGTGCTGACTGTTGTAGGCAGGTCGTCCGTGTCGGAGAGTGTATGCAGACAAAGCATATTGTCGCCCACACGCACAAGGTCTGCGCCCAAGCGGATGTCCTCCAACGAGGCGTGTCCTTCTTCCGAGAGGGAGAAATAACGATCCAAGAGACCGCCTTTTTCCTTTGTACCTATCAATTCCTCTTCTGTCATGCGGACAATTCTTATTTGCTCGGTATCGTTGATGATACGCTCGAACTGGTCTACGGCTTCCATAAACTTCATCACTTCGTCCTTGTTGGTGATTTCCTTAGGCAGCAGGTGTCCACGGCAGAGCGAAGAGAAATTGCTTTGCAGCGCCATACGCTGCTTGTTGGTCTTGGTAAGGAAGAGATAGACTGAGTGGTGGAGATACGGACGCTCATTGAAGTGCCGCTCAGAGGAACGGGCAAGGAAGCTCAGTCCGCCATCGGAGAGCTTTCCTTGATAGTCTTCCTTAATGAACCAGTCCTGCTTGTGTACGATGCTGTAATTGGGTAGCACTTTTATAGCCTTATGCCAAGCAGAGTGCATTGCTTCGTATTCTGTAGAAGTGACGGTGAAGAGTTCTGGCAGTTCCACACGGAAAGCAACCGTAATGTCTGCATCTTTGCTCACCATACAGCCCTGCTCTACGGAGAGCAGTGGAAACTTCGACTCCAAGATGGTTATCTTGCTTTTATTTCTCATTTCTTCGCTTTCTTTGGTTGAAGGTTACGAATAAGGTGGCAGACCGTACGGCGGTTTACAAGGTAGCGTGGATGCATACGCACTGCTCCTTTCTTCATCAGCCCATATTGCCCGTACTTTCTATTCATGGTGAACGTTTGCCATACCACAAGGCTGGCACCCACTACGCCTATGACCAGACAGGTAATTTGGCTGACTCCACAGAGATAGAGAATGACCACAAGAATGAAGACTGCCAGCAGCCCTCCTGCAAAGAGGAAGAGATACTGTGCCTTTAAGCCCTTGAACTCTACCGTCCGGCCTACACCTTTGTTGATTTCAAATGCAGCCATCGCCTTACAGGAAGAAACTTCTCAAGATAGTGGCAGCCACAATGAGGAAGATACATGCACCGAACCAAGAGGCTGCGGTCTTGCTCGTATCGGGGTCACCACTTGAGAACTTGTTGTACACTTTAATGCCTCCAATCAACCCCACTACCGCCCCTACGGCATAAATGAGTTTCGTGCCGGGATCGAAGTAGGAGGTTACCATTTTCGTTGCTTCATTGATTCCGGCAATGCCGTTGCCTTGTGCGTATGCCCCTATGGTGGCAGTCATCAGCAGGAGCATCATCAGTGTAATTTTTTGTTCATTTGTATATTATAATTTTAAGTGTGATAAAATTGCTTGTTCTTAAAAGGAAGGGGAAAGAAAGGCACATTTTTATGTGGAAACCATGTAGCTGTTAATGAGCCGTTTTCTTTTCCCGCTTCCATCGTTGATTGTTTACAGATAATATGAAAGAGGCTTGTCGTCGTCATTATCATCGGATGAAGTGTCAGAAGCGCTTGAATCTGCCGGTATTGAGTTTTGAGAAAACGACATTGCTTGTTGCTCGCTTTGTTCTTCCGCTTTACGGATTTTCTCCAATAGCGAAGTTTGCTCACCCTGCATCTTGGCGATGTTCTCCTTGTACTTATCCAATAGCTCTGAGTCTTGAAGCTGCCGAATGGTCTCTTTGACTTCTTTCTCATCAGCCTCCTCACAGTTCTTTGCCCATTTTTGCAGGCGGACTAAGTCACGTGCGAGGACGGACTGCCCTGACATCTCGGTTTCGTCCGATGTGGACTCAATGGGCAGAATTAATTCCTCACGGGCGACCTCATTCTCATCAACTCGCTCCATCTCAAAATCAACGTCCATCTCGTTGTCCCCTTCCTTCATGTCCTCTTTCTTTTCGGAGTTCTGAGGTGCAAAATTATTACTATTCTGCTCTGAATTTTCAGATGAAGAAGCAGAGGGAACTTGTGGGATAATAGGGGAAATGGAACGGCTTTTGCCAATCAGTACAAACTCGGCTTGATCTTCTTTTCCTTCTCCTTTTTGTCCGTCTTTTTCCTTCGTCGCTTCATTCTCCTTAGTCTGCTCATTGCCCTTTTTATTTTTCTTGATAAGGATGCCATACGGAGAAACATACCGCATATAGAAGTACAGGATACCCAGCATTATCCAAATGGTGATGAGTATCAGTATAAAACTGAAAAGTATTGTTTCCATCATAGTGTTATTGTTGTCTTGCGTCTTTGTTTTGCTGCCGCACTGTTGAGCAATTCCAAATGTTCACGCAGGTGTTCCCTAAGAATGTTGTCTATATATGCGGCTATGGAAACACGCTCCCCCAAGTCCTGCAACACGTTGCGCAGGTTCTGTAGCGTTTCCAGATTAATGGAAAAGGCTGTCCGCATTTGGGAGCGGACGGGATGAAAGTACAGGGAACGGTAGTCCTCTATGGAAAGGGAGGACACGCCGGGCTTTTCCATTCTCGGTTTCCTTTCCCGTTTCTGTTCCGTGTTCCCCGTTTCCTCTTTTTCTATTTCATCTACCGGTTTTTCTTTTGCTGTTTTCGTTTCTTTCGTCTCTTCTAAATTATTGTCTTCCTCCCCTGATGTTGCAGGGGAGGACTCAGTTTCCTCGGAAGGGTCGAAGGAGTTTGGTATCGTGACAGGTTTTACCACGACATTGTCCTCTGCCATTTTCTTCAGCTTCTTTTCCAGTTGCTGCTTTCTTTCCTCAATCGTTGCCATTTTCTGTTTTCGTTTTTAGTTTGAGACGTTGAATTATCTCATTGACGAGTTCGTCCAGCCCCGTACCCGTTCGTAATCCCCTTGCAGGGGGCTGATAGGTAGAGCGGAACACTCCGCGCAGTCCGTATGTGGAAAGTTCGTGAGAGAAGCGGTGCGTGGCATATACATAGCCGGGCAGGAGCGTGAGTTCGTATTCATGGATGAGCTTTGTATATTCGTCGATGATGATGTTCCTTACTCTTCTGTCCACCTTGTTCCAGAACAGGATAATGTCCTTTATCCGAGAGTCGGACATCGAAACTCCAATCTCCGTGATAGTCTTGGCGTATGCCAGACATGAAACCAGCGACTGAATATCAGCTTCAATCGGAGAAAGGATATAGTCCATCTGAAGGGACAGTTCCATCAGTTCGGTTGTTCCAGCATGTCCCGGGAAATCAAATATAACCAACTGGTACTTCTCGTTGCTGATACCGTCGATTTTACTTCGTGCAGTCCTGACGGCTTCCTTGGGTGCAGACTTGTAAATTCTGTATGCTTTTTTGCCGAGATGATGAAAGTACTCCTGCATGGATTTGGAAAGCTCTTCGCTCTCCTGAACGATACTTTTCTCACGTTCCCTCAGTTTGTAGAAAGAGTCTTGCGACAGGTCGCAGTCCATCACGAAGAGGTTGATGCCTTGTTCGTAGTACAATATGCTGCTTACGATTTCGGCAAGAGTACTTTTTCCCACTCCTCCCTTTTGGGAAGAGAAGCCCAGAAAAAGGGGGCGTTGTTCTTTGTTCTCCATAATGATAATTTCTTAGTTCATATTATTTGTCTATTTGATGTTTGGATATTCTCTCATTATTAAGAGTCATCAGCAGACAGTTTGCTCTGACTGCGTATGGTTCGGGCGATAGTCCAAAAGGACGATTTCAAGTTCTTACAATTTGTTGTATTGACAATAGTTTGTCATGACAATAAATTGTTATGAATATGTATTGTTCCTTCTTGTCATCTTTGGTGCAAGCAGGCGATAATATGATATATCTTTTGCTTGTGTTATCATACCATTGTTCGCTCGTTCTGATTGCAAAATAAATGATATTTCTGCTGATTTTATTACAGCGATGAAGTGCAGGGAAATACGAGGAAAAAGAGTGAATATCTCTGATAATGAGATATTTGAAAATCTGCCGTAACTTTGCAGGCGAGAATAATACATGGAGGTAACGTCCCGAAGCAGACACCCCAAAAGGGTGGATACTTCAATCATATCAACTCTTGATATTGGCAAGGTGTGTCTTTGTCCGACAAACTCCGTTTTTGCCGACAAAGCCCCTTGCCCCGAAGGGGAGAGAATTACTCCAAAGTCGTAATTAGATAAGGATAAAAACAATGAACGAAAAGATAGAACGATGGGACAGATGGGATACCCGTCTTCCCAAACCCAAAGACCAGCAACGGGCGATTGATTTGTTCCATAAATCAGGTGCGGAAACCAAGTCGGATTTTGTGCGTGGGCGTATCCTTGGAGAGAGTTTCAAAGTGATTACGGTGGACAAATCTGCCGTGGAATATTACCGAAAACTCTCAGAACTGACGGCGCAAATCCATAAGATTGGCGTACTTTATAACCAAACCGTGCGTGCCATTAACAGCTATCACAGCGTGAGGAGTGCACAGATTCTGCTTGAAAAATTGGAGAAACTCTCGGCTCAAATCATTGCCTTGCAAGAACAGGCTATCCGTCTGACCATAGACTATCGCAAGAAATGATAGCGAAGATTTCAAGTACGGAAAACCTTGGAGGGGCATTGGGCTACAACTTCAAAAAGGTGGAGAAAGGGGAAGCAAGCATTCTCCTTGCCGCTGAATTGTATCAGAGCAAGGAAGGACGTTATACGATGGAGGATGTGCTTGCTGATATGGAGGCATTGATACCGAAGAACTGCCGTACCAAGAAAACGGTGTTCCACTGTTCGCTCAATCCGCACCCGGACGAGAAACTATCCGATGAAAGGCTCACACAGATAGCCAAGGAGTATATGGAGGCACTGGGTTATAGCAACCAGCCTTATATCGTGTTCAAACATAATGACATTCCCCGTGAGCATATCCACATCGTGTCGCTTCGGGTGGACAGTCGTGGTCAGAAGATTAATGATAAGTTTGAGAAACGGCGGAGCAAGAAGATTACCGATGCCTTGGAGAGGAAATTTAGTCTCATTCCAAGTTCAAAAGTTACTGACAAGGCGATGAAAGAAACGCCCAAGATTGATACCACCCAAAGAAATATCAAGGAGCAGATGTCAAATGTTGTCCGCATGGTTCTGAAGCATTATCGCTTCTGTTCCTTGGGCGAGCTCAATGCCATTTTGAGCAAATATAACCTTGCCGTAGAAGAAGTAAAGACGGAGTTTCGGGGAAAGAAATACGATGGACTGGTCTATGTTCCAACTGATGATAAGGGAGGCAAAATAAGTACACCCATCAACGCATCGGACATCGGTCGTGGTGTGGGCTATACTGCCGTGCTGAACAAGATGCAGAAATCCAAACAAGCCGTCAAGCCGTTGGTGCCGACTATAAGAGGTAAGGTGTTACAAACAATGCGTACCTCTCCCCAGACGGAGGAAGAACTTTGGCAACGATTGGAGGAACAGAGTTTGCGTGTGTTTATCCGAAAGAACGAAAGCGGGCGCATCTATGGCATCACGTTCATTGACGACAAGGAGGGCGTTGCGCTCAATGGCTCACGCTTGGGCAAGGGATATGCTGCCAATATATTCAATGGTTATTTCTCCAATCCAACGGACAACCCATTCTTGGACGAAACGCTGTACGGCAGTCCGTCTGTCCATTTGGATCAATCTGCAACCGTTCACCCTTCGCAGCTAAATACGGAGGAAAGCGACAACCTTGTCGATGAACTTATCGAGGATATGGCAGATGGTTCTTTCCTGTCTACGGGCAACGATGATTGGAAGGAGGCGGCGTGGCAGCGTAAACTCCGCAGGCAAAACAAAGTCAATCTCAGGCGGAGGAAAAGATAGGTAAGGTATTTCAAACTATGTTTGAGCAACATTCAAATGCAATTCAAATAACGATAATACAACAAATATAAAAACAATATAATTATGGCACAAGAAGATGATTTAAGAGCATTGGGTAAGGTTATGGACTTTATGAGGGGCATATCCGTGATATTCCTCCTCATTAACTGTTATTGGTTCTGTTACGAGGCATTTCATGTCTGGGGGTTTACGCTTGGCATCATTGATAAAATTCTAATGAACTTCCAGCGCACCACGGACTTGTTTTCATCCATCCTCTGGACGAAACTATTTTGTGTAGTATTTCTTGCTCTCTCATGTTTGGGAACGAAAGGTGTGAAGGAGGAGAAAATAACATGGTCAAAGATTTGGACGGTACTTTTCTCTGGCTTTGCCTTTTTCTTTCTCAACTGGTGGCTGTTGGTATTGCCCATTGGAAAAGTCGGAGCAGCTACTCTATATATCTTCACACTGTCCGTGGGTTATATCTGCCTGCTGATGGGTGGCGTATGGATGAGCCGACTGCTCAAAAATAACTTGATGGACGATGTATTCAACACAGAAAACGAGAGTTTCATGCAGGAAACACGTTTAATGGAAAATGAATACTCGGTAAACCTTCCTACACGATTCTACTATAAGAAGAAATGGAACAAGGGTTGGATTAACGTGGTCAATCCCTTCCGTGCCTCAATGGTGCTTGGAACACCAGGGTCGGGTAAGTCCTACGCTATCGTGAACAACTACATCAAGCAGCAGATAGAAAAAGGCTTTGCTATGTATATCTATGATTATAAGTTCCCTGACCTTTCAGAGATAGCCTATAATCACCTGCTCCATCATTTGGATGCCTATAAGGTAAAGCCGCAATTCTTTGTGATTAACTTTGACGACCCTCGAAGAAGCCACCGTTGCAATCCCATCAATCCAGCCTTTATGACGGATATATCGGATGCCTATGAGAGTGCCTATACGATCATGCTCAATCTCAACCGCTCGTGGATTCAGAAACAGGGAGACTTCTTCGTGGAGTCGCCGATTATCTTGCTGGCTGCCATCATCTGGTTTCTGAAAATCTATGAGGACGGGAAGTATTGCACCTTTCCTCATGCCATTGAGTTCCTGAACCGTCCCTACGCACAGATATTTCCGATACTCACTTCCTACGATGAGCTTGCCAACTACCTATCTCCTTTTATGGATGCTTGGGAGGGTGGAGCGCAGGACCAGTTGCAGGGACAGATTGCCAGTGCCAAGATACCGCTTTCACGCATGATTTCACCTGCTCTTTATTGGGTGATGACGGGTGATGATTTCTCACTTGACATCAATAACCCTAATGAGCCGAAAGTCCTTGTAGTTGGTAATAATCCCGACCGTCAGAATATCTATTCGGCAGCACTCGGTTTGTATAACAGTCGTATTGTGAAGCTCATCAACAAGAAGAAGCAACTCAAATCCTCAGTGATTATCGATGAGTTGCCAACCATCTACTTTCGTGGGCTTGACAACCTCATTGCTACTGCACGAAGCAATAAAGTTGCCGTATGTTTGGGCTTTCAGGACTTCTCACAACTTACCCGTGATTATGGAGACAAGGAGAGCAAGGTAATACAGAACACTGTAGGTAACGTGTTCTCTGGACAAGTGGTAGGAGAAACAGCTAAGACACTTTCTGAGCGGTTTGGAAAGGTGCTCCAGCAACGCCAATCCATGACCATCAACCGTAATGACAAATCCACCTCTATCTCCACACAGATGGACAGTCTTATCCCTGCTAGCAAGATTTCTAACCTCACACAAGGAATGTTTGTGGGTGCTGTTTCCGATAATTTCGATGAACGCATCGACCAAAAGATTTTCCATGCAGAGATAGTAGTTGATAGTGCAAAGGTTTCTGCTGAGATGAAAGCCTATCAGCCCATACCTGTGATAGTAGACTTTACAAATAAAGATGGCTCCGATAATCTCAAAGAGACCATCGAAGCTAACTATCGCAAAGTCAAGGAAGAAATTCTCTCGTTAGTTGATTCAGAGATTATGCGTATTAAGAATGATCCGAAGCTTGCTCATTTAATCAAAATGTAATCCTTTCATCTATACATCATTAATTATGGATTTGATTATTCCCAATAAGAATCAAAGGTATGATCTCTGTAAATCTCACAACGATTTCGTTCAAAATTGAGTATATTAATATTATAGCCTATTTTCTCATAATGCATTAAATACGGAAACAAGTGCTTCCAACCTCAGAGGATATAGCCAAAAAGTTGGAAGTGCTTATCAAAGAATGAATGAAGGGAGATATTACAGAGTCAGAATATCTCCCTTTGATTTACTACTTCTTGAACTTGCGCCTTTCAGGTCGCTCCCCACCATCCGCTTATTGATTTTTTCACGGAGTTAGTCAAGGAAATAAGTGCGACTGTCATCTTTGCGATGCTTTATATTCATATATAGGTTGTAGCAGTTCTTTATCTCCACTCCGAAGATTTCAGAGAGAGTGTGTGCCAATTCCTCCATACCAATTTCTCCATTACTGATACAATTGCAGGTGTCGAGAGCATACAAGAGTTCGACCAGATCATAAACAGAAATACCAGAAGACAATGATAAGATTGTTACTCCGCAAAAAAAAAATGAAACTTAAATGTCGTTATTTTCATTGCCTGATGTTTTTGCAGGCTAAGTTCGAAAGATTGTTTAGGGCAAAATAACCCTCAAAATGCAAGTAATATTTGTGTAAAACTTATAATGAATCAAGATATTGCTTAGGTTTCATCCTGTGATATTTGCAGAAAGCCTCTGTGAAATGACTGAGGTTAGTATATCCAACTTTATAGCCTACTTCTGACACCGAGTAGAGGCGAGTGGAAAGCAGTCGTTTTGCCCATTCCATCTTTTCGGATAGGGCATATTCTGCGATGGCTTTTCCAATAACCTGCTTGAAGCACTTTTGTAATTTGGAACTGCTCATATTGGCTTCACGCGCCAATTCGGGAATACTCGGCACATTACTGAGACTTTGAAGAATCTGGCGACGAACACGGAATACTGATTCAACATCATTCAAGTTTAGGTTGGCAAGAGATTTTACTTCCGAACGTTTTTCGAGCTTTTCAAGGAACATTGTCAGTAATTCCATAGTTTTTCCATGCAAATGAAGCGTTGAAAAAGGATTGTCGATTTCAGTTATAGACTTAATGTTATCCAAGACCTGTTGCATTGCAGGTGTAATGGTCTCAAACAAATAAAAAGCCTTGTCCGATTGGAGAAGCCGACCGATATAGGTTTCATGTGCTGCATCAATCTTTTCAATCCAATCCTTATTGAAAGTCAGTGTAATATTTTCGTATCGTTTCTTTGGAGGAAAACTCCACTCAGTCGGGATGCTACTTGAAGGCATGAAAATGCCATCGAGCGTGTCCACTCCGACCGTTTTTGTACTTGTTCCAATTATCTGCTCGTGTTTATGCTCATTGATATAGAACATGACAGGAATCCATTTCGAGTTTTCTACCGAGCGACGTATCATAGTTATCGGCTCGTATGCTACGAAACTGATATAAGTCAATGTTAGCCATGGCAGAGGATAATATTGTTTGAAGAATCCACTACCAATAGAAGAAGGAATGGTAAATCCATCGTTTATTACTGATGTGCCAAATTGTTCGGCAACCATCTCCATCCAATCTTCAGGCTTATTGATTGCACAAAATTCTATGGTCATTTTATCATGTCTTTTTGCAAAGTTACAAACAAACACGGATAAAAACTTGAATTATTGCAAGTTTTTATCCGTATTACTCTCAAAAAAAAGAACCAATAGCTCCATGAGAAATGTTTTTAATGAGAGTTTACTCAAATGCGACTAAACTTGAAGGAACTCCTATGGCAGTAACAATTGGCTTTTGCGAGCATTCGCCTGTCTTGGTATTGTAGGTGTAATACCCCGTACCATTGTTACATATCATTCCAAAGACGATGAAGTCCTTGTAGCGAGTTATAGCAAAAGAGCCATTGCTGTCGGTCATTGGCAAATCAAGTTTTTCGATGGTTTTGTTCCAAATGTCGATTTTCACAGGTTGGAAGTCTTTCTTGAGTATTCCAAATTCTGTATCCGTTACTTTCACGCAACTATACACAATACCATTTCCTGCATAGAAAGACTTAATCATATACTGCCCTGTTTTGCCTATTCCTTTTATGGTTGTCTTCGATAGGTTGAACAGATAATCGCTATCCCATTTGTCGCTTCCTTTGCGGATACGCAGGAAACCTTCCTTATTGGCAACATTGAAGTTGTTACCCGCACTGTAAAAGTAGATGTCACCCCGCTCGTCTATGAATGCGTCAGAATGGCGGAACAATCCTACAACACTTGTGCGGTTATCTTTGATAACTTCAGTCTTTTTTGTCTTGAGGTCAATGATAGCTACCTCTGCTCCAGTACCCGGTACGGAGGTATGAGGCGAATTGAGCTGATTGAGGGCAACATACATCTTTCCATCACGGATGACATTACAGCCGGGATCAGGATTGTTGTCTTGAACCGCATAAGACGAGAGGTCAATTTCATCTTCCTTTTGCAATGTTGAAGTATTAATTAACGCAATTTTTCCACGTCCGTGCAAAGCAACGTATGCCCGCTGTTCATCAACGAAGTTAATTTCTCCGGGTTGAGCCATCTGTTCAAATGTCATAGTACCTGCTTTTATCAGTTCTCCATGGGCACCTCTTGTAAACTTATGTATCTTATCCCCGAATTTCCCTTCGGGTACAAGCACTGTATTACCCTTAGCAAAGAGGTAGCAACCGAACCCGAATTCAAATGCTTTCTTATTGTCGGTTGCTTGAGGAGTCAAATCACTGAATGTCCCTACATAAGCACTTTTGTCCACATAATGCACAAAGGTGAAATGTTGCTGAACCTCTTGAGGAGTAGGCGTGGGTTCATCATTTTTGTTACAAGATGTCAGCCCTATGAAGCCGACCAGCATAGCAGAAAAAGCTATACGATTGAAAATTGTTGTATTCATCTTTTTTATATTTGTTAAATTAGAAAATTCCTTTTGAGAAGACATATCTGAATTTGAGGTGAAGTGTCCGTCCTGCCAATGGTTGGCGGAATTGGTCCCAAACTTCTTTGTTCATTATATTATGGCATTCCAAGGCTACGGAATATTTGCTTTTGTAGGTCAACAATAGCCCTATGTCATTGACGAAACTGCGGGGAATACGTCGTTTCTGTAATTCGGTAAGTTCCCAGAAGTAGAAGAACTCCTCAGTAAATTTGCCGTCCCAGAAAGCCTTGACATACCAATTCTTGAATAATCTGTTGCTGTGATACTCCGCCCCGAAGTTGGCGAACAAATAGGGAATGTTCGGTAGTCGCAATCCTTTTGTCGGATTGGGGGCTTGGGTACCGGGTAAATAGTTCAAGACATCACGCACATCCTGATAAGTTAGATTTCCGTAGGCATAGACCGTTGGCGATATGTCCAATTTTATTTCGGTTTCTATACCTTTAATATGTACCTTTTCTGCGTTTACATATCCGGCTGCCATGTGTTGTTTCATCAATTTTATCATATCGCTTACCTGCATATAAAAGCTGTTCACTTCAAACTGCAATCGCGATAAGCCGAGGACATCATTTTTGTCTATTAAGAACCCCAGATTGAAGTTGTGGCTTTTCTCTGGTCTCAATCCGGCTGCAGGAAAGGTGATGATACCATCACCGAATAGTTCTTGTGAATTGGGAAGGCGTATTGCCCACTGGTAAGATGCTTTCAAGTGAAAACCTCTGAAGGGCTCGTATTTTATAGCCTCTATCCAGCCTATTTGTGAGGTCGTATTGTTCTTTTTCTTCGGAGCCTCAATCATCTCGTATGAAGTCAAATCTTCTATCTCGGAATGGAGGTGGAAATACTTTGCGGAGAGCATATTCGTCAGTTTCTTATCAAAGAGTTTTGACTCCCAAGTCAACCCCGAAATGAAACTGGTCTTTTTACTGGGAAATCCTCCGATAACAAAACCTGCATGCTGACTTGCAATGTTGTCGCTCGGTTGTCTTCTGGCGTAGTTAATAAGTGTGTTCAGATTCAAACTGTGATTGGCGGACAACTTGTAATCAAAATTGATACGTTCATTGATTTCCAATCCTTTGTCATTCGAGTTGTGAGGAACATCCCCTGTTTCTCCCTGTCCATTCGGACTCGGATATATGTTTCCTTCGAAATCGTGATTAACTCGTGCCGTATCCACAAAATTGTTTGTTGTATGTGAAAGGGAGAAATGGGACTCAAAGTTAAGGCGGTCGTTCAGCATTCCGCTTTTTATCAATTTGTTTTCCAACATAAACATTCCTGATTTGTTTTCGGCATGTTGTATGTTTTTTAAGATACCTTGGATTTCATTGAAACGATTGTAATACCCGAACTCGGTACTAATCTCATCGAGCCAAAGTTTCGTGAAAGCAATTTTTCCCTTCAACATATACGAACGAAAACGGTCATGGTCACGTCTTACTAACAGATTTTCTCTCTCGGGAACTCTGAAAGAGTAGTCATTCTTTGCAGATGTATAATAACCTCCCGCACCGAGTAGAATGCCACTCTTTGGAAAATTCTTGCGAGAGAAGACACTTCCTTTGTGTGTTTGGTAAGATCCGAATTCATACGAGGCATCTAAATAATCCGTACTAAACTCTTTAGTAACGATATTGACGGCTCCCCCCAATCCATCACATCCGAAACGAGCGGGTATGATACTCTTATAGACTTCTATTCTTTCTATAATGTCTATCGGAATTTCATCAAGAGAAAAAGCCCCGTCAGAAGTACTCATTGGTATTCCATCCCATAAGATTTGAATACGGTTTCCTTCCAAACCATGAACAATAATTCTCGAACTGCTTCCCAAACCGCCAGTCTGCCCAACTTTCAAACCTATGGTTTTATTCAAAACGGTTTCTAACGAAATAGATCTGCCTTGAAGTTCTTTTGCATTTATTACAGAAACTGCTTCAGGCGACTCTCTGAGTATTTGTGCTCTTGTTTTTCCTACTACGACTACATCTGCCAGCTCTGTTGATTCCGGGAGTAGTCTTATGGTATAACGCATCCCATTTGCAGTAATCGTATCGGTAATGGTCTGATAACCGACATAACTTACCATAAGCATAAGTTTTTGATTACTTGATGCATTTAATTTTGCAATACCTTTCCTGTTTGTAGTCGTACCATTCGTGTACGTTGGAGCATTCAAACCTTTCCATTGTACGGCGGCAAATTCTATACTGTTCCCATTTTCTGCATCAATAACTTTTATTTCTGTTGGTTGCAGTTGTGCAAACATAGGAAAAGACCACAACGATAGAAAGCCGACAATGAGCATTCTTTTGTATAAATGGACTATTGAGCTGATTGGCATATCATATTTGTTTGTGAGATTCTGTGCAAAGGTACTTACCTTCCGAGCAAATAAATAACCCTATTATACACGCTTATACCCCTGTTGTGTTTATATGCGAGCAAATTGTTGTTTTGGGGCAGTGTAATGCTTATCGGGGTTATTTTATCCCTGTTTGTTGCCGTACTTTTGCAACAGAAAAAATCAAAACGACACATATATGGATAAACAAAAAGTCAGACCTCTTGATGAGGAACGGGAGAGCCGTAGCCTGCTCTCCAATGTTGTGGTTATATTGCACCTTATTTTAGGCACACTCCCTATACTGCTTGTAGTGTGGGCTGTGGACAAGTTGATAAATGGCACGCTCCCTCCCATAATAGTTTGGGGTATTGGAGGAATAATGATACTATTCGCAATGCTTCGAGGCGTATTCTATGGAACCTCGATTTGGCGCGCACACCGGTCGGCTTACAATGCCCTTACACGATTGAGGTTGCGTATCATAAGTCATTTGCAACGCTTGCCGCTCGGTTTCTTTCAAGAACGGAAAGTTGGCGACTTGGTGAATATTATTAACCACGATGTGGAACAAATTGAAATTTATTTAGCACATGGATTACCCGAAATCCTTTCGGCTACTCTTTTTCCAGCCTTACTCTGGGTAATCATTATGGTGTTAGACTGGCGTTTGGGGCTGTCGCTCATTTCTCTTTTACCTGTGGCATTTCTTCTGCAAATGGCTGTCAAAACACTTTGGGGAAAGAGCTTTCAGCACTTTATGGAAAGTACGCAAAAAATGTCGGAAGACCTTTTGGAATATGTGGCTACCATATCGGTAATCAAAGCCTTCAGTAACGAGGAAAACAGAACGGAACGGGTACTTGGTGGTATGCGCGACTACATCCGTTGGGTAAAGCGGAGCATGTTTAGCGTTACCGTTCCCATGACATTGATAACGATGTTCTTGGAAGGTGGTATCGTGGTAATGACCCTTATTGGACTATGGATGATGAGTTCGGGCGAATTAACTGTAGCCCGTTTTATTCTTGCCCTGATATTGGGTGGATTGTTCTCGTCCTCTTTTGCTAAGTTGGCAACATTCCAACATTTCCGAATCGTCTATGGTCAGTCGTTGGCAAAAGTACAGTCCATTACAGAGGTACAGACAAAGGAAACTGCTGACAAGAAAACGGATACGACACAAACGGATGTTTGTTTCGAGCATGTTACATTTTCCTATCCAAACAAGGAAGACAATGCGCTGAAAGATGTATGTCTTCAATTTCCGAAAGGAAGTCATACAGCTATCGTCGGCGAATCCGGATCGGGAAAAACCACACTGGCAAGTCTGATGATGGGGTTCTGGCAACCTCAAACAGGTACTATCCGACTAGGAGGAGAGAATATTACGGAACTCTCCGAACGTAATATCGCAGATTATTTTTCGATGGTACAGCAGGAGGTTTTTCTCTTTAACACAACTATTCGGGACAATATCCGTATAGGAAAACCTACCGCCACACAAAAGGAAGTGGAAATGGCAGCAGAGCGTGCTCGTATTCATGATTTTATCATGGGCTTGCCGAATGGTTATGATACGCTGGCAGGCGAAGCCGGCGTAAAATTTTCTGGCGGAGAAAAACAGCGTATTTCCATTGCTCGAATGTTGCTCAAAGACTCTCCAATAATTATTCTCGATGAAGCCACTGCCGCATTGGACGGAGAGAATGAGAAACTAATCCAAGAAGCTCTTGATGAATTGCAGCGCAACAAGACCGTCATTACCATTGCTCACCGTCTCAATACTATTCAGGATATGGAGCGTATTGTTGTGATGGACAAAGGGCAGGTTGTGTCAAAAGGAACACACCAAGAACTGATGAAAGACTGTTCTCTGTACCGTAATATGACGGAAACGCAAGAGCAAGTAAGTAAATGGCAATTAAAAGAAGAGGAGGAATAAGAATGGTACGCAATATACTGAATGAATTGACCGCTAGCGGAGTTCGGCATCTAATTATCTCCGCACTGTTTTTCGTGGTTTATGCCCTTTGTGGCACGGCGATAATGCTCACAGTCTTGTTTCTCATCAACCGTCATATACATGGAGAAAGCATCTCTTTCATTTCGGCAGCATGGGTACTCGGTAGTCTGCTGGTCTTGAAAACCATATCCAATGCCATTGCCGATATGAGTAAGCATTTTGCCGGATTTGATCTTGTGGAACGTATCCGCGAGAAAATCATACTGAAACTGAAAATGTTCTCACTCGGTTTCTATACCAATGAGCGTCTGGGAGAGATAAGTACAATCATTCACAAAGACGTTGATAATATGGAAATGGTAGTAGGACATCTATGGACACGGATGTCTGCCGACTTCATTGTAGCTCTAATACTCGGTATTGGACTATTTTGCGTGGATTGGCGCATGGGATTGACAATGGTAGCCATTCTCCCCATTGCCCTATTTTCTCTGTATCGGGGTATTCGCTCGGGAATGAAAGCACAGGAGGAATCACAGGACAATCTGGCAGATATGGTCAGCCTCTTTGTAGAATACGTCAAGGGCATCCCAGTTTTGAAAGTATTTGGAGGAAAAGGAATGTTCCGTGACAGACTTGACCACTCTGTCAGTGAATTTGGAGAAAGCAGTAAGAATACTTCTCGTTTGGCAGCTGTGAGTGTGGGCAGATACACTTTCCTGATAGAATTGGCTTTCGCTCTGATGGCTACAATCGGTCTTTGGTGGACACAGCAGGGGGAACTTTCTCTTTTCGCTTATTTAATGTTTATCATCGTCTCAAAAGAATTCTACAAACCTTTTGTCAATATGGAGAATCATTGGTTGAATTATATCAAGGTAAAAGATAGTTACGGACGCATTTCCCATTTATTGAATGCTCCTGTTATCACCAATCCTGAACAGCCGAAAACAGCAACCCATTTCAATCTTTCCTTTGACAAAGTGGATTTCCATTATGAGAAGGAAGGTTTTGAGATGAAAAATCTCACGTTCCATGTTCCCGAAGGAACAGTAACGGCACTTGTTGGCTCGTCAGGTTCAGGTAAAACAACCATTACCAACCTGTTACTCCGTTTCTGGGAACCGCAGACCGGCAGTATCCGTATCGGTGGTTTAGACATTCGAGAAATGGACTATGATTATTTACTCGGTAAAATCAGTGTGGTGATGCAGAATGTTATTCTCTTTTCAGATACCATTGCCAATAATATCAAAGTAGGCAATCAACATGCTACGCAGGAAGAAATCGAAGACGCAGCACGTAGGGCGATGATACACGACTTTATCATCAATCTGCCAGAAGGTTATGAAACAAAAATCGGAGAAAACGGTTTGGGATTATCTGGAGGTCAGAAACAAAGGCTTTCAATCGCCCGTGCGTTCCTTAAAGATGCTCCCATCATTCTTTTGGACGAGATAACAAGCAATGTTGACCCTGTCAATGAATATAAGATACAACAGGCAATGTCTTCCCTTATCCAAAATCGCACAGTCTTGGTCATTGCCCATCATTTGCAAACCATCCGTAATGCTAATCAAATTATTGTGATGGACAAGGGACACCTTGTAGAGAACGGGACGCATGCAGAACTTGCAGCAAAAAACGGAATGTACTGCAAATTGCTGTCTATGCAATAACCTAATCAATGAAAAATATGGAGGTATGGTATTTGAACCATACCTCTTTTTTACCATTTCCATCCATATCAACGCTACAAGTACGCAGTTATCTACAATTGCTAACACATACTATTTCTTTGATTTTCCTTTGTCCGTGCACCGCTGTTAATGTCATTAAAAACATTGTAATATGGACGAAAAAATCAAAGACCAAGAAGAATGCTACTGCCATCGATGAGTCGAAGGTTGATTGGAAGCAACTCGACGATCTCGGTCTTTCCCGTGAGAGATTGGAGCAGAGTGGAGAATTAGAAAAGATGCTCAATTGGCAGAAGAGCAATCTCTTGACGATTGCCGTACCTATGTTCAAATGCTGTTGTTTGTATGAGTCTTTTCATGTTATAAATAATAAAATGAATGAAGGGCAAACTATCCAATAAATGCTATTTAGAGAATTAGATATATCTTCTCTAAAAAGACATTGGACAGTTTGCCCTTACTACAAACAGAAATATAATCAGAATAGATTATTCTCCGAAATAGTGCATTTGCCAAGCCTGTCCTTCCGTCGTAATAACAGCCTTGTCGCTTGCCGTATTTGTTTTAGGGTCGTATATGTATATGCCTTTGTCTTTCTCGTTCATGTTACCAAACAGAACCTTGTCTTTGTACTTCTCAATGGCAACCGAATATCCACTGGAAATAGGGATGTTGATTCGCTTCATAGTCTTGGACTTCAAATCCATCATTACGGGAACACAAGCCAAGTCAATGTGTCCTATAGACTGGTTACTTTCCTTGACAAACACATAGGCGCATACTATGCCATTACCGATATATCGGCATGCAGGAATATATTTAGGACTGACAGAGAAACCCTCTAAAGGTTGTTTACTGATAACCCAATGATAACTGGGATCGAACTCTGTCGTTCCTTTCTTGATTCGCAAGAATCCTGCATCTATTGGTTTATATCCGAATCCTCCCATGCAGGCAATGTAAATATCCCCTTGCTCATCCATAAAGATTGTTTTGCGGTCAATAGGACGGGATGGGAAAGCGATGCCGCTGCTTTTTTCCGTAATGACCTTCTCAAGTTTATCTGTTTTAGTATCAATAACAGCCATGTCTGAATAAGGTCGCTTTTCTGAAGGTAGCCAATATTCACCCACCATCGCATCCAAAGCGACAAATAGCACTCCATCTCGGATAATCATTGCACCGGGACTTGGATTCTTGACAATGGTTCCATTCTCATCCTTCAGGTCGGGAATACAGCCGTTGAGATCAATCTCCCCGATTTGCTGCATGGTGGTTGGATTGAATACCAACAGTTTGCCCAACGCCTGCAATGATACATAAGCCTTATTCTCGTTGAGAATCTCCATGCAAGCGGCGGAAGCTTGTGGCGGAAGAGGGAGTTTTCCTGCTGGTTCGAGTTTACCGTTATTACGGTTGTACTTGGACAATTCTGGCTTGTCTCCGCCCATATAAGCGGGGAATACATAAATGCTATTTTTATGCCCGAACATTCCAGACGAGAATCCTCCATAGAAAGCATTTGCATTGTCTACATGCTTGGCTTCTATACCATCAAGCAGTTTTACATGAACGGTTCCTGATTTGCCGTCAGGATTCACCATATTGAAGGAAACGGCGATGTCTCCTTTTAACTGTTCCGGGGTAGGATTTGGATTATCCTTGCTGCATCCCACAAAACTAAGCATTGCACAAGCTGCAAGCGTGAATTTGAAAAGGTTGTTTTTAATCATGACTTTTAATTTTATATTAAACAATTGAGTTAAAAAATCTTCTAACGATGTACATATCGAATTTTCAGTCCGAAAGTTCTTCCGGGGAGAGGGCGATTAAACTCCGACATAATCTTTGCGTTTGTCAGATTGTTAATGTAGCTGGAGATAAAGAGTCGCTCACTCCAAAGACTGTGTTCAATTCCTAAATTGACAGTAAAGGAGGTGGGGATTTTTCTTTCCTGATAATTACTCTGCTTGAAATCGTAGTAATATTCGTGGATATATGAAAAATCAGTCATTATTCGTGTGTTTTGCCCTTTGCCTCCAAACAAATTTTCTTTGTGGAACTCCAGCCCTCCATTCATCATCAAAAAGGGTATGTTGGGCATTCTGTCTCCTTTGGTAGGATTGGGATTTTGAGTTAGCGGTTCGTATTTTCTCGTGTCGCGCAAGTCTTGATAGGTTATATTTCCATAACCATATAGCCAACGGTTAATGTCTGCTTTCATTTCATACTCTATTCCTGTCATTCTCATTTCTCCAAAATTCTCATAATGGGAACGTATCGGACCTCCGACAAATCGAATCATATCCGTCAGATAAGTATAGAAGCCATTCAATTCCATCTGAAAATTATTTCCGCTAGAGCTTGTACGATTAAAAATCAAACCTACATTGGTACTTCTACTATGTTCCGGTGTCAAGTTTGTGGATGGTTCTATCACCCAGCCGTCGCCCAATAATTCTTCCTCCGAAGGAAGGCGCACGTCATAAGAAAAGCTTCCTTTCAGGAAAAGAGAGGGGAACAATTGGTAGCGTACGCTCTCACTGACTCCCAAGTCATGTTTCTTACAATGTACTTGCTGATAACGTTCTTGCTTTTTTAACGGATTTACCATTGTCGTGTGCGTGTCGTAGAAATAATGCTTGGCAGCCAATACGTTCATTAAGCGACTGTTTTTTGTCTTGTATTCATAGGATAAACCATGCGTAGCACTTGTCATGTGGGTATCAAAGCTGTTTTTGTACCCTAAAGCGGCGTCTCTCACCTCGTCTTTAGGAATGCCATAAGCATAATTGACAAGAGAATTGAAGTTTATCGTATGCTGACGGGCAAACATGTAATTCAGATTTATTTTACTCATGAATCCATGCTTCCGATTCTGTGCCTGTGATGGATAGCGTCCGACTTCTCCTCCATAAGGAGAAGGGCAAGGGAACGATGTTCCATCAAATTGATAACGAATCGTAGCCGTATCCACGAAAGAGGTGTTGCCATACGAATACATGAAATCCGATTTCAAGTCCAAATTCTTTATAAGGAAGTCTGTTTTGTCCAAATGAAGCTTGCCCATATAGCTCTTGGTATCTGTATGAGCCTGCCGAATGTCATATTCTATCCCTTGAATCTGTTTCTGGCTATGAATACGTCCCATTTCGATTTCGACTTCATCGAACCACCACTTAACAGCTTTCACTCCAAAACCAGTGAGCAACTTCTTGTACTGATCATGGTTTCGCTTGATTTTTAAGTTGTCATAATAGGGAGAATCCATCATGTAATTATTGTCGGAATATGTATATCCAATTCCAATTCCAAATAAAAGTCCCAACTTTTCCTCATTATGCTTCACTACAGAATTGAACTTATGCGTATTGAATGACGAATATCCGTAAGCAATGTCGTAATAACCGGGAGGAAACTCTTTCAGAACGATATTTATCGCTCCTCCTATGGAGCTTCCGCCTAACCATGCAGGTACAATGCCCTTGTAGATTTCAATTCTTTCTATCATATCTAAAGGGAAATCATTTATATCGGCATAGTCGCTGTTCTCATTCATAGGACGACCGTCAACGAACACCCCGATACGCTTTCCTTCAAGTCCTCTGACAGATATTCTCGCCGAACTTCCTTCACCGCCTCCGTTCCTTACCGTAACACCTACAGTTTTGGCAAGTATTTCGTTGGCATTACTTACAGTACCCTGTAAGTCCTTTGCTGAAATTACAGAAACGGGAATTGTCGATTCTCGCATCCTTTGCTCCTTGCTTTTCCCCACAACGACTACTTCATGCAAAGAAGAGGAAGTTTCTGTAAGAAAGACAGTAATCGGTTTTGTAACCTTTCGACATTCCAAAAGCTTTTTCTCATCCTCGTAGCCAATATAGGAGAACAAAAGTTCATGTTTCCCTAAGGGTAGTTTTAATGTAAATTCTCCCTTGCTGTTCGTTGTTGTTCCGTTTTTTTGCATCTTGCAACATACAGAAACCCCTTCCAATGGAATCCCTGTTTTCTTATCCTTCACAACTCCACAACACTCATAAAGCTCTTCATTTGATTGTGCCATAACCATGCTTTCAACAAACGTCAAAGCAATAAAAATCAATGAGACCCGGTAGACCCAAGAGAGTTGTTTGGCAATACTATTTCTTCTCATTGTCGTTTATTTCTTAGATTGGAGCAGTACCATTTGTTTATATATACCATCTTGATTTATCAGTTCATTATAATTTCCGCATTGTACGACACGCCCAGCCTCAAGAACTACAATTTTATTGGCATTTGATATCGTACGCATTCTATGAGCTATAATAATTACGGTTTTGTTTTTTGTCAGGCAGGATATCGCTTCTTGGATTTTGGTTTCATTTTCGACATCCAAAGAGGCGGATACTTCATCAAGCAATATAATGGGAGCGTCTTTTAACAATGCTCTAGCGATAGATATTCTCTGTCTTTCACCTCCGGAAATCGTGGTTCCATTTTCGCCGACAATCGTATCAATACCATTCGGTAGACGCTTTATAAACTCATCACATCCTGCAGCATGTGCGGCATCCATGATTTCTTTGTCTGTCGCATCCTTTTTTCCTATTCTAATGTTTTCTTTCAGAGATGTATTAAAAAGGGTCACATCTTGAAAGACGATAGAATAGTATTTCAGCAATTCCTCTGAATCAAAATCCTCCACACGAATGCCTCCAATGGTAACTGTGCCCGAATTGGCATCCCAGAAACGGGCTGCTAACTTTGCAACTGTACTTTTGCCGCTTCCGGACGGACCGACCAATGCTGTAACTTCTCCTTGTTTGGCAGTAAAGGACACATCTTTCAGAATTGAATCAGTTCTA
This sequence comes from Prevotella scopos JCM 17725, assembly GCF_018127785.1. Lineage (NCBI taxonomy): Bacteria > Pseudomonadati > Bacteroidota > Bacteroidia > Bacteroidales > Prevotellaceae > Prevotella > Prevotella scopos. Next base: position 1,144,498 of record NZ_CP072389.1, read on the forward strand.
TTGTATCCGAATGTTACATCCTTAAACTCTATTTCAAAATGAGTAGGAGTAATATTCCGTGCAGTATCTTGAATGGGATAATTGATAATCTCATTCATTCGGGTTATTTGGCTATTCACATTTGTGATATGTGCAATGTATTCGAATATGGAAATAACCGGATCAAATATTCGGGAAGCGACTATCAGATACATAAAAAATAACATTGGGGATATTTCTCCTTTTGTCAATAATGCTGTTCCAACAATGACTAAAGTTACGAGTCCTAATTTCAAAACTAACTGAGCAGAATTAGCGATGAGTGCCCCTAATAAGTTAGATTTTATTTGGGTTCTTTCTGCTATTGCTAATTGTTCGTCCAATCCATCCAAATAACGTTTTTCTCCATTGGCAGACTTAATTTCGTGTATACTTTCTAATCCCTCTTGAAGCAAATCTGAGGTTTTCCTTTTCTCCTCAAAATGCACATGATTGTATTTCTTTTGAATCTGTTTGGTTCCTAATATCAAAATAAATGCTACCGGTATAACCCACAACAAAGACAACGCCAGTTGCCAACTGGTTATAAACAGAGGAATAGACATTATAATAAGAGCAATGGTAGAACCGAATAATTGGGGGATGGCATGTGAAAAAGCCTTCTCCAAATCTGCACAATCTGACATTATTGTATTGGTCAAATCGGATAAATCTTTTTTACCGAAGAATGAAAGGGGTAGGCGACGCAGTTTCTCTGCAAGGTGAATACGTCTATTGGCACTTTCATAGTAAGTGCTGACATAAACACTTTTGTATTGAGCTTTGGCGACTACTCCCATTACAAATAACAATAGTATTCCAGTTCCGATATAAAAGATTATAGGGACTTCAAAATGATATATATCTTTAGATAAGTATTCAATAGTAGTAGTCAGAACATAAACTACAAGACCTATTGGCAACATGAACGAAAGGTCTAACAGAGCCGACAACAATGTTCCTTTCAATAACTGGACAGCTCCTTTATTTGTTAGTGCGAACTTTTTTTCTAAATATTTTAGCATGATTATTTTATCTTATATTTTCCAACTAATTGATTTTTGATATTCTGCCCACATACTTGCATACACACCATTTTGTGCTACCAAATCCGAGTGCGTACCCGTCTCTTTTATCTCAGAGTCTTTGACTACAATGATGCTATCTGCGTCTTTGATAGTGGATAGCCTATGAGCAATTGTAAGTACTGTTTTATCTTGTGTTATTGCGGAAAACGCCTGCTGGAATAGATGCTCATTTTCAGGATCGGAAAATGCCGTTGCTTCATCAAGAATGATGATAGGTGCATCTTTCAGTATAGCCCTTGCGAGAGAGATTCGCTGTTGTTCTCCACCGGACAAGTAAACTCCCTTTGTCCCAATAATAGTATTCAACCCATCGGGCATTTTTTCTATGATGTCCTTACACTGGGCTATAGCTAAAGCTTTATTGACTTCCTCTATTGTCGCATTGGGCTTAGCATATCTTATGTTATCCAATAAACTCATCTTGAATAACTTCGAACTTTGAAAAACGAAAGTAATGTAGGACATCAGGTTTTTGCTCGAAATATTCCGAATGTCAATACCGCCAATTTTAATACAGCCTGAATTGACATCAGCAAAGCGAGGTATAAGTTTGGCTATGGTTGATTTTCCTCCGCCCGAAGCTCCTACCAATGCTACCATTTTTCCTTGCGGAATGGTAAAGCTGACATTGTTTACAGCTTGTTTCTTTTTTTCTTGAGATTGATCATCCGTATATGAGAAACTCACATTTTCAAAGGTTACGGAAAAGTCCGTAGGAATATACTCTTTATCTGTCGCAACTTCTTGTAGTGTAGGATGAGACAAAAGATTGCCAATTCTGTCTATTGCTTCTCTTGCAAGACTGGCAGCTTCTCCTAAATGCATTATCTTATTCATTATAACGACACATAGGGGAGTGAATATCACATAGAAAATAAAGGGATTGATTAGGGCTGCACTTGAATATCCTAGTTTTAGCAATAGGACAAACAGGAAAACAAAAGCTATGGACATACCTTGTATTGATAGAATGAACCCTCGCATAGGATTACAGCAACTCAATGCATATTTATATGCCCAATCCCTATATCTCAAAATGGCATCGTGAAATCCTTTGAATGAGAAAACAGATTGCTGGAATGTTTTTACCACAGGTATTCCTCTGATATATTCTACCGCTTCCGTATTCATGTCTTCAAGAGCATTCATATATTGTCTCATACTATTGCTTTTTTCTCCTCCCATCATACGTTTGATGAAAAAGGCACTCAAAAGCAATAAGCAAAGAGTTACAACTCCGAATCTCCAATCGAAAACAAATAAAGCGACAATAAAAACAATAGGCATTGTTATTGCTGCAACTAAATCCGGTAACTGATGTGCCACAAAACTATGTGTGATACTCACGTTGTCATCAATGATTTTGCGTATTTTCCCTGTTGTGTTCTGATTGAAGAAAACAAGAGGAAATGAAAGAATTCTCTTCATAGCCTGATATCTCATTTCCCGTTCTATTCGAAAAGCACCCAAATGGGAAAAGGTAAGAGATAGAAAATAGAAAAAGATTCCACCGCAGGCGAAAGCTAAGGCAGAATATGCATATTGACTGATTACGGAAGGATATTCCCCTTCGTGTATGTGAGAAATTACCTCGTCTATAATGTAATATATATATAGATAAGGGAACATGCTACACACGGCACTCAATCCCGAAAGAAACATTGCAATGGGAATGAATGATGACTTTTCTCCTGCATAACGCTTTATAGCGTCAAATAAATTTTGATTCATGACAGTATGTTATAGGTTTCAATTTTTATATAGGACGATTTCTTGATTTTGTACTAAAAAAATGAGAGTCTGATTTCTCAGACTCTCATTAAATACTTCCATCCGGCTTTCGTATAACTCGAATAGGTTTCCGAAAATGTTTGTAGCTTCTCTTTGGGAATTTTTCGATGAAGAATAAATTCCTTTATGACTGAAACCTGTATAGCCGCATACACATGCATAAAAAATGGATCTATACTTGAATTTATCTCAGGATAAATCTCTTTCATTCTACGAATATACTCTATCCCCATAGCTGTGAATTTTTGAATTAACACCTCTGAATAATTCTCGAAAGAAGAACCTCTTGCTCCAAAAAACAAAAGATATAACTCATCGCTATTTTGAGAAACTAAGGGTGAAAAGTGCCATAAAATAGCATCATTATGATGTTCTTCCTCAAAAAAACACTTGTTTAGCTTTGATGCTGTATTGTGACTATCTATTAGTTGTTGAATTTGTTCTACTACAGGATATAAGACATCATGGAATAGCTCATCTTTAGTCTTGTAGTAATAGTATATATTCCCTAAAGCCATTCCCGTAATAGCAGAAATGTCCCTCATAGAAACTTTTTGGAAGCCTCTTCTAAGAAATTCTTTCTTTGCCAAGAGAAGTAATCTCTCTCTCGTTTGATTGTCTTTACTCATAGTAAATAGTACAACGTCTTAATTTCGTGCAAAATTAAAGCATCTATCAGTTTCTCGCAATACCCAAAAATGGGTATTTTTCAATTTTATCTTTACGTCTTCTGAATATTATAGGTACGCAAAAAGGAGAATTTCCAACATAACCATATAGATAGGTAATTCTTTCTAAAAAGCCACTTCTATCCATATCGACGCCACAAGTACGCATTTATCTCCAACTGCTAACACACACGGTTTCTTTGATTTACCTTTGCCCATACACCGCTATTGGTGTCATTAAATACATTGTAAGATGGACGAAAAAATCAAAGATCAAGAAGCCCTTTTGGTGAAAGATTCCAAGGACGAGAATCTCAAAGCCATCTCAGGGACAGATGAGAAAGGCGGACTGAAGACAGTATCGTCCACCGCCGAGCATGAACAGAGTTTCCTGAAGTTCGACAAGCAAAGCAATGCTTTGGAGAACTTTCTCTCCAACTTCATACGGCAGTTCAAGCCCCCACACAATTCCACTTCTTCAAAGTCCTCTTCGAGGGTGTTGTTGCCAGTGCACGAATGCTCACCGAGATGCTCAAAGCACCGGATGCTCCCTCCAATAATGCCAGTTCGGGATAAGTAAATTCCCTAAAAAGTTGGTAATTTCGCCATTATTTTGCAACCTTATGGTTGAAAATCAACAACTTACGAACATATATAGCGTTGATTACCACTGACAAAGTTATTGAAATATTCTGTGTGTTGGATGACTTCTGCAAGAATTTAGATACCGAATTAACTAAAGATCTCTATATCGCCCCATGGACTAGGGATATAAGCGAATGAGAAACTGCAAAGGGCAAATGTCCAAAAGCAAAATCATGACCATCCTACTGTGCTACCATTTTGGCTCATTCCGCAACTTCAAGCACTATTACCTCTTTTTCATCGAGGAACATTTGGCAAGCTACTTCCTCTATGCCGTGTCCTACACGTGTTTCGTGGAACTCATGCCCTGCGTATTTTTCGACCTGATGCCCTTCATGCGCATCCAAGGTTTTGGAAAGTGCATGGGCATTAGTTTCGTCGACAGTACAATGATTCCAGTATGCCACAACATGAGAAGGAAATTCAACAAGGTGTTTGATGAACTTACCAAGAACGGAAAGGGAACGATGGGCTGATACCCTGGTCTCAAGCTGCATCTGCTGTGCAACGAGATAGGCGACGTACTCATGTTCTGCCTAACTCCCGCAAATGAAGACGACAGAAACCCTAGGGTGTGGAAGGTCTTCACCAAAGTGCTCTACAGCAAAGTTTTTGCCGACAAGGGGTACATCAAGCAAGAATTCTTTGAGAACCTCTTCAACCAAGGCATCCACCTCGTTCATGGGCTCAGTCGAACATGAAAAACAAGCTTATGCCCTTGTGGGACAAGATGATACTCCGCAAGCTATATATAATAGAATGCATCAACGAACTGCTCAAGAACAAGGCTAACCTTGTCCACTCACGCCATCGTTCCGTACATAACTTCCTCATGAATCTTTGTGCGGCATTGGCTGCATACTGTTTCTTCGAGAATAAGCCCGAGGGACTGCTAGTGCGCATTGAAAAGAGTAGGCAATTGGAACTATTCTAAACAAACCCTTATCCCGAACTGGCGTAGAAACTATATTCTAATAAAGTGATATTTTAGGCTTTACCATAAACTAAACATAATAGATTGTTTCCCATAAATTCCTTTTATTTCCTACTTTACCCGAAAACTTTTTCATCTCTTCATATACCTATAATTTAGCAGCTTGATAACAGTATTCATCATTAAAATTATCAAGCAATGGAATCAAACAGCAATGACAATTACGTGCTGGTCCTGGAAGACCGCACGGAGGTAAAGAATGAACAGGAAGCGGGTAAATTGTCCGTCGTATCCAGTGTTGACGAAAAGGGAAACCTTAAAACCACTGAGGCAATTGCTGCCAATCAGGCGGCATTCTTAAAGTTCAACAACAAGGACGGACTTCTGAAGAACTTCATGACCAACTTCCTCAAACAGTTCAACAACCCGACTCATTTCGGATTGTACAAGGTCGTGGCAGACAATGTGGAACAGGGCGTGGACAACCTGCGTACCATGCTGCAAAACCGCGAGAAGCTCGAAAGCAAGCAGCAGCTGGCAGAGATTGGGGTGTCCTTTGATGATTATCTGCCGCAAAAGAAGAATACCACTGCCATCGACCCCGAGAAAGTGGACTGGAAGATGCTCGACAACCTTGGACTGTCCCGTGAGAGATTGGAGCAGAGTGGAGAATTGGAAAAGATGCTCAATTGGCAGAAGAGCAATCTCTTGACGATAGCCGTACCTATTGGAGACACTACCATCTACACCGAAGCTCGCCTTGCTTTCCGCACGGACGATAACGGCAATGTCGGTTTGGCAATTCATCCTTTGAGAAAAGAACCACAGCTTGACTTTCCCTATATGGGCTACAAGTTCTCTCCCGAAGAAAAGGAGACACTTCTCACTACGGGCAATCTCGGTAAAACCATCGAAGTGACTCCCAAGAACGCTGAGCCTTTCTCTGCCTACGTCTCTATCGACCCGCAGACCAATGAAATCATAGCCCTGCGTGCCGACCGTGTAAATATCCCCAAGGAAATCAAGGGCGTGACTCTTTCTGACGCTCAGTATAAAGACCTTGTGGAAGGTAAAGCCGTGAAGGTTGAAGGCATGACTGCCAAGAGCGGCAAGTCTTTTAATGCCACGCTTCAGGTCAATGCCGAGCGAAAGGGCATTGAGTTCATCTTTGGTGACAACAAGAGTTTAAGAGAACGACAGGAACACAAACAGACACAGCAGCAAGGTGTACCCCATAAGCTCTGCGGCTTAGAGTTATCAGATAAACAGCGTGAAGCATTGGATAGCGGTCGCACACTATATCTAAAGAATATGGTGGATAAACAAGGGCAACCTTTCAACGCATACGTTCGCATGGACAAGGATCAGAACCGCCCACGCTTTTACAAGTGGAATCCTGACAAGAAGCAGGAAACCAGCAAAGAAAAGGTGGTTGCCGTAGCCGAAGAACACAAAACACAGGTAGCCGTGAACAATCACGGCAAGACCAACGAAGCCACGAAGAACGTGAAGGAGCCGTTGAAGACCGGTCAGACACAGCCTACTGCCGAGCAGAAGCAAAAGCAGGACGAGAACAAGCAGAAAAAGTCTCGTGGACGTAGAATGTAACCTTAAAACCATTCAGCACTATGACAACTTGTATTATTGCCGAGAAGCCCTCGGTAGCCAGAGATATTGCCCACATTGTAGGAGCAACGAGCAAGCAAGACGGATATATGGAAGGCAGCGGCTACCTCGTCACTTGGGCAATGGGACATCTCATAGCCCTTGCCATGCCCGAAGCCTACGGTTTTTCTGCCTATAAAGCTGAAGACCTGCCCATTCGTCCCAATCCTTTTCAGTTAGTGGTACGACAAGTACGTAAGGACAAGGAGTATATATCAGACCTTGCAGCACTCAAACAACTTAAAGTCATCCGTTCCTGCTTCGACAAGGCAGATCGTATCATCGTCGCTACTGATGCAGGTCGGGAGGGTGAACTCATCTTTCGCTATATCTATCAATATCTTGATTGCAGAAAACCTTTTGACCGCCTTTGGATAAGTTCTCTCACGGACAAAGCTATCCGTGAGGGACTTTCCAATCTCAAACCAGGAAGCCATTACGACAACCTCTATCATTCTGCCAAGGCAAGAAGTGAAGCCGACTGGCTGGTGGGTATTAATGCCAGCCGTGCGCTGTCCATTGCCCGCAAAGGCGGCTATTCTTTGGGACGGGTACAGACCCCAACACTTGCTATGGTCTGCCATCGGTACATAGAGAGCCGTGACTTTTCTTCCGTACCCTATTGGAAATTATCCGTCCTTACAGAAAAAGAGGGCTTGTCGATAAAAGCCGTTAGCTGTAAAGACTATGAGAATGAAGCATTGGCACAGACTGCTCTCGCTACGCTTCGCAGTCAGAGCCAGCTTACAGTGGAATCGGTCGTAAGAAAGGTGGCTGGTACACCGCCACCACTCTTGTACGACCTTACTGCCTTGCAGAAGGATGCCAACAGACGCCATGGCTTTTCTGCAGACAAGACCCTCTCGATAGCCCAAAGCCTCTATGAGAAGAAAATCACGACCTATCCCCGCACTGGCAGCCGATACATCAGCGAGGATGTCTTCGAGGAAGTCCCCGCCCTGCTGCGCAAGATAAGAGAAACACTTCTGACTCCGCTTAACCGCCATTCTGTGGACAATACCAAAGTTACCGACCACCACGCCATTATTCCAACAGGTGAAACACCATCAGGATTGTCGACAGATGAAACAACTGTCTATCAAATGGTGGTCAATCGCTTTGTCGAATCCTTTTCCTCCAATTCAGAGGAAGAGCGTATGCAGGTGCGGTTTACTGACGGTACCAACACCTTTACTTGGAAAGCATACCGACAAATCTCTTTAGGTTGGAAAGCTGTACAGAAAGGTAAAGAAGTAGAAGCTGAAAAGAAAGAGGATAGCGATGAACAGATTTTGTCTTCATTGCCTGATTTGACGGAGGGAGAGGTTTTGGCACTTGTTTCTGCTGAAATAACCGAGCATAAGACTAAACCTAAACCCCTCTACACAGAAGCGACACTGCTTTCTGCTATGGAGAATGCTGGCAAGGAAGTGAAGGAAGACGATAAGCGCAAGGCAATGGCAGAGTGCGGTATTGGCACACCTGCCACAAGAGCCAACATCATCGAAACGCTTATCCTCCGTGATTATATCTGCAGGGACAAGAAAGCCATCATACCTACCGAGAAAGGCCTGGCAGTCTATGAGATTGTCAAAGATAAAAAGATTGCCAACGCGGAGATGACAGGTGCATGGGAACTGGCACTTGCCGCCATCGAGGCGGGGAAAATGCCTGCGAATAAGTTTTCACAGGGTATCAACTCATACGTGGGAACAATCTGCGAGGAACTCCTAACACTTACTCCCGAACAGAAGTCCTATCCTGTCTACCGCTGCCCAAAATGCGGACAGCAGAGTGTCGGCATCTATGCCAAGGTAGCCAAGTGCAGGCATGAAACCTGTGGTTTTCACGTGTTTCGTGAAGTCTGCGGCATACATCTTTCTGAAGATAATATCCGTGACTTGATAAGCTCCGGTCGTACGCCTATCTTTAAAGGGCTGACCAGCAAGGCAGGCAAGAAGTTCAATGCCCGACTGGTTCTGGGTGAAGACTACACCACTTCCTTTGAATTTGAGAACAAAAAAGGAAAACAAAGAAGGAGATAATCCTGGCAGAAACAACGAGGAACAGATATAGGTTGGGAGATACAAGTATTGCCTCCCGACCTTTTTACCTCCACTTATTAAAAGAAAACACTATGGCATACAATAAGAAAGAAGTCCTGCAAGCCAACACGGACGCCATCCGTGTGGTCTTGCGCCTGGAAAAAGAACGCCGCGAAGCCACCGAAGCTGAGAAAAGTATCTTACAGAACTACCAAGGTTTCGGTGGCTTGAAATGTGTACTCAACCGCACAGACAACCCCGATGATATACGCTATTGGAGCAAGTCAGAGCAGAATCTCTTTGAGCCGACACAGCAGCTCAAACAGATGATTTATCGTGAAGCCTTAGATGCTAACACCGCCAAGCGGTACTGGGAAAGCATCAAGGCAAGCGTACTAACTTCCTTCTATACCGATACCCGTATTGTCACCGCCATTGCCGATGCTCTCACTTCTGTAAATGTACCCATACGTCGATGTTTGGATCCTTCGGCTGGCATGGGTGCCTTTGCAGAGACCTTTGCAAGGCAAGCGGGAGTTGTAGATGCAATGGAAAAAGACCTGCTTACTGCCCGCATCAGCCAAGCCCTGCACCCCTATGGCAAAGGCAATATTTTCGTCCGAAATGAGCCTTTTGAAGCCATTGGGGAGTTAGAAAACAAAGACAAGTACGACCTTGTTACAAGTAACATTCCTTTCGGTGATTTCATGGTCTATGACCGAGAATACAGCAAAGGTAAGGACACTCTTAAACGTGAGTCCACACGTGCCATTCACAATTACTTCTTCGTGAAAGGTCTGGACTGCATCAAGGAAGGTGGAATTTTGGCATTCATCACTTCACAGGGCGTATTAGACAGTCCCCGCAATGAAGCCATACGCCGTTACCTCATGCAGAACAGCCGCCTTATCTCCGCTCTCCGACTAACATCAGGTCTATTTTCAGACAATGCAGGTACGGACGTAGGCAGTGACCTCATCGTCCTGCAGAAGCAGACTAGTAAAGAAATCAGCAAGGGAATTGAACAGCAGTTCGTAGAAACTGTTTCCGTTCCCAAGGAAGAAGGCTCTACTGTCGTCTTCAAGCATAACTCTCTTTTTGTAGGAGATTGGAAAGACATATCTCATCGCACCATTGCCACAGAGCGCATAATGGGTACAGACCCTTATGGAAGACCAGCATGGGAGTATCGGTTCACAGGAGGGATTGAGGAAATGGCAGAAAGTCTCCGAACACGGCTCTCCCTTGAAATGGGACAACGTATCGACCGTAAGCTATATGAAACAGGTATACCAATGACAGAGGCAGAGCGGGAGGCGGAAGCAGAGAAACAGCTTCGCAAGTTGGGTATTACCATAAGTCGGAAAGAAGAAACAGAGAAGACAAAGACTGAAGACAAGGGTATAAACGATGCCTATAACCTAATGCCCGACAGTATCAGGAAACAGTTACCAAAACTTTACAGCACGGAAAAGGAACTCATAGGCGATAAGGTTGCCTACGCACGCTATTTCTTCCCGATGGGAGCATACACAGCCTACCTTCTGGAATATGACCCTAAGAGCCGCATTGGTTTCGGTGCTGTCACGATGGGTTATGGCTGGGAGCTCGGCAATATGTCCCTCGACGAGATGGAAGGCGTGAAGGTAAGAGGACTGGGCATTGAACGTGACCTGTATTTCTCTCCTAAGAAATTGCACGAGATAGCCGAGTTGGAAGAAATCGTCAGGGAACAATATACCAAAGAAGAAGTGGTGGCAGAGGAAATCAAGGAAGAATCGGTAACAAATACAGAAGACACGGTTAAGAAGACTGTGAACGGTACTTCTGGAATCAAGATATCCAAGGAAGAGTTGGAAACTGAAACAGAAATTAATGTCGGGCAAGTCATAGAACCAGACGATTTTACCATTACCAAGGTACAGGCAAAAGAAAATACCATTTCCAATGGAGAGACCACTCCATTGCAACCACCATCATCGGAGTCCGCCCCACAACAATCAGTATCAGGACAGCCTTCCATAACTATAGAACCTGCTCCCGAAGGTGTACCCGCTTTGACACTTCATCATCAATACGAGCAGGAACCACAGGAAATCCGTACGGATATTGAAGCCCCAAGAGAGATGAACGGACAGACAATATTCTTTGACGATGATCATCATCCGGTGGTGGACAATAACATGGAAGACATCGGACAACCGGAGCAGCTGTCATTGTTTGCCCCAGAGGAATACAGCCTTTGGGCAAGAGAAGTTACCCGTGTGAACAATGAAATCAAGGATAATTCAGGAACTTCACAGGCGCATCGTCCTATAACAAAAACTGTTCCCCAGAAATCATCGGAGTCCAAGATGCAAAAGGCAGCAACTATTCCTCAACGGCGTACTCGTAGTAGCAGGAAAGCAGCTTCTTCCTCTCCACGTGAGCCATCGCTCTTTGACTTTATGAACGAAGCCGAGGAACACAAGCCACAGCCGATAGCAGAAGTCAGAAAGGAGTTTGACGCTTCACCGCGCCCTTTTCTCTCTTCGCCGGACTCTCATCTGAGAGACGGCTCCATTGTCGTACAGAAAGGTCAGGTGGGGTTTCTTTCTGATCTGAAGCGACATCCCACCTTTAACCCGATGGACTTGCCGTATGCGCAGCTTTCCCGTCTAAAAAGCTATATCGAGATACGGGAGTGCTATCATCGTCTCTATGACTACGAGGCAGAGAACCATGCAGAAGACAGGGAAGACCGCAGCAGGCTCAACCACCTGTATGATGACTATGTTGCACGCTGGGGCTACTTTAACCAGAAGGCGAACACCGACATCATCAAGATGGATGCTACAGGCGTGGAAATGCTGTTCTTGGAACGCTCTGAGAACGGCAGATACGTCAAGGCGGACATCTTTGACCATCCAACGGCATTTTCCACCACGGAACTGACCGTTGCCGCAGACCCGATGGAGGCACTGGGTGCATCGCTCAACAAGTATGGCACGGTGGAACTTGACTACATGAGTTCGCTTTTACCTGATATGGAGGAAAGCGACATCATTTCTTCCTTGGAAGGTCGTATCTACTTCAACCCCGAAGAGAATGCTTATGAGGTTGCGGACAAGTACATTTCGGGCAATGTAATAGAAAAGGCGGAGCGTATCGAGTCGTGGCTCTTGGACCATCCCGAACATGAAGAGGCAAAACAGAGCCTTGCCGCCCTGCGTGCAGCCACGCCAACACCCATTCCATTTGCAGACCTTGACTTCAACCTCGGTGAACGCTGGATACCCTCAAAGGTCTATGGCAGGTTCGCATCGGAGTTTTTCGGGACGGATATTGGCGTATCCTACCATTCCAACATGGACGAGTACTGCATTGTCTGCGACCGAAAGAATGCCAATATCTGGCATAAGTATGCCGTACAGGGGGAGTTCCGCCGTTATGATGGCGTCAATCTATTAAAGCATGCCCTGCACAATACTATTCCCGACATCAACAAGAGCAAGGAGGTGACGGACAAGGTTACGGGAGAGACCAAGACCATTAAAGTAAGGGACGGACATGCTATCCAGATGGCAAATGCCAAGATTGAGGAAATCAGACAGGGCTTTGTTGATTGGCTCGGACGTACACCTGACACGTTCAAGCAACAACTCTCTGACCGTTATAATCGTCTTTTCAACTGTTTTGTGCGACCCAACTTTGACGGCACGCACCAGACGTTTCCCGACCTTGACCTCAGACGATTGGGCATTGCCGACCTCTACAAAAGCCAGAAGGATGCCGTGTGGATGCTCAAAACCAACGGTGGCGGCATCTGCGACCACGAGGTGGGAGCGGGAAAGACACTCATCATGTGTACGGCTGCCTACGAGATGAAGCGATTGGGACTGGCAAACAAGCCGATGATTATCGGTCTGAAGGCAAACGTATTCGACATTGCTGATACCTTTAGGAAAGCTTATCCCAATGCTAAGGTACTCTATCCAGGTAAGAACGATTTTAATAAGCAGAACCGCCAACGTATTTTTAACGACATCAAGAACAACGACTGGGACTGCATCATCCTCACGCACGAACAGTTCGGCATGATACCGCAGGCCTTGGAGATACAGGAAGCGATTATGCAAAAGGAACTGGACTCAGTGGAAGAGAATCTCGAAGTGTTGCGACAACAAGGAAGAGACATCTCCCGTGGGATGCTCAAAGGATTGGAGAAGCGCAAGCAGACGCTTGAAGCCAAGTTACAGAACATACAAGATAGCATCGCTGAGCGTAAGGACGATGCTGTAGACTTCAAGATGATGGGTATCGACCACCTCTTTGTAGATGAAAGCCACCAGTTCAAGAACCTGATGTTCAATACCCGCCACGACCGTGTGTCGGGCTTGGGCAATCCTGATGGTTCACAGCGTGCCTTAAACATGCTCTTTGCCATTCGTACCATACAAGAACGGTCTGGCAAGGACTTGGGAGCCACTTTCCTTTCAGGAACGACCATTTCCAATAGTTTGACGGAATTGTATCTTCTGTTCAAGTATCTTCGTCCGCAGGCTTTGGAGAAGCAGGGCATCAACAGTTTCGATGCTTGGGCAGCCGTCTTTGCCAAGAAGTCGACTGACTACGAGTTCTCCATCACAAACGACATCATTCAGAAGGAACGCTTCAGAACATTTATCAAGGTGCCTGAGCTGGCGGCGTTTTATGCGGAAGTGTGGGAGTAGAAAGCAGAAAATGGCATAAAACTCATATCTGACTGAAATACAGCGGATATTGCTTTTTTCTTCATCGGGTTGCATTTGAGGAAATAGGCAGAAAAGGGAGCGAAAAGGAGGGAGTTCAGTTACCAAATCGTTCGACAAACGATGAAAGGAAAAGGACGGCTGAAAGTGGTAACAAAAACGGTGCTTTCTCTTTCATTATCAGTGTTTTGCATCGTTCAAAGTTCCTCAAAGAAGTGTAATTTTGCAAGTAAAAAACAATGGAAAAAGAAAAATTCAAGCTGCTTTTCTACCTCAAGAGAGGTACGCAGGACAAAAACGGAAAAAGTCCCATCATGGGACGCATCAGCGCAGGAAGCTCTATGGTACAATTTAGTTGCAAATGCTCGTGTACTCCTCGTTTGTGGGACAGTCGCAAGAACCGACTGCTGGGCAAGAGTGCCGAAGCCGTATCGGTAAACAAGGAACTTGACCGCCTTCAGGTGAGTATTCACAAGGTTTATGAGTCTCTTTCGGGAAAATCCGATGCTCGCGTCACGGCAGAGCGAGTAAGGGAATTGGTGTTCGGGTTGAACAGCGAGTCGCAAGGACTGCTTTATCATACGGGCGAGTATATCAACCGCTTCCGTGAGCGTGTGGGCATAGACCGCAGCGAACGCAGACTAAAATGCCTGTTGCTCTTCCGCAAGCATCTGGCAAACTTCGTCAGGTACCGCTACCATGTGGAGGATATTCCCGTACAGAAAGTGGACACAGCCCTCATCAAAGACTTGGAGGACTACTTCGCCAAAGAAAAGGGCTTCAAGCTCAATACCTCGGCTGGTTATCTCTCCATGCTGGCTTCCTTGCTCAAAGACCTGCATAAACGGCATATCATTGACACCTATCCCTTCATCAACCATTCCATTCGTTGGGAAGTGGGCACTCCACGTTACATCACGAGGGAGGAGGTAAGCCGTATCGCAGCCTTGGGAGAAGACGAACTGCAAGGCTATGAAAAAGTGTCGAGGGATATGTTCCTTTTCTCCTGCCTGACGGGGCTTTCCTATACCGACGTGTATCACTTGACGGAGCAGCACGTCTTTCACGAAGCGGGAATGACTTGGATACGCAAGCCGAGAATAAAGACGGGCAACGTGTGCCACATCCCCCTACTTCCCGAAGCCGCTGCCATTATCGAGCGTTATCGGGGCATTCACACGAGGGCTTTCCGACACGAACCGCCCAAGGGGTATCTGCTGCCCATACCCGGATGCGACACGGTAAACATACACCTCAAAAAGATAGCACGGCTTTGCGGTATTCAGAAAACGCTGACCTATCACATGGCACGGCATACCTTCGCATCTCAGATGACACTGTCGGAGGGCGTGTCCATTGAGAGCGTTTCCAAAATGCTCGGACACAGTCAAATCAAAACCACGCAAGTGTATGCGGAGACATCTCCCGAGCGTGTCTTTCTGGACATAGAGAAAATACTTCCACAACTCGCACATTATCAACTGACCAACTAAAACCGCAGAACAATGAAAAGTACATTTGCCATACTATTCTACATAGATAGAAGCAAGACCAATGAAGACGGACTATGCGTAATCCGTTGCCGTATCACCTGTAATGGAACGTCCTCATCGTTTTCCACGCAGTTGCAAACTTCCCCCGACGAGTGGCTTGCCCGAAAAGGGTGCATCAAGGCGACAACAGGTAATTCAAGCGGCATCAATCTGCAACTGAACTCAATAGAAGAGTGCTTGCATTCACTCTATGAACGTACATTAAGGGAAGAAAACTATATCACGGCGGAATACCTCAAGGAGCGTTATATGCAGCAAAGTCGCCCCATGCCAACACTTACGGAGCTATATCAATCCGTTTGTGAATACAAGGAGGAATTGCAGGGCAGAACATTAAGCAAGGCAACTGTCAGGGCTTTTAAGGACAGCTACAAGAGTTTTGTTCATTTCCTGCAAGTAAGGGACAGGGCAGACTGTATGCCCACAGAGGTGGACAAGACTTTGCTTGAGGACTATCGCCTTTTTATGCTTCGGGACTTGGGAAACAAGGAAAGCAGTGTCGGCAACCGCCTACGCCACTTGCATCAGGTCATTCGCAAGGCATTGCAGGAGCGATACGTTCGTGAAGACCCTTTTGAACTCATAGACATAGAAACGCCTACCTACGAGCGCAATGCACTTACGGCGGACGACCTGCAAAAACTCTTGGCTTACCGTCCGCACCGCTCGACAGATAACCATTGCAGACTTATTTTCCTCTTGGGATGTTTCACGGGGCTGGCATTCTCAGACTTAAAGAAACTCCGAATGGACGATGTTTATACATTCGGGGATGGGCGTAGGTACATATCGCTCTGTCGAACAAAGACACAGAACAGAAGTATTGTCCCGTTGCTGCCCGTTGCCGAGAAAATACTCGCCATTGTGAGCCACGGACGAAGGGAGGGGCTTTTCTTTCGAGAGTTTCCCAGCAACAGTAATTTCAATAGAACTATTCAGGAGATATGTATTAAGGCAGGACTGCCACCGCATACTCAAGCGACCTCGCACACCGCACGGCACACCTTTGCCACGACCATCTGTCTGGAGAACGGACTTCCGATAGAGACGGTGAGCAAGATGCTGGGGCATCGCTTCATCTCCACGACCGAGATTTATGCACGGGTGACCAAGAGCAAGATTGCCAAGGAAATGCAACCCCTGATGGGTAGTGAGCATACAAGGGTACTGCGTAAAGCCTTACGGCTGTGTCCGTCAAGAACACCGAAAAAGTCAAGTCCCATAATTGGGATGTAACAGCCGTAATGAATGATTCAAAAAAAAGAAGTCCAACTTTTTAACAAGAAAAACAATGAAACAGAAGAACAAAAAGGAACTTTCCTACTTCCGATTGAAGTTAAGAAGTTACATGAGTGAGCATCACCCCGAAAAGTTGCAAGATACGGAGTTTATCACTGCACGGGCAGATATGGCTCTCACAGTTTACTGCGATGCTGTAGCACAAGGCTTTACACACATTGAAGCGGAGAGCATGGCAAGCGAGGCATTGTATCAAGGCTTGCACTTTTCCAAGTACGATACGCTTATATCCGTGTTGGAAAACGAGTTTGAAAGGGAACTTCCTGCACCGCTCCCAGAGAAACTCGTACCTATACTGTTGTCGAACAAGGCTGTTCAAGCCACATTCGACAAGTTCGGTTTGACGGACACATTGGCTTCTGACGAGCAATACGGCCGTCTTTACACCGAACTGACAGGCACGATAGTGCTGCTCATCGAGAGCAACAATCTGCCAACGGTCAGACTGACGGAGGAAGCAAGCCTGAAGGCGTTGTAGGCAAAGGCGGCGCACGCAAAGTTCCTGATGCCGTTTCTTATCGTGCAAAGGTACAACGGCAGCCTGTCTGCCCTGACAAGGTCGAGTCCTGCGGATGGAGAGAAGAATCTCCACCGCAGGATTTCTCTGTTTCAAGGTGGTATTGCCATTTTCTATATCCATGCGGTCGTATTCATCTCTCCCAACCTTGCAGGGCTGGGCTGCCGTAGAGAGTATAGGCACGACAAGAATACGGCATACTCAGGCTCTTTGGACGCAAGGCGTAACAACTAACAACAGATAGGACTGACGATAATACGGACAATCTATTGTTTGTACAATTTGTTGTCATGACTATCTGTTGTCAAAACTATATATCGTCAAAATAATCTATCGATAAAACTATCTATCGACACTTCGACATCTCGATTTGTCGAACTATCGAATTATCGATAAAACAACAAGATAATAAAAGGAACGAGCCGGCACCTCATCTCATTACCGCAATAACACAGACGGATTTCCTTTGTTTTTCTATTGCTTTCTCTCTATTTCCCTGCTTATCCTCATTTCTTGCAGTGGTGCTTCCGAGGGGTTACTTTTGCACCCGAGAAGTACGGCAATGGACTGCATAACAGTTTGTTTGCTGAGTAACAATAAAGTAATCAAAACAAAATTAAGGCAATGAAACTCATTATCATCGACCGCAAAGCGTGGGAGCGACATCGCTCCGAATTTGCAGACTTTATCCATCGTGTGGAAAAACTCATCGGTAATCCTCCCAAGACCGAGCAATGGCTCGACAACGAAGCCGTGTGCAAGCGTTTAGGCATCAGCAAGCGTACCCTACAATCATACCGAGATACGGGCAAAATCCCTTTCTCCATGATTGGACATAAGTGTTATTACAAACAGACCGACATCTGTGAAATGCTGAATGCAGTCAAGGATTGAAATCAAAGAATGAATGAATTATGGCAGAGAATGAAATCATTACGCGGGAAGACCCTCAGATGCAGTTGTTTTCACAACTGATGGAAGGCACTTTGAAGAAGTTGGAGCGGTATTGCTCTACCGCCCGTCCGATGCTGAATGGTGAGGTTTACCTTTCGGGTGAGGAGGTTTGCAGCCAATTACGGCTCAGCACACGCACGCTCCAAGAGTACAGAAACTCAGGAACGCTTCCTTTCTACAAAATCGGAGGGAAGATACTCTACAAGCAGAGTGACATACAAGCCATGCTTGAAAAACACTATAACCCGATACCCAAGAAATTATGGCAAGAATAGATGAAAAAAGGAAACAACGCTTGGAACAAGCCATTAGAGATATGGGAAATTATGGCGTTAAGCTCCGCAAGCCCGAAGAGTTACCCGATTTTGACCAGCCCTTCGATTATGAAGAGGAAAAGAGAAGGTTTGAGCCTGTTGATAAAGTTGAGGAACAAAATGACAAGGAGAGTAACAAGGATTTTTCTCAACCGTCCTATCAAGAAACAGCGTTGTCGCCAACAGAAAGGGCTACTTCTACCGAAGAATTTCATCAAAGAATGGGAAAAACAAAGGACAGAAAGCAATTATCCGAGTTTCAGGGGAAATATCTCCAGCCCTTTCGCAACAGCCACCGCAAAGCCGTGTATGTATCAGAGGAAACCCAACGAAAGTTAGACTTCGTGGTGCGGAGAATCGGTGAGCATGGAGCGAGCGTTTCGGGATATGTCGAACAGGTACTGCGGGAACACCTCGACCAATACAAGGAAGATGTGGAAAGATGGAGGAAACTCTGAATTACTGCATTCCTCGAATGCAAGCCTACGCCGAGTTACTGTATTCAATGAATGCAGTAACACAGCAGGGGCTTATAATCCCATTTTCTACATCAGCAAGGTGTGTCTTTGTACCACAAATTGCCATTTGTACCACAAAGACCCTTGCCCCGAAAGGGGATTAAATCACTCCAAAGTCGTGATTAGAAAGCAATGAAGAAGCAAAAACAAAAGAAGCCAGACGGCAGATGTGCCACCTGCCCACGATGGGACAGATGGCACATCAGAATACCTAATTCCGAAGACCAGCAGAAACTTATCAGACTCTATCGCAAGTCGGGAGCAAAGACAAAGAGCGACTTTGTCCGAGCAAGGCTTCTTGGTGAATCTTTTAAGGTCATCACCCAAGACCCTGCAAAAGAACCTTACTTGGAGAAACTCTCAGAAATCGTTGCCTTGGCTCATAAGATAGGAGTTCTGTACAACGAAGTCGTGAAAGTCCTCAATACTTATCATTCTGTTGCCACTGCTCAACAACTGCTCGGCAAACTCGAAACCTATTCCCAAATTCTCATCAGACTACAACAGCAAGCAGTACAACTGACAAAATCCTTTGGGAGTAGAGAAGAATGAATGCTGATAAATCATAACACCCATACTCGTATCGTACCGCGAATGTCCAATCCCTCTTTGGATGATACAAAAGGGTCACTTTGAACGATTACATAGGACCAGTTTCAACGATTTTTCCACTCTGCCCTAATACTTTATCTTTTGGAAAGTACATTGATAATCAGATAATTATTTCAATAACTCCCGATTTGGAGTATTACCCCACATTTATTATTTTTTTATTTTGACAATTCCCGATTTGGGGCATTACCATGACCATTAACAAACACAAAGTCTGTATAATCCCCTATAACTAACGTATCTTTTGAAATTTTCCGTATTTTGTAATCAACATATGGATAGAGCTTTTCCACAGGATGTGGAAGTTTCCAATAAATAAAAACTCGCATGCCATCAACATCAAACACTTTAGGGAATAAAATGTCCTGTTGGGAAGTAAATTCTTCATCTCCTTTCTTATTATAAGAATTGAATCTTAAGCCTTCTCTGGCAAATTTAAAAGAAGAACCAAAATTAACACCTATCCAATACTTTACACTGTCATCAGTTAATAATTGGATAATTTCTGAATTGCTAAGTTGCCCATTGCCAGATTCCATTGTTTTATGAATAGAATGGCAAGAGAACATAGTCATTATACCTATAATAAACAATATTTTATTTTGTTCCATACACTTACAAGATTATTTTGATGCAGGTACAATAACTTCTTGCAAATTAAATATAAAATTCACCATATTATTTTCAAAACTGAAAGTCGCAGTCCCTATAAACGCATCATTTAATCTATAAATATAATTATCAATTTGGGGCTTGGACAACTTTGGAATGGCTTTAGTAAGGCTATAATAAGCATAGGATGCCTGTGATTGCCTGTAGCTCTCTGGAACATTATTCCATGACTTATGGTTAGTTTGAGAAATAATAGCCTCAACTTCTCCAATTGTCCCTCCATGGGTTTGAGGATTGTATCTGTGTATAAGGAGGAAGCGAGGTATAGACAAAGGAACGACTGAGCACTACAAGGGTGTCGCCATGCGAAGCGATGTCCGTAAATTTCTCCTCATCCTCCAGTGACATATTCACCTCATGCCATTTGTTATGCACTCCATAGCGATAAAGCCCCGAAAGGTGAGACAGCAAATATCCTTCCATTATCAAGCCTTATGACATTTTTGATTTGACGATAGTCTGCACCTTCTGGCAACCCCTCATTGAAATCCTTGGAGTCGGTAAGCCAGATGCCACCATTGCCATAAAGCAACAGTTGGCGACAAGAATCCACATTCCTCATGGAATCTACCATTAAATCCTTGCCAATGTCAAGCGTGCCTCGTAGCAATCCACCATTCCAATTCCGAAACTCATAACGACTTGGCAGGTACTTCCTGCTCACGTTCACCTCCTTGATGAGTGAACGATGATTGAGCAGGATGCCTGACACGCAGAACATCAGCATGAAGAAGCTCAAGCCGATACCAAGCCATTTATGTTGTTTTCTCCAAGTTCCTTTCTTCATTGATTTCCTTATCTGATTATCTATCTTATTTCTTTTCTTTCTTCGCCCTTGCATCCTTGACAATCTTTCCTGCCAAGAAACAAAGTTCTATCACCATTACCACCCAATGCCAAGGATATTCGCTCGGATGTGCAATGAGCTTCCCGATGATGCCCGTGCGATTAAATGCCTCTACCGCTATCCAGAACACGATGACCGTTGCCGTACCCATTCTGATGTTTGCTCCCCACGATTGCAAGTGGAGTTGCTTGCGAAATACGTATGGGGCGGAAAGCAAGGCACCGAAGGCTACACCGAAGGTGACTGGACTCTCACGACCAAACAATTGAGGATCGTAGAGGTTCATCAGCAGGAGATAGCAAGTCCAGAGCATTGTGTTGATTTCCATGAAGGTAACAATGCTGGTGTGGCGTGTCATCGGGCGAGCGGCGATGAGTCGCTTGTTCTTCCCCAAGAAGAGCGTCTGCCACCAGTTGAGGAAGTTGCAGGCATTTCGGGAACAGAAGATGTAGAGCAACATCACCATTGCCCACAAGCCAAAGGTGGCAGGGAGCAGAAGATATTCAGGGCGGCTCAACACTTCTCCTGTCACTGGGTCAATCTCAGCATGTGTGCCCCAACGATGGGCATAATACATGAAGAGGAAATCCACCCAACCCGTCCAGTAGAACATGCCACCGATAAGTCCGAGCAAGGTTTGGCGAGTCTGTCCCTTGACGAAAACACCGACCACCACCATCACCAAGCCCACGAATCCCACAGCCATGCCAGCACCCAACAGTTGCGTGCCGTCGTAGTTGTCCTTCAATACTCGTGCCACCAAGTGAACCATGGGCATGCTTCCCAATATCACGCCCATCGACACGATGGATTTCCACCAATATAGTTTCTTGTTACTCATGGCTTTTCTTCTTGTGAGCTGCAAACATGATATAGACGAGCAATGCCACGAATGCCACGAGGATGCAAATCATCTGGGTAGTATACTTCTCCGGCTCAATCCAAATCTCCTTGAAAAAGTCAAGGCGACCAAGCACTTCCACAGGTACCCAGAACACGACAACCGTTGCGATTGCCATGCGGATGTTTGCACCCCATGAGGCAAGACGCAGTTGGCGACGCAATATAAAGAACGAGCCTATGAGGCACCCCACTCCTACGAGGAACGTAACGGGATGGTGGTCGCCGAGGAAACGCTTGTCGTAACAGAACATCAGCAACAGGTAAAGCCCCCAGAGCATCATATTGAGCTCCATAAAGGTTACGATGCTGGTGTGGCGTGTCATGTGCTGGGCGGCTATCACCTTACGCTTTGTGCGGAAAACGACTTTCTGAATCCATGTGATGAAGTCGCAACCGTTGCGGGTGCTGAACACATACATCGTCATCACCATCATCCATAATCCGAACGATGCGGGCATGATAAGGTATTCGGGCTTGGTTACTATCTCTCCGTTTTCAATCTCGGGCTGAACACCATAGCGACGGGCATAATAGAGAAAAAGAAACTCCACCCAGCCTGTCCAAAAAAGCAGTCCACCGATGAAACCCCACAATGTCTGCCGAGTATCTCCCTTTACGAACACGCCGATAATGACAAGGATTAAACCTACAAAGCCCATCATAAAACCAGCGATGTGCATGGCTCCCTCGCCCATGAATTTTTCCATGAGTATCATCAGTGCGTGTCCCAATGGCATGGCGAAGAGAACTAACAGAAAGGCTATAAGAGTTTGCCTTGGATAGTATTTTTGTTTATTTTTCATTCTTTTCTTTCGTTTTAGTCAATCTGTTATTTGCCAACAGATAAGAAGATAGTGCAAAAAGCTCATTAGCTTTTCTCAGATTGGTAATTAGCTTTTTCAAAATTGGTCGTGAGCTTTTTGAAGGATGTTCATTAGCTATTTTTCTGTTGCCTATTGACTTTCTCGGGATTGCTCATTAACTCCTGTCTGATTGATAATGCACTTTTTGAAGTTTCATAATGCACTTTTTTGAGTTTCATAATGCACTTTTCGTTGATTGGTAATACACTTCCTAAAACCTACCGGAGTTCATCACAATAATAGCTCATCTGTCCGCCCGTGTCGCCTATTTCGACATCGGCTTTGTACCAACTGATGATCTGTAATTTGAAATATCGCTCTCCGTCGGCAGTGCGTACCACGTATGTATGGAACGAGGGTGCATATACAGGTGGCGGACCTGTGAAGGTCATCGCTTTTGCCAATATGGGGTTAGCATCTGTCTGTGTCGATGCAGGACCGCGATTGGGATCGAACCAAGGATTCTGTTCAAAGTCGAGTTTATTGGCGATGAGATACTTGTTCCAGTCGTTTTGCGACATGGTGATATATACCGAATGGTCATCCACCACCCATTGTAAATTGGTTGGCAATTGCGCCACCGTTTTCCAAGTGTCGTAACTGCCGTATCCTAAGTCGGCGGCTCCGCCTTTTCCATTACCCGATGTTCCGCTATTCGTTCGCATACGGTAGCCGCAAAAGGCAATGTCCCAGTCGGTACGTTCCCGCTGTTCGCCCTCTTTAATGTCGCCATTGGGCTTGTCAAGGTTGAATATTTTTCCTGTGCGCAAATTGATGTACAGCCAATCGTTGGTAATGCCAGTGGTGTATCCCGTAACTCTTGGCAGCGTTTTGCCCGTAAACTCCTCCGCATCGTAACTCACGCACGAGGACAATGCTGTCGTTAAAGCGAAAAGTATGAATATGTATTTTCTCATTTCTTTCTTTTTAATGATTTTACAATGTCATCAACAAGAAACTCCACTTGCACATATCCCTTTGCACCGCTGGTGGCAGGAACATTGAACATAGTGATGCCCGACCCCAAGGTGTGGGGCACATAGTTGAAGATGTTATCTACTCCGAGCGTAACTTTCACTTTGTTGTAGAATGTCTGCACCACTGCCAAGTTACAGAGTGCATAGGTAGGCAGCGTGCAGCGGAAATAGGCATCGTAGCTCTTATGATGTTCTTCCACCCACACACGATCTTGCACATCAAAGTTTTTCTCGCCCATGAGCGATGCACTGAAGATGGTTTTCAAGCGGTAGTTAGGCTTGTTATATACATAGTCGATGCTTGCCGTGGCAGCATGTGGCGACGTGGTATTCACTTGTATGCCATCCTGCTTGCTCACGTTTACATAGCTGTAAGTTCCGTTCAGGGTAAAGTGGTCGAGGAAATGCCACTTCAGGATAGCCTCGATTCCGTACAGACGCTGACTGCTGAGATTGGTGTATTCGAAGTTGTACTGCATATCGTAAATATGCCATACGCCCTCTATCTTGTTACGGAACTTATTAATGTAAGCATTTACATTCATGAAGAAACCATTATGGGTGTATTCTGCTCCCAAAGAGAAATAATGGTTCTTCTCTGGCTTCAGGTCTTCGCTACCCCTTATCTGGAACATTCCGAGATGATCCCAGTTGAAGAACAGTTCCTTGATGCTGGGCGCACGATAGCCCATGGAGTAGTTGGCACGTATTGCCCAATGCTCATCAGGCGAATATTTAACTGCAATCTTTGGCATATACATAAATCCGAACGCCTTCGAGAAGTTAGTGCGCACGCCTGTCGACAGCATCCAATGCTTGTTTGCCGTCCATTCATCTTGCAGGAAGTATTCCGTCTCGTGCAGTGCCCGAGTGGTCATCTTACGGTTTACAAATCGGTCGCTGGTGAGTTCATCCGAAGTATGTTCCACTCCAAGTATGATGCTGTGTCCGCTAAAGTAGGTACTTGTCAGTGTGAGACGTGGCTCGAATATTTTACTCTTGTACACCTTCTTGCGTTCATCGATACGCTCGTGCCGTTTGAAACGGTCGTAGAAATCGTTGTGTATGCTAAGGTTTACGGTAAACCAGTCTTTTACATTATATTTCGCCTTAACGCCTGCCATGAAGTCGCGACTCTGCGAGAAGGTCATGTCTTGTATCAGGTCGTATGAGTTCATGAAGAACATCGAACCATACACCTGTACCGACAGGTTTCTGTTAGGCTCGTAATAGAACTTCTGCGCTGCCGAGATATGCTCCGTTCCCTCAATACCCATTGGTGAACGGACGGCAGTGCCGTTTAGCGTGATGTCGTGAGGGAGGAATGGGTTAGCCTCCTTTGTGTAGGTCTTGCTGTCGTTCTCCGCCTGATACAGATAAAAGGCATCGCTCTCACTATACCATACGTCGGTTTGTGAGGTGAAAGCCTTGTGCTTCACTCCTGCCGAAAGCCATGCTTGCAGGTTAGGGCGGTCGCTGTTCTTCTCAAACATATATAGAAAATCTTTTGGAGACGGTGTCTTGTAGTTGCGCTCGTTCATCTGTGCCCAGCGCATACCTGCCTGAATATCCAATGGTTTGGTCGCTTTTTTAGAAATAAGATTGATGACCGCACCCGAAGCACGACTGCCATACAGAGTACTGCTGGCACCCTTTACAATCTCCACACGGTCGATGGCGTGCAGATTAAAGCGTTCGTAGTCGAGGTTGCCTGCCATATCGCCCGTCATTCGTTCACCGTCTTGCAGAAAGAGAACGTGGCGCGCGTCGAGTCCCTGCATCGAGATTTCGTTGCCGAAACCCACTTTCTGAATGTTGAGTCCTGGTGTCTCTTGTTGCAGGGCATGTTGTAGGTCGCTGTACCCTGCATCAACGAGTGCCTTTCCGCCCAATACCTGTGTGGTAATGGGCGAAAGTTTTACGGGGCGCTCTGTTCGTGAACCTGTTACAACGACATCGTTCAGGTGCAGCACGTCTTCGCGCATAACAATCTTTATGTTGTTTTCCTGTGGCGGCACACTTCCTTTTACGGGGACGAAGCCCGTTGCATGGACATTATAGTATAGTTCCTTTCCCTTTTCTATACTTAATATCACCTTGCCTTCAATGTCGGTAATGGTATTCTTAACATCCAACATCTCTTTGCTCGTGGCATATTGCACAGTAGCCCCTACCAAAGGTTGCTGCGTATCTTTCTCAAGTATGGTTATCCTTACCCTGCGCTGTGCCTGTGCGCTTATCGCCAAAAGCAGGCAAAGGAGTAAGAATAAGAATCCTTTCTTCTGCATCGTTTCTTTTTATTATTGAAAAAGGAAGTGAAAGCACTCACAGCCCCTCACTTCCTTTATTGTCATATTTGTAACGTATTACAATCCGTGTTCCTTCTTATAGGCTGCCAAGTCCTTCTCGTATTGGGCAAACTCGGCTTCGTAATTGTTGATACGGTTCTTGTCGATGGTCTGCAAGAAACACTCGGAACGTACGTTCATCATGTTGTAATCAACTATGAATGTAATCTGGTTTGTTTTCACATTCAGATAGCCTTCTACACCTGCGCCACTTCCTTGCTGTACTCCGGAATCATCTTTAGGATTTCCCGTAACGCTACCGTCCTTACCCTTAAACTTTATCCAGCCATCCCCTTTATATTCGTCTTTTTCCCAAGAGTTGAGTTGCATAAACTTACATTTGCATGAGAAATACACAATCAATGGCATCTTGCCTACGGTAAAGCCATCGAGCGTCAGACGAAGACTGTCCTTCTCCCAATTGAAATTAAATTTAGTAGGACATCCTTGGGGCAGGAGGGTCTTATCGACCGTGTTCATTGTCGCTTTTGTGGAAAGGACAATATCTCCTGACAAAATATCCTTTGCCTCTTTTAGGTATTCCTGAGCGGGGGCTTTTTGTTCCAAATTGTCATCACTGTTACAGGAAGATAAACCCAATGAGAACACTGCCAAGAGGCAAAGGATACATTTTACTGTTATGAATCGCATGTCGCCTTGTTATGGTTGTAGCGTACCGTCAAAAGTAACAGAAGCAGGGAAGACAGGAACAAATTGCCAACCTGCGTATGTGTCAAGAACGAAATGGAGTTCATTATTTACAAGAGAGCCTGTAAAACTGGATAATTTAATTTTAATGGGTAATCCACCATCCAACAACATCAATTTACCGGCATAACCGCCTATGGGGGTCGTTGCTGTAACAACTCCGTTGTTGATAGAAACTTTAAGTTCTACTTTGATTGTTCCTGGCATCTTGCCAATAGGTCCCACTGTACCTCTCAAATCATACAGGTTACCACCAGTGCTTGTCAATGTAAAGCTCTGATTTGTAGCATCATTGTATGATTTCCCATTCATAGTAATGTTACTCAACGTACCATTGTAAGTACCTGTCTGCGCATTAGAATTTACTGCAAATCCTAAAATGCTGATTACCGTCAATACGGTAGAAATAAATAAATGTTTCATCTTTTTTATGTTTTGTTAATTATTAATTAGTGATGACCATTCAACTCCATCTATGTAGCCACCACCACTGGTCAAGACCTTGAGATACTTCTTGATAAAGTCTTTTGTTTCCTGTCTGTCAAACACGTCTTGCGTACACGCAAAAGAGGTTTTTTTATCGTAGGTATGAAATTCCGTCAATTCCGGATAGGTAACACGACAATTCGCAGATAAACCACCAAGTTCCAAATTGGATATCATCTTAAATTTGGACAAATCTACCTGTTCTAAACTCTTCATATTCGCAAATGTTATCATATAAGATCGCAATCCGCTTTTTTCCGGTAAAGCTATCTTTTTCAAATCCGGGCATTCTACAAAAACAAGTGAGGAACCACCGGGACCATCCTGTTCCTGCTCAATCGCTCTCTGACCAAACAGGGTACTATGGCTTAAATCTATTTCGCTAATACCGCTAACCTTTACCCATAGGAGACCTGTCATGTTTGTAGCATCCTCAAGATTGATGCCTTCAGAGGCATCCACGTCTGTCAATGACAAGGTCATGAGACCGCTACAGGGTCTCAGGTATGGGAGTTTCGCTTTGTTTGTCAGGTTTACAGTAAGAAGTTTGCCGTCCCAATAAGGATTGTTCACAATATATTGTACCCCTTCCAGTGTTTCAGCAGTGGCTACTCCATACCACTTATTAAATACACAGGCATTCGACCTATCTTTGTTGCTTAACCGCTTGCTGATGTCAATATGAATACCGTCTTCATCAAAGATGCTGGAAAAATATTTTTTGAAATTAGCCCTTATATTCTCATCAGGTATCTCGCGAATGGTATTGTATTTCTGCAAGTCGCCTTTTGCTGTTTCCATCTTCACGTCTATACTTCCAGACTCAATCTCTGCCTTCTTCTCTCGATAGAAACGCACAAGGTCTTTGATGTTGAACTTTGCTGTCTGTGGCAAGTACAATTTTGTGATTTTGTGCAACTGTGTTACGGTTTCATCACCATTCTCTTCCGTCTTTACATTCACCAGTCCTTCAAAGTCATAAATGTCGTTGCCCGTCAAATCTACACCGGTAATTTGTGCTGGCAGCTGAGCGAAGTCGAAAACAGGTCCATACCCGTTATTGGAGAGTTTTACATCTTTTAGGTTTGGAAGAATATCAAGACCGCTGAGATCCTTCAGGTTTGTACCGCTAAGGTCAAGCGATGTGGTATTGTTGGCCAAATCGTTGAGTTCCAACTTACCGTCTTTGTCGAACTGATAACCTTTCGATTTCAACACAGTCATCAATTCTGTATTTTTAAGGGAGTTTGTGCTGTAATGAACTGTATTATCATCACTGCTACATGAGGCAAGTCCCATCACAAGGAATACCAATACTGGTAATGTTAAATTCTTTACTATTTTCATTTTCGATAATAAATTAATTGTTTTGAGTTGCAAAGGTAGGAGCCTTGTTTGGATTTCACAATACCTATTTCTTATGATTTTATTTTTATTTTTGCAATCCTTATTTATTAGGATTTTGCTGTTTGTGAGAATTTTTATCTGTTTTACTTTTGGTAAGGCTAAAACGGTATCGCAGCGATACGAGGGCATAACTATGTATCTGCGGTCGGAAACTCTCGTGATACCCGTAACCTGAAACGGAACGGTTGAGGTCCCTTCGCCTATTCAGAATGTCGTTCCATTTGAATGAGAGCGTGGCTTGTTTCTTCCTGAGAAAACGCCACGATGCTCCCACGTTCAATAGCCACTGGTCATCATCTGTGGTTGAATAGGTTCCTCGGCGCAGATGACAATTTGCATCGCCCCATATTTCAATGTCGTGGGGAAGTTCTACTGTGCCGCTGATGCCACAGTCGTAGTCAATGGTATTTACATGGGTGTTTGTCAGTAAGTTGTTGGAACGGTAGAGTTGCCAACTGGCGTGTAGGTCAATATTCCCCCATTTCGGCTGGTAGTTCAATCGTAGGCTAACCTCATTACCCGTTGTATGTGTCTTGCTCTTCAAAGCATTACCGTACGTTTGTTCGTGAAAGAGATAGACGTGGTTTTTAAAAGAAGTTCTCATAGTACCAGAGAGCATCAGACGCTTCACTTGTTTCTGCCATTGCAGCATCCCGTCCACAGAATAATTTCCGTTGATATTGACAGTTCTGTATGTCCGTGCGCCAGTATTTGAGTCATACGTTACTTCCTCTGCAAAATCATTGAACGAGTTGTGGTAATTGCCCATAAAGGTAATACCATATTTTCTCTCATTTAATCTGATGGACAGTTGTTGTTGATAGGCTGGCTTCAACTGCGGATTGCCTATCTTCACGGACAGCGGGTTGCTCTTGTCATCAAGTGTCAGCAAAGCCTGTATGGAAGGCTGTTGTGTGTTTCCGTTATAACGCAGTTCAACTTCTATTTTTCCGTTGTTCCACTTTGCGCCGAACTTGGGCTTGTATTCCGTAGCCTTGACTGTATAGTCCACTGTTTCCGAATTGTGTTGCCGGCAGATATTCCTGCGTTGCCATTCTACATCAATGCCACTGTTTATCTTCCATTGCTTACCCTTATAATCCATTCTCAGGGTGAGTTCCTGCCCACATATAGATAGTGTGTTCTCATAACTTAGGCTATCTATGTATGGTCTATTCGGTATAGTATAGTCGTAAGTGTTGCTTGTGTTTCTATCCTCTTCGTGATGCAGTCCGTACCCTGTCTGCAATTTCAACTGTTTGCCAAAAGGATGGGTATATTGCAATGATATTCTGCTTTCGTTGCGCAGGGTGGGCAGTTGTTGGCAAAGATTGCGCAACAGTAGTGAATCTCCGCCCACAGCGTTGCGCAGGTGGTGGAATTTCGTCAGTGAAAGGCTGGTATTATTAGTTTCATTCGAGTTACCGCCAAGTGTCGCCTTCACGGTAAATGATGCCCCAGCCTTGCCAATCCGCCGTGTGAGGTCGGCAGATACATGGTAATTCTTTCCATTGCTTTTTGTGTTATTTCGCAGCGTTCCCGAGGTCAGCGTGTCCGCAGCCGTATTGCGCTCATATAGGTATGTTGTGTTGTCAGTCAGGTTGTCTGACCGTCCGAAGTTTCCATTTGCACTTATATTCAGCAAAGTCTTTTTGTCTATGTTATACTGCAGATTTATGTTTGCGGCATTACTGTGATTCTTGCTCAAGGAAAGCAGCATTGATTCCCGATATTTTGTTCCCGATGAAAGATATTGCTCATCATAGTCATGATTCTCGCTTCCATTGTGGAAGGCATTGAGTGAGAGGCTTGCATTGAGCGTAATTTTCTTACCAAATTTCTTCACGATATTGCCCGACAATATGTTTTGGAAATTGTTTCCCCCAATGTTCATATTACTAAGATTGTCAGAGCGCAAAGTCAGCGAGGTGTTTTCGCCATCGGCATTGAATAGATTGCCCTGTACCTCATCCCTGCGTCTGTCGCGATTGCCGTGTTCAGCCGTTAGTGTTCCTGTCAGGCTGCCATTGTAGGTAGATTTGGTCTTGATGTCCAGCACATAATTGTCGGCACCATCATCTACTCCCGTCATTTTCTCCAATGCGCTGAGCATGTCATACAGTTTCAGTAGTTCCACTGCATCGGTTGGCATATTCTCCAACGCTGCGATAATGTCGTTGCCCATAAAGGTCTCGCCATTGATGTTTACGCCGTTCAATGGCTTTCCTTTGAATGATAGTTGCCTGTTCGCCTTGTCGTATTCCATGCCCGGAATATTCCTGATTAAGTCTTCCAAGTTAGCACCTTTCCTTACTCGAAGGCAATCAGTATTGATAAACGTGGTGTCTTTTCTTATGGAAAACAATTTCCGCTGTCCAATAACTTGAACTTCATCGAGTTCTATCGTTTTATGTAATGAAGAAACATGTTTTCGAGTAGGGTATATAGTATCACCCACAACTAAATTCAAAATAGTAGCATTAGCAGTGGGAAACAGCAGAAGTAGAATGATGAAGATTAAAAGAATTCTTTTGATTATCATTTTGCAAAATTACCATTGTTCATAGATATATGCAATACCTTAAAATGGCGATTTTATAGAATTAGAAATGTCTAAGGTTGATTTTCATTGAAAAAACAACGTAAATACTTTGCTTATATGAATTATATCGCTATCTTTGCAACATCAAACAGAGAGTTCTTTGAGACTTTGCAGAATAAAGAAAGGGAAAGAAACTCGCTCGTTTCTTAGTCGTTCACCTTATCAGATTATATATTCTGCTTTTTATTAGTAATCAGTCGATTACATTCACCCCCATTACTTTTATGCGGAGATTTGCGATTTTCGTACCGCCAAAGACATCGGTATCGACAGACCAGAGAAGAATGAGATACTACACAATATACCGCCAACACCCGAGCAGGAGGTTTTTATCGGCAAGCTGATGGAGTTTGCTAAGAGTGGCGATGCCACAATCTTGGGACGAGCACCTCTGAGTGAGAGCGAGGAAAGGGCAAAGATGCTGATTGCAACAGACTACGCGAGGAAGATGAGCCTTGATTTACGCATGATTGATGAAAAAGGGTACTCAGACCATATAGACAACAAGGCAAGCCATTGTGCCAAGATGCTCAATGACTATTACCAAAAGTTCGACGCACAGAAAGGTACGCAGTTCGTTTTCTCTGATTTAGGTACTTATAAGCCCGGTGGAGACTTTAATGTCTATTCGGAAATTAAGCGTAAGCTGGTAGAAGACTATCACATCCCGTCCTACGAGATACGCTTCATTCAGGAGTGCAAGAACGAGAAGGCAAAGAAGGCGATGGTAGATGCCATGAACCGTGGTGACATTCGCATTATCTTCGGTTCTACCTCTATGTTGGGTACTGGGGTGAATGCTCAACAACGTGCCGTTGCGGTCCATCATTTGGACACGCCTTGGCGACCTTCGGACTTAGAGCAGCGTAACGGACGAGCTGTGCGCAAGGGAAACCTTATCGCCAAGGAGTTTGCGGACAACAAGGTTGATGTGATTATCTATGCCGTAGAGCGGTCACTGGACAGCTACAAGTTCAATCTGCTGCATAACAAGCAATTGTTTATCAATCAGTTGAAGACCAATACGCTTGGTAGTCGTACCATTGATGAGGGTTCGATGGACGAGGACAGCGGCATGAACTTTTCAGAGTACGTGGCCGTTCTTTCAGGTAATACCGACCTTTTGGAAAAAGCAAGATTGAATAAGAAGATTACCACCTTGGAATCAGAGCGCAAGAACTTCCTTCGTGAGCGTGATGCCGCAACGGGCAAGTTGGCAGAGATTGACAGTTCCGTGTCCTTTCATACAGACAAAATAAAGGAGGCACAGTCAGACCTGGCTCTATTTGAGCAGCGTGTAGAACGTGATACGGAGGGACTGCCCGTCAATAAACTGACAATCAAAGGTGTGGAAGACAGCACTGACATCAAGATCATTGCTGCACGTCTGCAGGAGATAGACGAGAAGGCACGCACCAAAGGAGAGTACAACAAAATCGGTGAGATATACGGTTTTTCCATTATGGTCAAGACAGAGAGCACTTCCAAGGACTTATTCGACTGTTCAGTGAATCGCTTCTTTGTGAAAGGACAGGAGAGTATTTACTATACCTATAATAACGGTAAGTTGGCAACTGACCCGAAACTTGCCTGCCAAAACTTCGTTAACGCCTTGGAGCGTATTCCAAAGGTGATAGAGTCGCATGAGAAGGAAATGGAGAAGGTAACAGCCAATAAGGATGTTTACATTACTATTGCAAACAGCTCGTGGAAGAAAGAGGACGAGCTTCGCTCACTTAAAAGTGAAGCTGCGGAGCTGGACAGAAAGATTGCACTTACACTTGCTCCACCTGATGAGGAAAAAGATGAAACGGAAGAAAAGGAGCAAGAAGAGAATTTACCCAACAATAATTATTCTGTCGAGATGAAAAATGAGAATAATCCTATCCAAGATAAAGAAGAGAATAGCCGTTTGCAGAGTTTCAGACCCAAATGGAGGCACTAAACATATGCCGAGGGGTTAAAAGTCAGACATCCGTATTGAATGTCTGACTTTTATCACTATATCAGCAAATAACCTTTTAGCTTATCTATTCCCTCTTTGTGCTTATCGGGAGTCTGCTTCTTGAGTTTACCTATATTCAGTAATTTCCATTGTACAGATGGATATAGGCTTAAATCACCTGCACAACATTTATTCCACAGTGGTGTTCCATCCTCAAAGGAAACGAGGAAATCCTTGTCTGTATTTGTAAGGCAGTCATTTACCTTTTTAATAATGGATTCACGAGCCTGCTCATAGTCTGTATAGGTAAATGGAATATCTGACATTCCCTTGAATTGGTTTTCAAGTGCCTCCTCTTGGTTTATGCTATTAGGAGACAGAGATTCTACGATAGGCTTGTCGCTTCCCAATAAGCATAAGATAAGCCCGTCTTTTACACTTTCAAGCGTTTGGTCTTTCATGTATTTGCAGTCAAACATGTCACGTGGGTGCTGGCGGCTGAGGGCAGCTGTAATCTTCCCCCCATAAAGTTGAGAATAAGGAACTATACGTGCCTTACAGCTGGCTTGAAACTCTTCCTTCGCTTTCGGACAGAGTTCCATAATTTCAACCTCTCCAAGTATGCCCCGTTTTGTACCATTTACCTCTATTTTCACCGTAGCGCCATCATGTGTGCACAGCAATTTCCATACTTCGGATTTATGTTCCACATGTATTCCGGGAATGGCACGTTCTATACTTGTTTTCAGTTTTCCGAGATGTTGATTTATCTTTTCCAAACTCGCCGTGCGTGGCTCTATCGGAATATAGGTAAGGTCAATATCAACCGAGTAACGCGGCATATTCTGGTGGAACAGGTTAATAGCCGTACCTCCATGAACAGCAAAGTCCGTTATCTTGTAAACCAAAGGCAGAATGCGTAGTAACAATGCCACCTGTTTTTTATATTGTTGATCATTCATAATCGTTTAATTCTTTTGGTATAATCATCTTATATTTGCTGATATATATACCAGATTTGACGAGTTGGAGTTTATGTGTCCCCAAATCTATTTTTGTAAGGTCTAAATCTTCATACCAATAATGCCCCGCTTTCTCAGCCATATATAGAAACAGCCTCTTCATTTTGTAATGTTTTGTGGTTTCCAATAACGATTGGACGACATTCGGACGCAGAGTGGTCAACTGTTCCATTATATAAAATAGATCCATATAGTTATATTGGCGTGGAGTTAACAACAGACATTCCATAAAGGCCTGCTCAGGGGAGGATATAAGCAGCCTCCAGTCCAAGTATGTTAAAGTTGTTATCTGTGCACTGGTAAACACCTCTGTCTTGAAAAACTTAAATTCACGGTCGAAAACGTCATGCTTCATCCATTGTGGCATTTTATCACTTGCCGTTGATACCATTAACAGGGGTTTGCCCATAGGAACATAATGGTTGAAACCCCAAAGCTCCAAAGCAGAATGCGCTGCAACACGAAAACTCTTTCCTACTTGTTCGTTAAAGGACTGCAAAGCACCAAAAGCGGACAGCGTGTCGCCTGTGCGGTACATGACTCCCTTACATAGAGAGGATAACCAACCGGAAGAACGATATCTGCTCAACAACTGCCTGGAATAGCCATGCTCTACGAGCCATGTCGCAAACAGCAATCCGTTCTTTTGCCCGGATTGAAGCATTTGGTTTATTTTTTTTCCTTTTAGTATACTCATAGTTTACTTGCTGTAATTAAAACCAACCGCAAAGGTACAAAAGACTTTACTAATTACAGTCGATTGGTTGAATTATTTTCCCGAAAGTAAACTAATAGTTGACTTGCAGGATAATATTTCAACCATAGTGAAAAAAAAGAATGAAATAAAAAATGAGCATTTCCAACATACTTGTATAGAACTGACTTCTACCACCCTTCTCGCTTCCGTACCATTTCATCTATCTCTTCCCGAAGGAAAAGTAACCTGCCATTGGCTTTAAGGTAGGGAATTTTTCCTGCCCAAACCCAGTTGTATATAGTCTTTTGTTCCACCTTCAAAATTTTGGAGACATCTATGATATCCAAGTATTCGGGTTTCAATGGAGGGTGAATGGTCGTATCTACTTCCTGTTCCCGTAGGACAAGCAGACGGTCGAGCTTGTCTTCCATATTCTTCAATTTATCAAACAGGCGTTTCTGCCATGCATTTTCTGGCTGTTGATCTAAGTATGGCATAATTCTCCTTTTTGATAATTCCCACTTGTATCTTGTATCAAAATATGCTGCTCTTTCATATAGGCAATATATTTCTTTGCAGTTCTGTCCTTGATTTCCATTTTGCGCATCAGAACCTCACAAAGTTCTTGGTAAGTGAGCTTGAAAGAATTTCGGAAGGTTTCTTTGACAACGGCAATGAGTTCATCAGTCTTGCGCTTTTCCTTGTCCTCTTTAGACTTCTCGCCACGATAGACGTGCATGTCCTCAGCCTTATCCCAGCCGAAAAGCATCATCGGTACGTCCAACGGACTTCCGTCACGGACTTTCAATGCCTTTACGACCGAGTATTCAGGATTGTCGTCCTTTTCTATGGAGAGAATGCCCGCCGCCTTGCGTTGAAGTTCCGATCCTATATGCCCACGTAGCTTTATACCATTAGGCACAAAATGAAGCACACAGATGATGCAAGTATTGTATATTCCTGCTAATCGGTAGAGTTCATCAACAATGGCTATACTTTCCGTTTCATCGTTGGCGGAACGTATTAAGTCGGCTATACCATCTATTACCACAAGATGAATACCTCCATGTTTGTGGTAAAACAAATCCATACTCTCACGGATAAGTTTCAAGCGGTCCTTGCGTGAGAGCGAGGCTAGATATAGGGAATGGTAAAACTTCGGCACATTTTTCAGTGAAGCGCGTTGTAAGGTTTTACCCAAGTTTTTATGCAGTTGTGCCTCGGACTGTTCCGTATCGTAGTGTAATACCGCCAAGCCGTTAGGGTTGGGCGTAATTTCCAATCCCAATGTCCTCTCGGCAGGTAACCGTTCTGTTCCTAATGTCCCAGTAAGAATGGCAGCCACATAATTACTTTTGCCAGTTCCTTCGCCCCCTGTAATACAAAGCAGATTATCCTGCGTACCCAGCGGCACACCATTTACTGCTACGATGGACTTTGAAGCATCAGGAGGATTCTCATAGTCTATTTCACATGATTGTAGCATCATAATTGTATGGGTATATATACTTGACAGCTTGTCTGTTAACAAAGAAGTTAAATCCTTTGCCGTCTTTCCCAAAGCAAAAAAATCAGAAATGTCCTTTTCGGTTTTTGTTCCTTGCAAAGAAAGACTCAGACAAAATACATGGTATGGTTCCAACTGCTTGGCCTGCCTCTCTGCTTCTCTTAATCCGGTTTCATCCGTATCATAAAGCAGAATGATGTGTCGAAATCTTAGTTGCAGGCTTTCGATAATAGGCTCAGGGATGGAGGCTGTTTCACTATTGAAACAGATTGCATTAAAATGGTGCGAAGATAATGACAATACATCTTTCTCTCCGCCAGTGATAAATAAAATATCCCCTTTACTTGGTAACTGTTCAAAACCAAAGATATAATCCTTCGATTTATCCCCTCCATAAAGGAACCGTAACTTGCTGTTTGGGCGGTATATCTTGACAAAATCGCCCATTACATAACAAAAGATAGGTTCATTCTTAGTAGAGGTTAGACTAAAAGGATTCCCTTGATTGGAAATTGTCTCATAACGGAACAGTGACTTCACATGATATTTTTGTAAAACCTTGTCAGTTATTCCATAACGTTGCCAATAGGCGATTTCGTCTGCCCTGAAAGGTTGTTCGTATAGCTTGAATATCTTTTTCTTTTCGGAAAGTTCTTCTTTTGCATTGGTTGATGTTGAAGAAACAAGACGAATGTCCTTGAGAGATTTTGTTTTTCTATTCTCGTCAGTCTTAAAATCCATGGTAATATTGAGATTTAAATCCTGTATGATAGTCAATAAGACTTTCTTGAAATCCGATCGAACATCGAGACCAAGCATCGTTGCTGCAAACCAAAAGCAATCACCCGAATATGCCTCGTTCCCAAAATCCTTCATGCGGTAGCATTGCGATTTTGTATCAAGGTAGATGTTGCAGGATGCCCGTTTGTCCTTATAAAGTGGATTCCGGAAATTCCGTTTGGGAACGAAATCAATCGGCATATAGAAACAAAAAATTTCCAGTCCCCTGTTTGTGTGTTCCAATATCTCTTCCTTAATGTTCATAGCTCCTCAAACGAAATTTGTGAGTCTCCCATATATCCTTTTAGGATACCGTCCTTGTAAGCATTGAGCCTTTGAAGAGCTTCCACTCTACGAAAACCTTTGAAGGAAGCACGTCCCGTCTTGATTGCAATATATAATCCTTTGAAAGGATAGACCACATGATTGCAGGAAACATAACGATAAGGGATTACCTGACTGTCTCTCCATCGTGCCAGTGAAGCTCTGGATATACCGAGAAGGCGCAATACATCAGAAGAGTTCAGTTCAATCTTTTCTTCCAAAACAACATAATTCTGTTTCAGTTCAAGAATGAAGCCTGCAATTCGATCTATACTTTCTTTCAAGGAATGTATCTCTTCCAAAAGAGTGGCAGAAAGCATGTTATTCTCTGTCATTATGCATCAGTTTTTTAATAAGTTTCTCAATAGCTTCCATCATATCTCGAAATTCAGACATATTATTTTGTTTTTTTACTATACGGTTGGCTAGAAATATGATATGCTGAATCATTCTTTTGTGATCTACATGACAGAGCTTGTTCAATAAAAAGATGAGATCTTCTTTTTCAATTGTAAAGAAACTATGGTCTTTATCTTCAGTGGTATGCACCAAAGATTCTATCATTCCTTTGGGAAGATGCAAAAGAAGCACATCCATATCGAATGCGGAGGCACATTTGGTATAGGTCTCAATTCTCAAATCCGTCTGCATCTTACAATGTTTCCTAAAATTGGAATACTCCATGCCGGCACCTTGGGCTCGCATCTTGCTGTTATCGCAAGAAGACAGCATGGTTTCAAGAGTGGGAAGCACGATAAACAAGCGTCCCTCTCCCTTTTGAGGTATCATCTTCTTATCCATTTTGTGTATTTAATTGATTTCCAAGTGCAAAGTTCTAAAGAAATAAACCTTTTTTTAGAATATTAGATTGCCAATGTTGGTAATATGATACCATTTGCAATTTTAATTGCTTTTCTACGGCATAGACCATCAGTGCACGGTGCAAGTCCCTTTTATATATAAGGACTTGCACCGTGCACTGAAATTGTAGCCAGAATTTTTCTAAAAGATTTTCACTCAAATATTTGGCAGTAGTTCATTTTTTATGTACCTTTGTACCCGAAATGACATAGCTGATGTCAGGAGAGCAAATTATTTAAGTACTCTCAAAATACTCTATTGAGGCTACAAATTGGCTACATAGAAGAAAGAGAGTGATAAAAATAGTTGTGATACAGAGTGTTACAGAAACAAGTTCGAGTTTCGTACGCACCGCTGAAATCAGAAACCTTGGCGATGAGCCAAGGTTTTTTTGTTTTAGGGTTATTGGCCTAGTTAGTCTAGTTATCCTAGGCATCCTAGTTAACCTAGGCATCCTAGTTATCCTAGCTACCCATCCCCCCACCCCCTACAAAAAGGGTGACAATCGAGTGGCAAAAAAACAATCAGAAAAAGAAATAACATGGAAATAATCAGAAAAGAAAGCTATCAGACAACCACTTGGAAAGGTGGTATCACACGACAGATTTTTATCTCCCCTGCTAACGGCGACCTCTCTACACGCCATTTCGACCTGCGCGTGTCATCAGCAATCATCGACAGTACGGAGAGCGCCTTCTCCGACTTCACGGGCTTCACACGCTACATCCTACCTTTAGAAGGCGACATCACCTTATATAAAGACAGCGTGCAAATACCACTATCACACAACGCCTTATATCAGTTTGAGGGTGATGAAACCATTCATTCTGTGAATACACAAGGCGCCGTGGATTTCAATATCATCGTGCGACATGGAATAGCCGTCGAGCCGGGCATCTTCCAAGACACCCACTTCCCTACCCCTCGCCCAAGACTTGTCTTTGCCCTTGAAGACTGTATGATTGATGACCTATACCTCGCCAAACACGATACTGCCCTCATCACAGAGCCATTTCACCTAAAGGGAAAAGCCATCGTAGTTGCTTACAGCTGACAGAATGCGGGTAATTCATAATTATGAATACTATGTAACACACAGGTTAACATATATTTAAGAAAAAAACAACCCGCAATTTGGCATACATTATAGAAAAACAACTACCTTTGCAATCGAAACCTAATCTAGTGTTTATAAATCTCTTATTCATATAAAAGCCTTGCGCTTACCTCTGAAAAGAGGTATTAACTTAAATCACTACTATAGGGATTACTGCCCGACATATTCCCCTACAACGCTTGGGAAGGAATGAAGGCGAGTACAATGTACTTCTTTGAATCTATATATCCTTTACATAATAATATCGCTATGAAAAGATTATTACTATCAGTAATGTTGTTGTTAGCATTTTGCATGGTCGATGCACGACCTATACAGCAGTCAGAGGCGCTGCGACTAGCAACACAGTTTATGAAAAAATGGACTAAGAAACCTGTCATGCGCATGGTTTCCATTACGTCATTACCTCATGGAGCAAGAGGGAGGAGTGGACAGGAGCCTTTCTACATCTACAACAATGAGAAAGGAAAGGGTTTCGTAATCGTGTCAGGTGATGACGCCGTGGGTACCATCCTGGCTTACTCTGACAAAGGTTCATTCTCTTTCAAGGATGCACCAGAGAACCTCCGCTTCTGGATGGAGGCTTATGCGAAACGTGTTCGGGCTATCACCGCACATGATGCGCCTGAAGAGACAGAAACTGATACGCCACAACCTGTTGTCAAGCCACTCTTGGGAGAGATTAACTGGGGACAGGACGAACCTTATAATAATGATGGACCAACATGGTCGGAAGATTCCGAGACACATCATTACTACGTCGGTTGTGTTGCTACGGCTACTGCTCAAATCATGCGTTACTACAAGTGGCCAGTACACGGAACGGGAAGTCACACCTATAACGCATCAATCTCTGACATAAACGGGAAAGAAACGAACAAAAAGTTAACCTTGTCAGCTGATTTCAGCAAGGATACCTACGAGTGGGACAAGATGCTACCGAACTATTCTACGATGACCTACACTGCTGAACAAGCTAAGGCAGTGGCACTCCTGAATGCCCATGTAGCTATCTCTGTCAATATGGATTATAGTCCAACGGGAAGTGGTGCCTACTCACCAATGGTTCCTTATGCCTTGCGAACCTTCTTCGGTTACGACAAATCGATTCGTTATGTCAAGCGCGAACATTGTCCGACAAGCGAATGGATAGCACTGATAAAGAACGAACTCAACGCTGGCAGACCTGTTTACTATTCGGCTACATCAGAAGACGGACAGGGCGGTCATGCCTTTGTTTGTGATGGTTACGACAGCAGGGACTTTGTTCATATCAACTGGGGATGGCATGGCGAGAGCAATGGTTACTTCATGGTTAACCACATGAATCCCGCCAAACTCGGCATTGGGGCTGACAAGAGCGGCTTCAATATAGAACAGGAAATCATCATCAACATCAAACCTGCGGAGGCAAGTACGAATGAAACGTATTACCCTATCAGCTCACCAACCCGACTGAGTTTGATGTTGTTTAATGATAACACGACAATTAAAAAATCAATGTCACTGGCTTGCTACATCGAGAACTATGACGTTGACCCTGTGAAGACAGATGTAACGGCTGTCTTAATGAAGAATGACGAGATTGTAAAGTATCTGAAAGAAGATAAGCTTTCGCTCACGGGTTATAACGATGGTAAGGCTGGCTTCAAGTATTACATAATGCGCGATATTCCTTTGGACGCAACGGGTGTTGAGGATGGCGAGTATAAGGTATGCTTTGCTGTGCGCCCTGAAGGACACAGCCAATGGACAATCCTCCGTCACCCTA
This sequence comes from Prevotella scopos JCM 17725, assembly GCF_018127785.1. Taxonomy (NCBI): domain Bacteria; kingdom Pseudomonadati; phylum Bacteroidota; class Bacteroidia; order Bacteroidales; family Prevotellaceae; genus Prevotella; species Prevotella scopos. Next base: position 1,185,686 of record NZ_CP072389.1, read on the forward strand.
TCGGCTACCCAGCTTATGGCAGTGTGAAGGTTGAAAAGGGTATGATTGTCCGTAACCTGGAATATAAGCCACTGCCAAAGGTGAAACTACTGACCAAAATCAACTTTGATGGCGACCTCTATGCAGATGGTGCTGCGCTTGTGAATGTAAGATTACAAAACCTCGGTAAGGATTTCAGCCTTAGCAAGTTAATCTTTAAGTTCACCTCCCTCGACAATCCGCAGAAGGTATTCCTTAGCGACACCATCGCAGCCAATGTTTATAATGAATCAACAGAGGACTTACAGATGGTATTTGCCCTTCCTGAGAAACTTACAGCAGGTAAGTATAAGGTGCAGCTTTATCATGAGAAGTTTGACAAAATTATGTTTGATGACAGTGAGGTGGGCACGACGAAGGTTGAAGTGCTGCCAGCCGTTACCGAACCATTGTTGCGTCAGGTATCAGAGATGGGATGGCTGAATGCCGAGACCAAGGGACAGGACCCTATCCTTCAGGGCAAGAAGATTGTGCTGGCTTGTGACGTCCGCAACTATGGTAAGGACGGAATGGCAAGTGTTGTGTCTTACTTCAAAAACACGACAACCGACAAGGAGTATGTCTTCATGCAGGAAACGAAGGAACTAGAGAAGGGCGCAATGGAAACCATGAAGTTCTATAAGGATTTACCACTGGAGCCTGGCACCTATAAGGTGGGAACTAAATACCTGAGCCAGTCTGGTCTTGTAGATATCGCATCTTCCTACGAACCAGCAACAGTCGTCGTAGAGAAGAACCCCGACACGAAGTTAGAATGTACAGCCTTCGACTTCCCAACAGAATTGGTTTTGGGCGAGACGGCGACAGGTTCTTATTCCGTTAAAGCCCTTAAGGACCTTAAGAATGCTCTTGTCAAAGTCGCCTTACGTACGTTTACAGGTCGTGGTGGTGAGCTGATTACACTGACAAGGCTGACGGCAAAGGCAAATGATGTGGCGAATGGCAAACTGACTTATACACCGAAGGAGGGCAAAATAGCTCCAGGTCTTTATCTGATGCAACTCACATGTAAGGAAGGCTTTGGTAAAGGCTCGGTCGATGAAGCTGCATCGGGTTATGATAATTACTATCGCATTGTGCGGGTTGTCAACTCAACTAATGGCATCAAGACAGTTGACAACAATGCGTTAGTAGCAGGTGTGAAGATTTGGACAGAGGCCAATAAACTTCGCTTACAACCTGAATCAGAGTCTATTAACGTACGTGAAGTAAGCATCTACACTACTTCGGGTTTGTTGCTGAAGCGTACAGTAGGCGAGGTTAACGAGGTTGAGATGCCAAAGGTAGCTGGTAACTATATCTTGAAGGTTGTGACAAACAAGGGTATTGTCGTAAAGAAATTCTTGGTCGATTAAACCTTAAAAAGGCTCTGAGCAATCTCTGTGACTGCTCGGAGCCTTTTCTGTTACTCCTTCAATGCTTATGGGATACCTGTCCCAAGGCTTTCGGACAAAGTGTCCGAAACTTCCGGACAAGTTATCCGAAGTCCCCGGGCAAGTTGTCCGGAAGTTCCGGACAGATGTTCGTATGCAATGCTTGTAATATGTCAACTACTTCTCGGGATAAACGAGGCTGGATTGCTATTTACAATACAAAGTTATATAAACAGAAAAAGGGAAGACGTAAAATCATCTTTTACATCTTCCCTTTTTCCTTATAATCTTTTCTCAGTCTCCCTACTTTCAGCTCTCCACTACGTATATATCCATAGAGAGATTGTCGTGTCTGTCCCCCTCCCTGCCTGGGAGGAGGTTGGGAAGAGCCAATTGGGTGACCTTCTATATTACTGTCCTACATAGATTGGACGGATGCTGTGCATATTATTCTTGTTAATCAAAGCTTTCTCAGTAGTACCAGAGAAGCCCTGATAAACACCCCACTGCCTGTAAAGGTGCGGTTATAAGCCATAAACCTATCACCAGCAACCCACTTATTATCAGCATCAATATTAACTTCTGAACGAGTTTTTGCATCCCCAGTAGCAATACTCAGCGCACGCTTCGCTGTCTCATTAGGACTAACAGGCGCTTTCTCCTCGTTATTCAAATCGCTTGAACATGATGTCAAGCCTGCGGCAACAACAGCAAGAATAAGGCCGCAAATCTTCTTGAAATTCATTAGTTTCTCTTTTTTTTTAATGGTTTTACTTACTCTTCATCATACTCGAATGGGTTCTCCTTAGCACCTCCAGCCGTAGAAGAACCAAGTGTAGTATGATCCGCTCTTTCAAAGTTTTGTTTTTAAGACGAAGGCTTCCAGCTAACATAGCTTGCTCAACAGCCATGATAACACATGTACTGCATGGCTTTACATAACTTTTTTTATTTAAATTGGGTAATTTAATTTATTGTTTTTTTATATGATTTCTTGAGTTCTAGTGTATTATAACACGACTGAGCACATAAATAAAGTAAAATATCTTAATATTATCCTCTAAATAGTAACTTCACTTATGTTAATACGTGGCAAATTTACAATAATGTTATTAAACGGAGAAAATTATAGGCTCTATAACGAATCGTGTGGGTAATTCGTTATAGAGCCGAAATAAAACACCTTCTCTTGTTTCTCATAGACGAACAAACAAGGCTCTGTACACGACAAGATGGATAAGAAGTGAGAATGAAATATAAGGCGTTTTGAATGGCTCAAAATTCTTTTGTGTGGACAATGAATAGAACTTTAGTTATTCTTCTTGTAACTCACTACCGCCCAAGTACCCATAAAGAGCCCTATTCCCGAGAGGGCAAGCAGCTGATGAGCAATACTGCTGAAGTCACCTCCACGAATAAATACGGTACGCATCGCCTCAATGAAGTAGCTCACAGGGTTGATGTAAGTGGAAAGATAAGCAAAAGGTGGCATCGAACGTGTCGGAGTATATAGTCCTGAGAGTAGCAGGAGAATGACTACGAAGAACCACATTACAAAGATGGCCTGCTGCATTGTATCGGAGTAATTGGAAATAATCAGTCCGAAAGATGAAAAGAACAGCGCAAGCAACATTGATAATAGGTAGATGAGGGCAATATTGCCCACAGGTGTGATGCCATACAGCAGCCATCCCAACAGCAGGCAGACCGTTACGATGAAAAAGGCAATCATCCAGTAAGGAATCAGCTTAGAAAGTATGAATGTCCATTTGCTTACGGGTGTCACGTTTATTTGTTCTATTGTTCCCTTTTCTTTTTCGCCAACGATGTTAAGTGTTGGTAGGAATCCTGTCATCAACATCATTATCATTGCAAACAACGCAGGAATCATAAAGAGTTTGAAGTTGAGATGCTCGTTATAGAGAAACAGCGTATCTACCTTTGACTTCACAGCAGCTGAAGAAGGAAAAGCATTAGCAGTAACAATCTGAGAAAGATATCCTGAACCCAACGTTCCCTTTGTTCCATTGACTGCATTAGCCGCAATCAGCACCTGCGGTAGATGTCCTGAACTTAAATCGCGGCTATAGTTCTGAGGTATGACAACCACGATATCTGCTTCTGAATGTTCTATATTCCTGAGTGCCTGTGCGTAGGTTGGCTGCTGACCATGGAAGATAAAGTACTTATTCGCTTCTATCTCGTGCACCAACTGCTGTGACTGTGTAGAATGGTCGTTATCGACAACATCCACCACAATATTCTTCACCTCCATATTCATTACCCACGGCATGACACACATGATCATTATGGGATAGACAATGATAAGTCTTGGCAGAAAGGAATTACGTCGGATCTGTGTAAATTCTTTCTTTAAAAGATATTTCAGTACCATAGTGTTCTATTCTAATCGTTTGTTAAACTTAGCCAATGCGAGCGACATCAGGCCTATGAGCATACTTATAAGAACTGTTAGCTCAAAGTAAACTTCCTCAATTCCAACACCCATAATCATTAGTTTGCGCATAGCACTTGTGTAGTATCGTGTAGGAATGATGACTGAGACATCTTGTAATATCTGTGGCATTGACTCGATGGGAAATATCATTCCAGAGAGCATTATAATAGGCATTAACAATACCATCGCTGACAAAAGAAGGGCGACAAGCTGCGTCTTAGCTACTGTTGAGATAAGTAGTCCTAATGAAAGGGCAAGGAGGATATAGATAGTAGAAATCACGAATATCCAAAACAATGAACCCTTTACTGGTACGCCTAAGACAAACGTAGCCATGAGGAGTATCACGATCAGGATGACGAAGGCAAGCACAAGATAGGGTACTGCCTTGGCAATAATCATCATTAAAGGCTTTGTAGGCGATACAAGCAGCACCTCCATCGTTCCCTTTTCTTTTTCTCGAACAATGGATATTGATGTCATCATCGCACAAATCAGCATCAACAACGTACCCATAATAGCTGGAACAAAGTTGTAAGCCGACTTCATCTGAGGGTTATAAAGTAGTTTTGAGTTCACAACACTGCTTTCCGCATTGGCTATGACGGCTTTGGCATAGGCAGTCCACTGCTGTGCCATATTAGGGTCTGTGCCATCGACAATGAGCTGATAGTTAGACTTTCTGCTTGCGAAATCCTGTGCAAAGACCACAGCCATGTCGGCCTTTTGGTCACGGATAGCTTTCTCAGCTTCGGCAGGCGTTGCCACAACCTTTGTCAGTGTGAAGTATTCAGATGCTGCCAAGCGGTCTGCTACTTGCTGGGTGGCATTGTCGGCATTGCTCATCACGATGACAACACGCACGTTTCGCACATCATTGGTGACGGCAAAACCAAAGAGAAGCATCATTACGATGGGCATACCGAAGAGCATCAACATCGTGCGTTTGTCGCGAAGAATATGCTTGGTTTCCTTGATAACAAATGAAAAAAATGGCTTCATCTATAATTGTTTATTTCTAATGAATTGGTCACCTTAATCCGAACTGCGTGTTGCTTGGCGTGCCAGATAGGTAAAAACGTGGTCCATATCGGGTTGGTTGAACTCTCGTTTCAGTTCGTCGGGTGTTCCCAGAGCCTTTATCTTTCCGTCAACCATAATGGAAATACGGTCGCAATACTCAGCCTCATCCATATAGTGTGTGGTCACAAAGACCGTTATTCCCCGCTCTGCAGCATCATAGATAAGTTTCCAGAACTGGCGACGTGTGGATGGATCGACACCTCCCGTAGGCTCGTCAAGGAACACAACGCCAGGCTCATGAAAGATACTTACAGAGAAAGCAAGCTTCTGTTTCCAGCCTAAAGGCAGACTTGCAACCAACGTGTTGCGATGCTCTGAGAAGTTCAGACGCTCTAACAACTCGTCTATCTTGCGGCGTATTTCGCCATCCTTCATACCATAGATACCTGCAAAAAGGGTGATATTCTCGGCAACGGTGAGGTCGTCATAGAGTGAGAACTTCTGACTCATATAGCCGATGTGCCGTTTGATCTGCTCATACTCCGTACGGATGTCAAATCCAACAACCCTTCCTGTGCCGCTTGTGGGCTGGTTTAAGCCTGTAAGCATGTGCATGGCTGTGGTCTTTCCGGCTCCGTTAGCACCGAGAAATCCGAAGATTTCACCCTTCTTCACCGAAAAGGAGATGTCATCTACAGCATGGAAAGCACCAAAGGCTTTGACAAGGTGTTCTACTTCGATGACCTTTTCAGCTTCATTGTTAGTGAGGTTATTTGTCTTGCTGTCCGCAGTTCGTTCGATACTCGGTGGATTAAAGATGTCTTTAAACGCTGTAAGAATATCGTCAGCTGTGCCTATTCCTTGCACTACTCCTTCTGAAAGGAAAGCTACGCGTTCGCAACTCCTCACCTCATCAAGGTAAGGCGTGGAGGCAACTATGGTTATATCACGCTCCTTCAGCTGGCTGAGAATCTCCCAAAACTCCTTGCGGCTGACAGGGTCAACACCTGTTGTTGGCTCGTCAAGGAAGAGAACACTTGGCTGATGAACCAATGCACAGCAGAGAGCCAACTTCTGTTTCATACCGCCAGAGAGTGCCCCTGCCTTACGATCCTTAAATCGCTCAATCTGCGAATAGATAGGCTTGATGGCATCATAGTTCTCTTCTACCGTTGTGTTGAAGAGTGTAGCAAAGAAGTGAAGGTTCTCTTCTATCGTCAAATCCTGATAGAGAGAGAATCGTCCAGGCATATAACCGACTCGTTTGCGCACCTCTTCCATTTGGCTCACCACGTCAAACCCATCTACCGTTGCCGTACCCTTCTCAGGTAAAAGCAGCGAACAGAGAATGCGAAACATTGACGTCTTGCCAGCTCCGTCAGGTCCGATGAGCCCGAAGACCTCACCTTTATTTACTGAGAAGCTAACCTCTTTCAGTGCCTGAACCTTTCCGTAGTGCTTTGATATGTTGTTTACTTCTATTGCTGTCATCGTTTACTTACCACTTTAAAACTTCACTTCTCCATACATTCCAATCTTTGCATAGCCATCGTTTTGGAACTGTATCTTGATAGCATAGACCAAATCGGCACGCTCGTCTTCTGTGACAATACTCTTTGGAGTAAATTCTGAACGGCTTGATATCCATGTAACGACACCGTCATATTGCTTTTTCTCACCGCCACCATAGTCTGCTATCACCTTTACCTTTTGTCCTAACTTAACATTTTTAAGCTGTTCAGAGGTGATATATGCTCGTATATACATCCGCTTGGTGTCTGCAATCTTGAACAAAGGTTTGCCAGCGGAGACAAACTCTCCTTGCTCAACATACTTCTCTAAGACTGTTCCTGTGAGCGGACTTTTTATAAACGTGCGTGCAATCTGGTCGTCAATCTGTGCCTGTTGATTACGAACACCAGCTTGCTGTGCGTTTACTCCACTCTGCTGAGAACTGATACCATCCATCTGAGCAGCTATACCCTTGTTCTGTTCGGCTAAAGATGCGTTTTGACTGGCAATCTGTTCCTGTGTCGCCACAAGTTGTTTCTGCAATACTTGTATCTGATAATCAATGTCATCAACTTGTTTACGTGGTACAGCACCGTCTTTCAAAAGTTCAGAAAAGCGCTCACGCTCACGCTGCTGATTAGCAATCTGTTGGCGGATAGACGCCACTTGCTTCTCAAGATCTAACTGTCTGCTTGCCGTAGCTTGTCGGTTGGCAGCCAATTGTCGCTTGTTTGCTTCGAGCTGACTATGTGTTGCCGTCAGTTGTTCGTTACTTGTAGCCAATTGTTCACGTTTCAATGTGAGTTGGCGTGAGTCAATCTGACCAACAGCCAGTCCGTTATTAAGCAACTGTCCTTCAGTAACATTGAAACTTATTAACTGACCTGTAGACTCAGCAGATACTGTGACTTCGGTAGCTTCAAATGTTCCTGTAGCATCATAATCCTTCTTGTCATTTCCGCAAGATGCCATCATAACGGCAAGACTGGCAAATATCAATATCTTCTTCATATCCATTGGTGGGTTGTTTTTTTATTCGTTGTTTGTATATTTCAAATGATACATCTCCTTGAGCATATCAATCTCGTGAATGGTTTGTTGAGTCTTGGCTGCATTCTCATTGCTTATCTCTCGCAGCAGACTATTGATATCTATGATTCCATGCGCAAGCTTTGACTCTGCAGCCTTACGTACATTCGTACGCAATACGATGATTTCATCGTCGCTTTTTATCATCGTTTGATAGCGACTGATGTTTTCAGACTGCTGTATCTCTTCCATCTTATTATTGAAAAGGAATACTTCACGCGCATTCTCTATCATTTCTCGTTGTGCGCTTAGCCTTGCTTTGTCGTTCTTGTGCGTATAGAGTGCACTCACGTTCCATGACAGTTTGATGCCGACAATACCATTCAGACTCCACTTTCGGTTCATCATATCCTCAAACATATTCAGTCCCGGATAGCCATAATAGCCTTGTGCAAAAAGTCCTAACTTGGGGCGTAGCTGCGTGTCTAATGCCTTCTCTTTAGCCTCGGTAAGCTTTAGCTGACTATCATATAGGCGCATCTCTGGGCGATTGCTTGCTGAAGAAGTCACTTGGATAGGCTCTGGCTTATGTATGTTGTTAACCTCAATGCCGCAGAAGACACTTAACATACGCTGTAGCATCTGCTTTTGCTGTTTCAGACTTTCGTTCTGCTGCTCTACGCTTAGTCGCTCAGCTCGAACATTGTCGAGGTCGCTTGTAGCTGCAGTACCGCCTTTTACCATAGCTGAGAGTTTGTTCTCACTTGATAGCAGTAGCGTTTTAACATCCTCGTTTAGCTGGATTTGCTCGTTCAACAACAAAAGTGAGAAATACATTTCATTGACACGCTGACGCACCTGATACAAGTTTGCCTCCGTTTGTGCCTCTTGTACTTTCCCCTCCTGTTGTGCGATGTTACGCTGATTACTAATGCTACCACCGTCATAGACGGTCTGCTGAAGGTCGACACCTATCTTATACTGATCCTTACTTAGCCCTTTCATGTTGAGTCCCATCTGTTGATACATCGTTTGCATACGCTCTGGCCAAGCCGTAACAGCACTCTGATAGGTTGCTTGCGCTGATGCTGTGAGCTGTGGCAACCATGCCTTTTGGATGTTCTTTACCGTCAGCTGAGTGGTCTTGGCAATCAACCCATACTGCTTGATAAGGGGATAATTCTTTTCAGCAGCCTGCTGACATTCTCCCAATGTCTGTGCCTGACTAATGGTAGTCATCATTATCAGAGCAAGGGTTATCATTATCTTCTTCATATTCACACCTTTATATATATGCTTGTTTACTGTATTTCTGTCCTCTTTTTGTTTGGATAATGCAAAATTATTATATCTTTCTTGCACTCTGATTATCCAAAAATTAGATTAAATTGCCATTTTGTACGATTAATATTAAAATCATTCTTTATCTCAATAGAATAATGTTATATTTGCAATAAAATCATACAAAAAGGAAACTTTATGAATACAACGAAGGTAGTAAACCATCTTTCAATCGAGAATTTGAATATGGATGAGGTTCTTAGTCAGCAAGACAAGTTTTTTGCCAATGACGATGCAGTTCTTATTCTCAATGGAAGTGTACAGAGGATTCCTGTTTTCAATTTGAAGGAAATATATCAAATGGTAGAACCTCGTTTTGTTCTTGTGTTGGAAGGTAGTGCAGAGATTTGCATCAATCTGCAGGATTATCACGTAGAGAAAGGAAATGTTATATTGATTCCTGCTGACACCATTGTTGAAGTCAATGAGATTTCTGATGATGCTCGTGTAATGGCTATTGTGTTCAGAGATAGTTTAGAATTGTCCGATGAGGTGATTTATAAAGCTTCTCCAACAGAATTTGATAGATTGTTGAGAATGTATTATCTTTTATGGGATATCATACAACTTACTCCCTATCGCAGGAAGACTGTACACAACCTTTTCAATACGATTGTTTCTGATGTTCAGGAAATGATGGATAGGGAGTCAGAAAATATTCAGAATGAAAGCTCTACGCGTGCGCAGGAGCTTTTCCTCCAATTCAAACGGCTGATAAAACAACATTGTATGCAGGAACGCTCAATCCCTTTTTATGCCTCCCAACTTCGTATAACGCCGCATCATCTCTCTGCTCTTATAAAGAAAGCAAGCGGGCAGAGTGTGATGTATTGGATTAACCGAGCTACCATACAGGAAGCAAAGCTGTTGTTGAAAACCAACGGGATGATGGCTTACGAAATAGCAAACCGAATGAACTTTCCCAGTGCTTCTGCTTTTTCCAAATTCTTTAAACGCGAAACGGGCTTGACTCCTCGTGCTTATCAGGAGACGACATATAAATAGTGAAGACTTTTTTGGCTCTATAACGAATCGTGTGGGTAATTCGTCATAGAGCCTAAATATTGTCAAAAAGTATAGCCTCCAACAAAACACAACTCCAAATTAACCTTAGTCTTAATATGCTTAACGCACATTTAATCCCTACTCTTCAATATACAGCAATGGTGTTAACCCTTCGCACATGTGGTGCATACCATCCGCACCAAACGTGCTAAGCACCCGCACCACATGTGCTAAGCACCCGCACCAAACCGGTGGAATATCAACACACAACCCACACGATTCGTTATAGAGTCAATAAAAAACAAAGTAACAGAAGAACAAGTTGACGAGTGAACAAGTGGACAAGTGGACAAGGTGCTTGTAGTAAAAAACAAAGTAACAGATGAACAAGTTGACGAGTGAACAAGTGGACAAGGTGCTTGTAGTAAAAAACAAAGTAACAGATGAACAAAGTTCTGTTGTTACTATGCCTTTCTACTATTCTATCTACAAGCAACTCGTTTACTCGTCAACTTGTTCACTCGTCAACTCGTCAACTCGCAGACTACTTTTCCGGGTAAACGAGGTTGGCGTCAGTGATGTTGTTCAGCACCTCGGTGAGGAACTTACGTGACTCCCACTTTGCCATAGGCAGGTCGTGGAGCAGGTAGTTACCGCAGTCGCGTGGTGCAGCACCAGGGATTTCACCCTCAAAGTCGGCAACGAATTGGAAGGTGCGACGCATGAGTTCGACAATGTCTTTCGACTCCAGGTCGCCACGAAGGATAAGGTAGTTACCTGTCAAACAACCCATTGGTCCCCAATAGATAACTCGGTCTTTCCACTCGTCATCATTGCGTAGATAAGTGGCAGCCAAGTGTTCGATGGCGTGGATAGCACCGACGTGCAACACCGGCTCACGATTGGGTTCTTTCATACGGATGTCAAAAGTGGTAACAGTCTCGCCACCCACCTCGTCCTTACGACTCACATAAATGCCACGCAGCAAACGTTCGTGGTCAATGGTAAAGGAAGGAATCTTATTCATAATTCTTACTTAATTCAAAATTCTTATTTAATTCATAATTCAACATTCAGAATTATGAATTGCCTCTATAAAGTGTCTTGTCACCTCAAAACTGCCATTGGCAATGCGCTCCCAGAAATCGTAATACTGGCTGGCCTTATGATCCTTCAGCGGAACATCACTGATGACACGGAAGGAGACAAAAGGCATGTGATAGATATGGCAGACCTGTGCGATGGAACAACTCTCCATATCAACAGCTGTTGCCTCTGGGAAGTGGTCCATGATCTCTTGCATCTTCTCACGTGAGTTGACAAACCATTCGCCACTGACGGTCAGTCCCGCCTTGACGTGCAGATCCTTACAATCAGATAAGTTATTCAATGACAGTGCTTTCTCAATCAACTCAGCTGGCGCTTTGAAGCGGGCAGGCATACCGATAATCTGACCGTAAGCCACCTCGTCGCCACAGTAGGCATCATGGTAAGCACACTCCGTTGCCACCACCACATCAGTAACCTCCAATGACGTGTCAGCCCCACCAGCGCAACCACTTGAGATAACAAGGTCAGGATGGTAATGATTTATCATCTCCACCGCACCGATGGCAGAGTTAACCTTACCAATACCGCACTGCTGCAGGATGATTTCTTTCTCTCCCAACCGTCCCGTAACGAAGTCTTTATGGTTGATATGCTCCGTCTCCGTGTTGGAAAGAATTGCTTTAAGTTGCTCGAACTCCTTGTCCATAGCAACGATGATTCCTATTTTCATACTGCAAAGGTACGAAAAAGTTACAAGTTGGATATTGTAAGTGCTTTGTTTTTTGTAACTTTGCAAAGATTACTATAAGTCAGACAAAAGCAAAAATAAATAAGCATGAAAACTTGGAAAAGATTTCTACCCGATGTTGTGGTAGTTGTGTTGTTTGCGGTCATCTCGTTCGCTTACTTCTTTGTACCCGTCACACAGGGTAAGATTCTCTTTCGCCACGATGCCTCTGCAGGTGTTGGTTCGGCACAGGAGATGACAGAGTTTCAGAATCGCACAGGTGAGACAACACGTTGGACGAACGCCCTCTTCGGGGGTATGCCTACCTATCAGATGTCGCCATCGTATCAGTCAACTGACGGATTGTCGCAGGTGATGAATGCCTATCACCTATGGTTACCAGACAATGTATGGTTTCTTTTTGCCTATCTCCTAGGCTTCTATATCCTGTTGAGAGCCTTTAACTTCCGCCAGTCGTTGGCAGCCTTGGGTAGTATCATGTGGGCTTTCTCGTCCTATTTCCTCATTATCATTGCTGCCGGTCACCTGTGGAAGGTGATGGCACTGGCTTATCTTCCACCGATGATTGCCGGTGTTGTCCTGGCTTATCGAGGACGTTATCTGTCGGGATTCATCGTGACGGCACTCTTCACCGCCTTTGAGGTGAAAGCCAACCACGTGCAGATGACTTATTATTACCTGTTCATCATCCTCTTCATGGTCATTGCCTATCTCGTGCAAGCCATTCGTGAGAAGCAGCTTGCCCACTTCCTCAAGGCTACGGGCATATTGGCTATTGCGGCATTGATTGGTGTATTAATCAATCTCTCAAGCCTTTACCACACATGGCAGTATCAAAAGGAGAGTATGCGTGGCAAGAGCGAGCTGAAAAAGGCAGATGGTGCCAACCAGACAAGTTCAGGTCTTGATCGCGACTACATCACGCAGTGGAGTTATGGTATTGATGAGACGATGACCCTACTTGTACCTGATGCAAAGGGTGGAGCGAGTGTTCCATTAAGCCAAAGCAGTACGGCTATGTCGAAGGTTGACCCACAGATACAGTCAATGATTCCTCAGCTTTATGATGCTTTCCCACAGTATTTCGGTACACAGCCGGGTACGAGCGGACCAGTTTACGTGGGTGCCTTCGTGCTCTTCCTCTTCATCTTGGGTCTTTTCCTTGTGAAGGGTGCAACGAAATGGGCTTTGTTGGCAGCTACAATTCTGTCTGTTCTCCTCGCTTGGGGACATAACTTCATGGGCTTCACCAACTTCTTCCTCGATTACATCCCAATGTATGCGAAGTTCCGAACGGTGGCAAGTATCCTTGTTATCGCTGAGTTCACCATCCCGCTTTTGGCAGCACTGACCTTAAAGCGGATTATTGACGAGCCTGACTTACTCAATAAGAAGATGAAGTATGCTTATATCAGCCTCGCTCTGACAGCGGGTGTGGCAGTCTTAGTGGCTGTATTCCCAGACATGATGGGTCCATTCGTCAGCGATCAGGAACGCCAGATGATAAATGGTATTCAGGGAATGGACGGCAATACGGCTGGTACCATCCTCTCAAATGTGGCTGCGATGCGTGCTGCAATGGTTAGCGCTGACGCTTGGCGTTCGGTTATCATCATCCTCATTGGCTTTGCCCTGCTCTTCGCTTATAAGATGAAGAAGTTGCGTGCCGACTATATGATAGCTGGATTGTTGGTGCTTTGCCTCATTGACATGTGGCAGGTAGATAAGCGTTACCTCAATGACGAGATGTTCGTACCAAAGAGTGAGCGCGATATGCCACAGCAACCAACGGCAGCCGACTTAGAGATTAACAAGGACAAGAGCCTCGACTACCGTGTACTGAACTTCGCTTCCAACACGTTTAATGAGAATGAGACCTCTTACTTCCATAAGAGCATCGGTGGTTATCACCCAGCTAAGCTCCGTCGTTATCAAGAGATGATTGATGCTTACATCGCACCTGAGATGCAGAAGACGATGCAGGCGATTGCTGCTGCGGGTGGTAATATGCAGGCGGTGGATGGCGTGAAGACCTTCCCTGTACTGAATATGCTGAACACGAAGTACTTTATTCTTCCGCTGCAGGGTGGTGCAACGGCACCAATACAGAACCCATACGCACAGGGCAACGGCTGGTTTGTCGATAAGCTCAACTATGTCAACGATGCCAATGCCGAATATGCCGAGGTGGGTAAGATTGACGTGCGCCATGAGGCTGTTGCCGATAAGAAGTTTGAAGCAGCTCTCGGTCAGGCAAAGGTGAACGACTCAACAGCAACCGTGAAGCTCGACAAGTATGAGCCTAACAACCTACAATATACCGTCAACTCAAAGAATGGTGGTGTGGTAGTCTTCTCTGAAATCTACTATCCTGGTTGGACAGCCACTATCGATGGTCAGCCTGCAGAGCTCGGACGTGTGAACTACATCCTCCGTGCTGTGAGCGTGAAGCCGGGTAAGCACACCGTAGTCCTCGACTTCCACCCAACAAGTATCTCAACGACTGAGACCATTGCTTACATCGCCTGCATTATCTTACTCTTAGCAATTGCGGGAGCAGGGTATGTGGAGTGGAAGAAGAAATAGAAGCCCCACCCCATCCCTCCCCGAAAGGGGAGGGCGTTGAATGCGGGATACCCCCAATCATCCCTGAACTTGCGGTCACTGCCTAAAGTGAAGTGTGGGGATAAGGGGAAGTCATCACAAAAGATGAAGGTTGAAGAAGAAAGAAGAATAAAACAGAATACCCTCGCAAGTATGTTAGCTAACGAGGGTATTCCGTTTAAATCGAAGAGTGTTTAGAACATAGGCTTTATATGCTTTTATTATATAGGGCTTATAGCGTTCTTCACCTTTTATATATATTGTAAAACAAGATAACAAGAAAATTATGAGACAACGAGTTGAAAAGAAGCTGAATCAACATTTGATGCTTCCAATAAAATTATTCATGGGCAGAGAGAAGTCGGGCGGAATCGTTCTGCTTCTCAGTGTAGCCTTGGCAATGGTATTGGCAAACACCAACTTAGCAACAGATTACTTTCATTTCTTTGAGCAGGAGGTAGGCTTTATCGTCAACGGAGAGCCTTATCTGAATTATAGTCTGCACCACTGGATTAACGATGGACTGATGGCGATGTTCTTCTTTGTGGTAGGCTTAGAATTGAAAAGGGAATTCATCGGTGGCGAACTGGCTGACATCAGAAACACAATTCTGCCCGTGAGTGCAGCAATAGGTGGAATGCTTGTACCTGCCTTGATATTTTTAAGTCTGAACATAGGTACCCCACAAACGATGGGATGGGGCATACCGATGGCAACAGACATCGCCTTTGCCTTAGGAGTGATCTATCTCTTAGGAGATAAAGTACCTGCCTCGGCAAAGCTTTTCTTGACAACACTTGCCATAGTAGATGACCTTGGGGCTGTTCTTGTGATTGCTTTCTTCTATACTTCCGAACTGTCTATCGTGAGTCTCCTCTTTGGTTTCGCCTTCCTTGCCGTGATGTTTGTAGGTAACAGATTGGGTATTAAGAGTCTGTTCTTTTATGCCGCACTCGGTATCGGTGGCGTATGGGTGACGTTCTTACTGTCTGGAATCCACGCAACCATCGCAGCCGTACTCGCTGCCTTTATGATTCCAGCCGATGCAAGGATTAACGAGTTTGTCTATCTCAAGCGTATGAAGAAACTGACAAGACGTTTCGAGAAAGAGGAACCTAACGAGGTGAGAACCTTGGAGGAGGGACAGGTGGATGTGTTGACACATATTCAGCATGACACAACGATTGCTATTCCACTGCTGCAACAGCTTGAACACAAACTTGCTCCTATCGTTACCTTCGTGATTATGCCTATCTTTGCGATTGCCAACGCAGGTATCAGCTTCACGAATTTAAGTCTTTCAGACATCTTCTCTACCCACGTAACACTCGGAGTGACATTGGGTCTGCTCTTAGGAAAACCGATTGGAATTATTGGAGCAACTTTCTTAATGGTGAAAATGCGTTGGGCAACCCTTCCAAGTGCCATCAACCGTCGCACACTGCTGGGTCTAGGTATGCTTGCCTCCATCGGCTTCACCATGTCGATGTTCATCTCTACTCTCGCCTTCACCGATGAGCTATTAATGACACAAGCGAAGTTGGGCATCTTCCTCGCCTCCATCTTAGGTGGAATAGGTGGATATGTACTGCTGAATAAGAAAAGTAAGTAAAAATAAGGAAACAAGCAAACAACTGGCCCCTCCCCCGTCCCCTCCCCCGTAGGGAGGGGAGTAGAATGTAACGAAAGCAACCAGCCCCACCCCCAACCCCTCCCCCATAGGGAGGGGAGTAGAATGCGTGAGAGATAGAAGCCTCACCCCCCAACCCCTCTCCGAAGGGAGAGGGGCGTGATTAGCGAGATACCCCTATTGTTTAGGAAAATCTTTTAGTCATTCTTTAGCAAATTGTTACCAGCACTCCCCCTCTCTGTAGGAGAGGGGGTTGGGGGGGTGAGGCTGGTAGGGAGTTGGGGCTTCTCTTTTGTCATAATTTTTCTCATCCCCTTTTTCAAAAGATGCTCTTTTAGCTTCGAATTAACGCCCTTTTGGCTTGCAAAAGATGCCCTTTAAGGCTCTTACTAACGCCCTTTAAGAGTCCAACTAAGCACCTTTTCTTGCACAACTTTATAACCAACTGATTTTCTGTTAGTTGCAAACTTGCTTTTTGAGCATATTTCACCGCTTTATTTAAGCTGTTTTACCCGAATTTATGTAATGATTTTTCAACTCTCACCTGTTAACTTTCAATGCACTAAATTAGAAAGAAAATGCTTTATAATTCATAATGCACAATTATAATTACCGATGTTGAAAAATCAACTGGAACTTACTAACCCTTAAAATTCAAATCATAAAGGTCAAAATTCAAACTTCAAAGTTCAAAGATCAATGTTTTTCTATCGGACAGACAGTAGAGGTCAGTTTCATCTTTTCGACATCAAATGTAGTGAGGTAAGAAGTATCTGCGAAGGCTGTTGAGAGAACGGAGAACCTCTTTATCCTATATAGGTCGTGACCGTAAAGCATATAGTTAGCAATATCTGTTGTTGTGAAATAAGGTGTCATCGGAGTATGTGAGTGCATTACCTCTTTTATCTCCTCACCATTCATTGTTATCGGTTGCTCAAGAAAGCTACGGTGATATCTGCGCCAACTGAGCACATTCATCTCCTTATCTAAATCGAAAGAGTAGTCATCACCAATAGGAATCACCCCATGCTTTGTTGTTCCATGCAGGAGATAGAGTCTATAACCGCCTTTCTCCAAAGGAATTAAGTCCCAATTCAGTCCTGATGTGTTAGCTAAGAGAATACTATCTCCCTTCTCCTTTATAACCTTACGAGGTGCAAGCCGCTTTGCTTTGAGCAGTTCAATTTCATTTGGTTTGAGTTTACGTGGGGTGGCAGAACTGACATAGAAACTCGTGTCGTTACTTAAGTGGAACGTCAGTTCAAAGACCGTCTGTTCTTTATCAAGATTAGCAAAGATATAACGCCAAGTTAAGTTTCCGTCTTCAATAGCGGTAGCAGAATTAATCTCCGCCCTATTGACATTATATTTCATAAGAGAATCAGTAGCTTGCCACGCCAGTTTCTCAAAAGTATATAACAACATTCCTTCTGCAAGGATAGAGTCATTGATAGCTTGGAAACGCTCTGGAGAAGGTGCGATCAACTTCTTTGGTGCAGTCTGTGCCTTACCATGAAGAGAAAAACATAAAAGTAGAAGTGCGAACAAGATAACCTTTATCTTGGACTCGCAAAATAATGTTTTCATAATAATATTTGTTTAGAAGCCTCACCCCCCCAACCCCCTCTCCGAAAGGAGAGGGGGAGTGCAGGTAACAATTTGCTAAAGAATGACTAAAAGATTTTCCTAAACAATAGGGATATCACGCTAATCACTCCCCTCTCCCTTCGGAGAGGGGTTGGGGGTGAGGCTTTTCCCCCTCCCCCTTCGGGGAGGGAAGGGGTGGGGCTTTTACTCCTCCATCAACTTTCTATATCTACCCTTCTTAATCTCCTCATTGCCAAGACGGCGTGCCTTATTGATTTCGTAATCAGAGAAGCCACCTTCGAAATAGACCACTTCACCATTACCCTCAAAGGCGAGGATGTGGGTACAGATACGGTCGAGGAACCAACGATCATGACTGATGACTACCGCACAACCTGCGAATGCCTCAAGACCTTCCTCCAAGGCACGGAGTGTGTTTACGTCGATATCGTTGGTAGGCTCATCGAGGAGGAGGACGTTGCCTTCCTGCTTCAATGCCATAGCCAACTGAAGACGGTTACGCTCACCACCAGAGAGTACTGAACAAAGCTTGCTCTGGTCGGTTCCTGAGAAGTTGAAACGTGAGAGATAAGCACGTGAGTTGATGTCACGTCCACCCATACGAATTGTCTCGTTGCCTTGCGAAACTACGTCATATACCGTCTTGTTAGGATCGATATCCTTATGCTGCTGGTCAACGTAAGCGAGCTTAACGGTCTCACCCACCTCAAACGTACCGCCATCTGCCTGCTCCAAGCCCATGATAAGGCGGAAGAGCGTTGTCTTACCCGCACCGTTAGGACCAATGACACCGACGATGCCGTTAGGAGGCAACATGAAGTTGAGATCGTTGAAGAGTACCTTCTCGCCAAAAGCCTTCTTTACGTGCTGCGCTTCGATAACCTTATTACCCAAACGTGGACCGTTAGGAATAAAGATTTCGAGCTTCTCCTCACGTTGTTTCTGCTCCTCGTTGAGCATCTGTTCGTAAGAGTTCAGACGCGCCTTACCCTTTGCCTGACGCGCCTTTGGCGCCATGCGCACCCATTCCAACTCACGTTCCAAGGTCTTGCGACGCTTAGAAGCCGACTTCTCTTCCTGCTCCATGCGCTTTGTCTTCTGATCGAGCCATGAAGAGTAGTTACCCTTCCATGGAATACCCTCGCCACGGTCGAGCTCGAGAATCCACTCGCTCACATCGTCGAGGAAGTAACGGTCGTGGGTAACAGCGATGACCGTACCCTCATACTGCTGCAAATGCTGCTCCAACCAGTCGATACTCTCAGCATCAAGGTGGTTGGTAGGCTCATCGAGCAACAATACGTCTGGCTTCTGAAGGAGCAGACGGCAGAGTGCAACACGGCGGCGCTCACCTCCAGAGAGGTTCGTCACCGGCAAATCGCCCTTAGGACAACGCAGTGCATCCATTGCACGCTCCAAGCGTGAATCAATATTCCAAGCATCTGTTGCATCGATAATATCCTGCAACTCCGCCTGACGCTGCATCAACTTATCCATCTTGTCAGCATCAGAGTAATACTCCTCCAAGCCGAACTTTACGTTGATATCGTCATATTCCTTCAGTGCATCATAGATATGCTGCACACCCTCCATAACATTCTCCTTCACGGTCTTAGCCTCATCGAGCGGTGGATCCTGTGGCAGATAGCCCACAGAGTAGCCCGGACTCCATACCACTTCGCCCTGTGTTGGTTCCACAAGACCAGCGATAATCTTCAACAGCGTAGATTTACCTGCGCCGTTGAGACCAATAATACCTATCTTTGCACCATAGAAGAACGAGAGGTAAATGTTCTTCAGAATCTGTTTCTGGTTCTGTGGGATAATCTTCGATACACCCACCATTGAGAAGATAATCTTCTTGTCGTCTACTGTTGCCATTAATTCTTTCGTTTGTTTTGTAGGCAAAGATAACGAAAATAATTCATATTGGCAAATCAAGACAGAAGGACAGAATGATGGGGGAAGACATAATGACAAAAGAGACAGAAGACAGAATGCGTTTATTGAAAAGACATAATGACAAAAGGACAGAAGGTAAAATGACAAAAGAAACAAGAGATGCGATGGCAAAAGACTGAAAAGTAAGGGAGTATCTCATATCTTTTTCTTTATCAAATTCCTTGCAAAGATACTCTCGAAACGAATTATTTATGTATCTTTGCCGACGGTATTCGATGCTTGAATGGTGGTGTAACTTATTGATGAACAATCATAATAACACTGGTTATCCTTTGATTTGCCGACTTTTATCAAATAACTATTCATGCGTTTTTTATCTCCTTCATTGGGATAGAATTACATTTGAAAACAAAAGTAATTATGACAAAAAAAACTTCACCATATATATGGCTCGGCTTAGCTTCTCTTTGGCTTTTAATATGCCCCATTTTCCTTATACTTGTTATACTTGGATTTGGTTCGTCAGGAGCAATCAATACCTTTTACGTACTGACAATAGGGGTAAATCTTTTTTGCTCTTATAAATTTGGTGAAGAGAAAGGGATAGCAAAAGGCATATTGTTTTTCATTTTTGCTATTTCATGTGACATATTTTTTTGTATCTTAATATTCTTAATTTTATATTCATTAAGCTGACATAACTAACGCTTCGGAGTTGTTTTCTACTTTTCTTATCCCTATTGTTCAATGATATACGAGCTGACGAAATGGTAAAGAGAAGTAATACCTTCTTTCGCATATCCAACTCTTAAGAATAACGTTAGATTCACCGACTTTATTAAATAACTATTATCTCCTTCATTGGGATAGAATTACATTTAAAAAACAAAAGTGATTATGAAAGAAACTCCTTCACCTTACAGATGGCTCGGCTATATGTTTGTTTGGATGGTGGCATGTCTATTTATTCTTAACGAAGAAATAAGATCCGATATATTTATCATCATCCTTTTATTATTAGCAATAGTGATCAATTCTTATTGTGCGTATAAGTTTGCTTTGGAGAAAGGGACATTCTTAGCCATACTGGCATTTGTTGTGGCTATGATACTTGACTTTTTCCCGTATTTTCTCTATTTCATAGTAATGGGGGTCATCTTGGAGTATTAAGGATAACTCTGTATGCTTTTTCTTTACCAATTCCCTTGCAGAAACGCTGATACTACGAATTATTTATGTATCTTCGCTGGCAGTAATCGCTGCTTGAGTGGCGTGTAACTTATTGATGAATAGTCGTAATGAGGCAAGGAATTCTTAGGCTTACTAACTATATTAAAGGATTATTTATAAGTTTTTTATTCCTTTGATAGGGATAGAAATTACATTTAAGAGTATAAGTAATTATGGAAGAAACTCCTTCACCTTACAGATGGCTTGGCTATATGAGTATTTGGATGCTGGTCTGGCTGGCTCTTGCTGAAAAGAGTATATCATCTAAATCATACTTTTTTGCCATTGATAAAAGCTGGCACTATTAATGCCGTACTTACGACAGATGAAATTAATTGACAAATGTTAAAATGATGTGAAGTAAATCTGCTATAAGACACAAGTTTTTAGTAGACAAGTTTGTAGTAGACAAGTTAACGAGTTATATGCTTTGTGACATATAACTCGCCTACTTGTCAACTCATCTACTTGTCAACTCATCTACTTGTAAACTCGCCTACTTCTTACGGGGTATCTCGCATTTCACGCCCCTCCCTTTGGGGGAGGGGACGGGGGTGGGGTCAGTTGGGCTGGTTGTTCTGCTTTCTCTTTTACAACTCCCCTTGATTTAACTTCTTATCCACCAACAAGCCCTTGGCTGTTGTGTTCTTAACGGTGAATGGTTTAAGTGCTTTCATACGGATGACGAGGAGGTCGGCATCGCCATTGAGCGTGTGGTGGTCGCCAACGTTCACGAAGGTTGGATAGAGCACCTGTGAGCCATCGTTGTGACGGCGGTCGTAAGTGAGGTTGCGCATCACCATTGATGGGTCGGTCTCAACCTTAACAAATTGCAACTCCTTCGGACTGTATGGGAAGACGAGGTTGAAGGCATTGACCGCCCGTAGGTCTTTACCCTTCACCTTGATGATGACCTCATCGCCTGCTGCGTAAGACTTACGATTAAATTCGTAATAAACCTTACCGCCGACAGTTTCTGGTTCATCGTTATTGCAACCACCCTCAAGTTGTACGGCAACATTCGAGATGTCGTAAGCATCAATGAGACCATTGCCGTTGAGGTCGCCACCTGAGATATAACCATCGAAGTCGGCATCGCCCTTCTTAAGTCCGGTATAGTTCATATAAGAGGTGAAGTCGTTCTCGTCAACCTTACCATCGAGATTGATATCGCCTGGAAGGATAGACTTTGTGCCGGGCACCTTAAAGACATAGAACTCACGACCAGAGCCAAAGTTGCCAACAGCCTCCTTCACACTCACCTTGACATAGCGTGCCACAGGCTGAGCGGTCAACGTCACCTCCTTCGTTCTACCATCACGGACCCACTGCTGTGGACCAATCTCTGTCCAGTTTTTACCATCCTTACTGACAGCGATGTCACACTTCGTTATCGTTCCGTTACCACCATTCGCACGTGGCACATACTGCAGCTTGTCGAGCGTGTTAGTACTATGGAGATCGATCGTAAAGTCGAATGGTACGGCCTTCGTATAATAATAAGTGTGCCAGATGTCGCCTGTCGTACTGAAATCTACAAGTCGTTTAATTTCAAAACCTTCCATATCACGAGCAGTTGAGGTAGCGGTAAGTCCTTTAATGGCATACTCCAACGGATTGACAGCTGTCTTCACATGCAGCGGCGTCCAAGCTCCTACGCCATCGCTATTCACCGCACGCACCTTAAAGTCGTAGTCGGTTGCTGGCTGCAAGTCCTCAAAGAGGAGCGAGTTGTGGCGGATTGTCGTAAAGGTCTGTCCGTTAAACTCAATCTCATAGTAGTCGGCATTCTGTACCGGCTTCCACTTTGGTGTACCACAATATGGCTGAACATCAGCAGCAAGCAACTCAGGAGCAGTCAGACTACCCTTCTTGCTCAAGGTTTCATTCGGTTTATTCAATCGTACAAAGCCATCCACGCGAAGTTCTATTGCCTCCTTCGTGATATCACATGATGCTAAACGCACGATGATTTGGGCATTCTTTGAAACCAACAAACGTTCCATCTCGCTGCCTGCCGTTGAGAAGCGGTTGATATTCGATACCTGAACATACTGCCATGTGTTATCGCCTTGTTCAGTCTCTGTGAGTCGGATCTTCTTTCCACCAATAACAGCTGTGAGCTTCTTTGGCTTCGCATTGGTGTTCAGATAGAAGGTTGTACTCTGGTTTTTCACCATTCCCTCGAAAGAACCTTCGGTCTTATTGATTGTCACCATCAGCACCTGCTTATCGTTAAGATCAGAAGTGATGCGGGTCGTAGCCTTCTCACCAGAGAGATATTTCTGTGTTGTACCATCGTCGTCATAGAGGGTAAACTCCGTCTTTCCGTCAGGATAAAGTTCAAACACACGACGGCTCTTGTCAACCTCTGAAGGGTTGTTATTCGGATTGACCATCGGAATGATGGCACCAGCCTTCACCAATACAGGCAACTTCCAGATAGGTGCGAAGTAATCATTGAGAATACAACCGCCCTCGTAGGTAGCACCTGTGAAGTAATCGTACCATGTCCCCTTTGGCAGATAGATACCATTGCGCACGTCGTTACCCTCCTTGTCGGCTGCCGTGTTCTGATAGATAGGTGCGACGAGGAACGAAGGACCATACATGTACTGATAGCGGGTTGCGCTACCGAGGGTATAGTCGTTCGTATCATCGAGGAACATTGCACGCATCAATGGCTTACCAGTCACCGCCTCGTATGAACAAGAGTAGGTGTATGGCAGAAGCATTGACTTCAACTTTAGGTAAGAGCGGTTGATACTTGTAGCTGGTTCGCCCAAGGCCTGCGGATACTTAGGGTTGCTACCCCATCCATCCATATTCAACTGCATGGGTGTAAAGGTCTTCCACTGGAAGTCGCGGACGTTCACTGGTACGTTCTTACCACCGAAGATACCATCCATATCACTGGTAATATTTCCCATTCCCGAGAGTCCTGAACCAATGTAGGTTGGGATATGGAAACGGATATATTCCCACTCGCCACCTGTCTGGTCGCCCGACCATACACCACCATAACGCTGCGTACCAGCCCAGCCATCGAGGGTGATGATGAACGGACGTGCATCGCTACCATAGTAAGGCATGATGCTAGCCACATCAGCAATACCATTGAGTCCGAAAGAATAACCTGCTCCAACCCACGCCACGTCAGTCTTCAACACACGCACACCTGCATCACGCACCTCCTTGACGATGTCGCGTTGCAAGAGTGCTGGGATACTATCAACTGGATGGAGGTTTGATTGTGTCCACAGACCTATCTCTACACCATTCTTACGTGCATAATCGCCAAGGCTCTTGAGGTTGGCAATATTCCCATCGAGGGTTGTCGTCTGACCATAGCCTGCTCCGTAACCATCGTTCGGGAGAATCCAACCCAATGGCATATCGTTGTGCTTATATCGATCGATAACGGCACGAGCAGAGAACTGATAATTATCTTTTTCGCCATTCAGGCTTTCTTTTGTACCGCCATTGTCTTTCTGACTTTCTACATATCGCTTGCCATCCTCAAAGAGGATTCCCTTGCCTTCTTCCTTCGTTTCCTTCCAATAGTCACGATTGTAGGCATTGAGATGACCCTCATAGAAAGCAAACTTTGGTAACAAGACAGGGTTACCAGTCAGCTGATAATAATCCTGAAGCAAAGAAATGGGAGTACTATCAACCATCATGAAGAGGTCGAGATAAGGCATATCATGACTGATTGTCACGGTGTTCTTGTCCGTACTACCAAAGTCGTAAGCACCAGGAGCAAAGGTATATGGCATCGCAGCATAACCACCTGTTGACCAATAGAAAGGAGCTGGAGATGCAACACCGCCATCGGTCCAGCTATTGGTATTGACAATCTCAATGCGCTTGCCACGATGAGAGAAGCGACCGTTCTGTACACCGCCACCATAATAATACTCTCCCACTGCATTAGCGAGGGTTATGGTGGTGCGATTCTTTTGGAAGTCAATCTCTTTCACTTCTTTAATAACCTCCTTACCATTGCGGAGGTCGGTGACAGTCATCAGACCCGTACTGCGATCAAAGCGCACACGCACCTCTGCCGTTGACACAGCCACGTCAGCATCCGTTTCGTTGACACTCAAGCGTCCTGCGTCCTTGCGTGGGTTATCAAGTAGGATTCGTGCTGGTGGGTTGCTCGCAGGGTCACGAACGATGCCACCCTTTGGGTCGCGGAAAAGGCGGAAGACATGCTGACCATAGAAATCTACCGTCATCACACCGCCATCATTGTAGGTAATCTCTACTGTTGTTGGATTGATTTGTCGAATACCACTCACAGCCTTTCCATCAGCAAATGCGGTTTCTCCCACAGCTAATAACAAGGCAGCAAGTAAAATCTTTGCTTTATTCTTTCTCATTTTATAGATCTCCTTAACAGGTTCCAAACAGGTCTCTGTCTGCCGTTCCCAAGCTTAGGCTCCTTGGGATTCGAACGTCTTTTGGTTTTTAGCTTATTATTCTTTTATAACTTGGTGGCAAAGATACACTATATTTTACAAACGGCAATGCTTTAAGCAAATATTTTTTAATATCAAACTTGCAACATGAGACTTGGGAGTTTAGGGTTTAAGCATTTACGTTTTTCCTTCTTTACTTTTCCGTGGTGATAATCATCATTCTGAATTATATGTTTTGTCACACGGGGACACAGAGGTTTAGGGCAATGGTGTTAACCCTTCGCACATGTGGTGCATACCATCCGCACCAAACGTGCTAAGCATCCGCACCACATGTGCTAAGCACCCGCACCAAACCGGTGGAATATCAACACACAACCCATACGATTCGTTGTAGAGCCTTTTTTAAGCAAGTGTTAACGGCTTCACCTTCATGGGCACTCACAAAGCAATTTGGCTAAAACAACCATAAAATAAAGGGGTGGGAAACTTTAGTTAGGGTCTGCTAACTAAGTTTAGAAATGGAAAAACACAGATGCCCAAATGTTTCTTGGGCGTAGTTCATATTCCTGACGTATCTGCATCAGATCGGTATAACTAGTGTAGGCATAGGTTTTTTGATTGAATAAGTTACGCACGTTAAGGCTCAGTTCCACACCATGTGCAAAGGTATAGGAGGTGGAGAAATCGGCAAGCAAGAGTTGTTTATGCGTGTTGTCGGACAACTGATTGCTGTAATGCTCGCCTGATAGTTTCAGCAGCCAAGCCTTTGTGATGTTTAGATTGCAAGAAAAACGCTGTGAAAGATGGTTGGACGAGGAATGTATATCAATATCTTTAAGCGTCATAGATTCGTTGCTGTATGTTATCTCATAGTTCATGCCAAGCCATTTAAGAGGATGAAGATTGACTTTGGTTGTAACACTCCATAAGTTTGATTGATAATGAGAGAGATTGTTGTTCTGGACTAATGCACCATTGAAACTCATATAATCCGTAGAAGCACTTATCATTCCTCGAAGAAGGTTGAGTCCCTTGCTCACTCTTGCACCTGTCATCCAAGTATTTGAGTGGGTTTTCCGAGCAAAAAACGAGTTCAGAATATAGGCATCTATAAATCGACGAGAGGCGGTCAGTGTGCTTTCGTTCCACGAACGAGTGATATAAGCATTGGCAAAAAGCGTATTCAAGGGGCGTTTGTAATCAAAAGACAAAGACAGAGATTTACCGTGCTCGCTGTCATAATTCACAAAACCTGTGTTCAGATTTCGAAAATCACTAAGTATCAGCCCATTGTAAAAGTTCTGTTCTCTAATCTCATTTTGAGATATACTTCCCGAAAGCGACATCTTGAACTTGGAAGAGAATTGGTATTGCAGATAAACACTGGGCGAAACGATTACCTTATGGTAGTTGTTGGAAGCCTGAACAAGTTTGTCTTTAAAGAAATAGGGAGTATAATTTACGGGCAATGCCAATCTAACTTGCCATCCGCCACTTTTAAATTCGGCTTCAGGAGAAACGTAGGCACAAAGGTAGGTCATACCGACATGATTGTGTACCAAACCTAATGAGTCGGGGATGCCATCTGCTATACTTCTCATACTTCGGCTCAGAATAACCAGCCCTAAATTCATTGATACCATAAAGGGTTTTAGATAATAGCCCAACGAGGTGCTACTATTGCTAAAGAAAGCCTGAGAGCGCACATTCTGTTGTTGCGTTCCATTAGGTCGCTGCACCAATAATGTGTGTGGATTAGACATATAAGCATTGTAGGAATTGAATGTGAACGCTTGTTTACCTGTACGTCTGAGCAGTTCAAACTTGTCGTGAACCTTATACGATGGCTGTCGAGCTGTCTGACGATTGGGATAAGTTCCTTCCATATCTATGTTGGTGTCGTTCCATTGTAAATCGGTTGAGAGGGTGTTGGTAAAATACAATCTGCTCGTATTCGTGTTCAGTGCAATGCTTGCTGAGAGTTTGTTCTGTCGGGTTTTTGCCTTTTGGTTTTCGTTGGTCAAAATTGTGCTGTCATTGAGGAAATAAGAGGTTTGCGAGCATGAAGCCGATACTAATCGGTCGTGCGAGTAAAGTAACTGTGTGGATAGGTCGGTGTTTTTTCCAACGCCCCAAAGATTGTTCATCGAAATGGTGTGGGTCTGGTTCTTGCGTACTCTATTCTCACTGATATCCATCAATCGGTCGGGGATTACATTTATATGGTTCTTCAAAGTATAGTTGCGACTCAGAAAACTACTGCCTATATCATCTATCAACACCATGTTGTCCCTTGTAACATCTGTTCCGATGTTATTGCTCTTCAATGTATTGAGTAGTTGTGTTTTCTTGGCAAAGCGCATCAGTGTTGCCTCGCTCTCCCACACATTAGGACTGAAACCGCCACCCGTCTTGATTGTTCCAACAAGCCTGCTCTTTGCTGCCTCTTTCAGTCGGATATTGATGGCTGGACTCTCTGAAAACGACATATCTTCAAGGGCTTTGATGGGCTGATGGTTTTGTAGCACTTCCACTGATGCAACGTCTGCCTGATGAATATTGGTAGTAGCCAAATTGTAGCGACCACCCAACATATCGCGTCCCTCGATATAGAATTTATTTAGAGGCTTGCCATTGTGTTTTATCTCTCCACTTTCCGACACCTCTATACCTGGCATTTTCTTCAATACGTCTGCCAACGACTTGTCGTTTATATCGGCAAAACTTGCCACGTTGTAGGCGAGTGTGTCGCCACGTTGGTGAATGCTTGGAGCTTTCACTATGACTTCTCTCAGTTCGGTAGACTTTTCTGTCATCATCATGTCGTATTGTGTCTGCCCTTCCGAAAGTGAGAGTGTTTCTGTGGCGTAGCCCATCAAGGAGAATTGCAGTTCGTTGCCTGCAAGTGGTGTAGTAGTCTGCAACTTGTAACTGCCATCAGCCTGAGTTCGTGTGAACTTCAGGATACGTTTACTACCTTCTTGTTTCAGATTGACCATCACACCTGACAGAGGCTGTCCTGTCCGTTGTAGGCGTACAACTCCGGTCAGCGTTATTTGTGCATGGAGTTGCAATGCCAATATACACAATAAGGTCAATGTAATGTATCGCTGATGTGTTCTCATAATTCTATGTTGTGTTTTATATTCTTAACGGCTCTATTCTGTTTCCAAGGGCTGAAAACCTAATTGCTTCCGCGAAGAATTTGGATCAATATCAATTCCTGTTTCCATTTTGATTATTCCGCTCATATTTTCGAGATACTGTCTTTGCATCTTGAGAAAATCTTTCCGTTTTACTTTTTCAAATTTATTGGTACCAACATAAGTCTTACTCATGACAATTGGCATATCACTAACCTTTCGTATTCCCACAATCGTGAAATGATGATAAGCATTGGTATCGTATGCCTCCATAATTAGTCCTGGCAAGCCATGTAATTTCCATGGACCATCGCTGACAGGCACGTCAGGAGCAAACCATGCTGTCCAGTGGTGTCCTCTATAATCGCATGTTGCCATCTGAACTGTGTAATTCAAAATTGTTTTTGTGGAGTCTACCATCGTCCAGTTGATATTATTCAGAGAATCAACATAAATATAATCCTGTAGCGATAGTCCATCTGTAACGGTCATTTTGCCTTCGGGATAATTCTTGTAGACGTATGCCTTCATACGTCTATGAGGTGGGTCTATATTACTTGCAAATGCTTTATTTAATTGCTTTCTATAGATTTCATACCAATTAGGCTTAGACATTAAACTATCTATCTGAAGGCTATAGAAGCTACAGCACTTTGAAACTTTCGAGCCAATCAACAATACTAATCTGTCGTCTTTTGTTGTCCCTTTTACTGTATCATTCTGATAGCTATATTTGTATTGGCATTCGAATTCCGTTCTGTTTTGCAGTTCTTGCGCAAAAGTAGAATTTCCAACGTACAATAATAGTATTAATATTAGGATTTTTTTCATCGCATAAACTATTTTCAAAATATTAGAGGCTGGACACATAATTCTGTGCTGATATTTTGCAGCACATACATACAGATAACAACGTTAATATCACTCTCATAGGCTTGTTTTTATTTACCAATAGTCTCTTTCTATAAAATCATAATTGAGTTGCTTGGAAGTATTGCCACTATCAAAGTCTATTCCTGTCATTGCAGTATTGATACTATTCTCGTTTCTACGAAAGTTCATCAACATTTTATTCATCTTCTTGCGTTCAACTTTTTCGAGGTTTCTAAACAACTGCTTGTCCATAGTGAAAGTTATAGACTCGGTGGTTTTCTGAAGTCCATTGATTGTAAAAACGTATTGTCTTCCGCGGTCGTACACCTCCATTATCAATCCTGGCAGTCCACCAAACTTCCATGGTCCGTTGCTAACAGGAACTTCAGATGCAAACCATGCAGTCCAATGTCTACCTCTGAATTCACATTCTGCTTTTTGGCATTCGTAGCCGAGTATCGTTTTCGTACTATCTTTCATCTCCCATAATTGATTATAGCCTGTTTCTTCATACTGATAAAAGTTATCCACGATTCTATCAATAAGTGTCAAAGTTTCGTTTTGTGGATACCCCTTATAAAGATAATATTTTATAGTGCCATGAACATGAGCCGTAATAAGATTATCATTTCCGGTTGCTTGATAAATTTTGATTGCTTCTGATAGTTCTCCACGAGATTTCCGATTACCATCAGGAGTCATGAGCAAAGAGTCATTTGAATAGGTCTTGGGGCTATAAAATTTAGAAACTCTTTCACCTATCAGTAGTATGGGATAATCGTCTAGTACATTTCGACTCACAGTATCTTGCAACTCTGTATAATGATATGAACATTTTATATACGCCTGATCTATCACTTTCTGCGCATAACTAAAAGTTGCAAAACACAGAAAAATACAAAGTTCTATTTTTTTTATTTTGCTATTCATACTATATTACAATACTCTGTTAATAATTACGTAATCGTTTGAAAATGAGCAAGTTAATCAACAAAACATAACTAAATAAAGTTGGCTAAGTACTTGATTTTCAGTACCTTTATAGTTGATTCAAGACTTTAAAAGTATGATATTTTCAGAGCCACTTAGCCAATATGAGGAGATCCTCAAGGATGCAATCCGTACATCAATGAAAGAATCTGGTGCAAAGTTAGCAAAAACTCCTCATATCGGACGGTTTTGGTCGGGATGTGCAGGGGCTGTGAAGCACGGACTTGAAATCATGGGCATCGGCTTACTGGATGTTGCCATTTTATCGAATATCTTTTATCTCTTTGTATTCTTGATTACCTGTAATTTTCTTAATTGTAGAATGCTTACCTTTCTCGAAAGTCCATTTTACGGAGAGTCCTATATATGGAAATGCGGTGGTATTATCATAGGTAGTCTTAAATAAATCAGTCTGTCTGGAGTATCTGCGCCCTTTTCCTGCAAGTCCAAACGACAACCCTAATTCTAATTTATCTTTGAAAAGTTCTTTATAGATATTTCCCGTAACATTATAGACGGTATAATAAACACGGTCTAAGTTCCTAAATGTTGGTTCTAACATTATGTTCAACATACCGCCCCATCCTGATGGGAGGTTGAAACTATTATAAAGGGTATAATATTGTCGGAGTCTATTTTTGTCATATTTTATACCATCTAAAGTTATATCCTCTACATGCAATTCTAATTTACCCGTGGCTTTCATCATCCAACATTTCAAAGGGTGTAGATTTAGCTCCACGCTCATCCCATACGCATTTATCCCATCAAGATTAACAGGGCGAGTGTAAAGGTAATTTTTATTCTCCGAACTATTTTCGGTTTGCCAATAGATATTATTATTAGAGTGCATATAGACACCTGTTACTCCAAGTAAATTCTTAAAGAAAGAGAAAGAAGCCATCAACATATCATTCGTTGGAGCTTTCAAAGATGGGTTTCCCACTGAATAATTCGAGGCATTCGACCATCTAATCGTTGATGATATTGCTGAATATGGAATGTTCTCCAATATATGCTTAAAAGCAAGACGAAAGATACTGCTTCCGTTTTTATTTAATGGAGCCATTAAACTAATCGAGGGACTTAATCCTCTTTGTATGTTCTTGGAAATTGCAGAGGATTCGTTATCGCTATATGAAATATGATTTATTTGCCAATTTATACCAAAAGCATATTTTAATTTCTTGAATGCTCCTGCCAACTGGATATAGACGTAAGGGGTAAAGCCCTTGACCTCCGTTCTACTGTTGCTTATGAAAAATTCGTTAGCAAGGTTGTTTACTATTATTGGTGTAAAATGCTGATTCACATACTGAACAGCGCCCCCATAAGTCAGTAGATTTCTACCTATGGGTTGAGTGAAATCTAATGAAGTTTTCCAAAGATTATTATTTTGCTTGTCAGCTGCTCCCACGCTTTCTGAGCTATTCCCCAGATAATTTGTAGCTGTATTTGCGTGCCTGTTATAGTAATCAATCGTCAAATCTACCAAAATTTTACTCTTACCGAGAGGAGTTAAATACTTTGTTGTTACTTCTTGTTCAACTACTCGTTTGTAAGTTCTTATATTTATGTTATTATCGTCATCATAAGTATTTAAGTGTGAATGGTTGTGGTTGGCTGAGATATAGTAACTAAAACTCAAAGACGATTGTTTGTTAAGTTGTTGAGTAAGGCTCAGTCGATTAGAGAAACTATAGCCTCTATTATAGTCTCTTTCACAACTCTGCTTCTCAATGCCCGACAATTTATTATAAAGAAATTGTTTACCAGTCTCTTTATACTGATACCAAGGCAGAGATAAATTATCATAAATATGCAGATCCTTGTATCTATAGTATATCGTTCCTCCTAAACTTTCTTCTTCTATACCGTTCCCCTTGTGTGCGGTTCCCTCCGCAGACAAACTACCGTAATAGTTCCTATCGGCTATTTTCCTTAATGAGATATTGATAACTCCTCCACCAGTAGAGGCATTGGTGTTACTTCCTGCAAGGTAATCAACCTTCACAGAGCCTATCATATTGGCTGGAAACTTATTAAGTTCTTCTTGCGAGGTTATTTTAAATCCATTTACATATATTTCGCTAACAGGAAGTCCATTAATGTTGATAACTCCGTTTTTTTTAGTTATTCCTGGGAGGAATATCAAAGCATCAGCTGTTTTCTTTCCTTTCAAGATAGGAGAGTCAGTTAAGTTTACAGAGTACCCTATCGTGTTTTGTACAAACCTTGAAGCCGATATAGTAATGCCATCCAAATTAACCGCTTTTGGAGATAGCATAATCTTCATGGGGGTATTATCTACCTGCTTGGTTTGGAAAGCATCTTCATACGACATGTGAGATACTCTCACAATCACGATTTTGTTTTCGTCAGGAACCTTAACCTTGAATTGTCCATCTGCCAGCGTTATACAACCGCCTACCAGCGTAGAATCAGTAGAAGCTAAGATGGCTACCGATGCAGACTCTACAGGCTTTCCTTGATTATCTAAAACATATCCCTCTACTTCCTGTGCATACATAACACCATTGAAGGATAGCATTATTACTAAAAACAAAAATACAACTTTTCTCATCGATATCAGGTATTTGCAATTTTGAAATTCATAATGTATCCTTAGACATTAAACTACCCTTTAAATGGCTTTCATAACAATACCAGCATCTTAGATTACAATCCAAGGTTGGGTTTATGGTTATTCTTACATAATCGTCTGACTGCAATTTGGAATTAATCTCATCTACCCAACTTTTCATTTCATCATGCGCAGATAACACTATAAAACCACACTTAATAAGTAGCTCGTAAAGGCTTGGATGAATTTCCTTTAAAGCTTCTATATTATGACATCTTTCTATGATTATAGGTTTAAGACGCATATCTAATGTTAGTAATTTATTTTATCTACTTTTATAGATTTTCGACTTCTTCTCCTTTTTATTACAGTTTGGTCTGCTTTATAATCTTGTCAATTTGATTATTTCTGTTGCAAATATATTTGCTAAAGTTTCACACCCTCAAGAAGTTAGCTTGAAACAACTGTTTTTCAATAATTGTTGGTAACTTTGTAGTGTTATACAGTATTGATTATCTTTAAATTTAAGAGTAACTTTAATATGGATGCGAATCTAGACAATTTAAACGAAACTTCCAAGCTTTTGAGTGTTAAAAAAATTATAAGCAGCGATATTTCTCATTTTTCTCATACTTTGGTCTTAGCCATCTACTCAGACTATGAGACCATGGGGAATTGTTTGCCCACATGGAAGAAGATGTAACGGCACTTACGCTATGGTATCGTGTACTGAAGTGCATAGAGAACTTGCCTACTGCGCTTTGTGGCGTTCTTGGCTTCTCTGTTAGTGAGATAGGGCAGTTAATAGTCACCGACTCAGAAATGCGGAACAACTTTGAGATTATGGTCAAAGCATTGGAAGACAGATAACAAGAAAAGTTCACAACCGTAAACTTTTTTTTAAGCAAGTGTTAACGGCTCACCTTCATGGGCACTCACAAAGCAATTTGGCTAAAACAGCCATAAAATAGAGGGGTGGGAAACTTTAGTTCATAATCACTTGCTTTATACGTTCAGTAGCAAATATATGCAATATAAATTAAACATGCAAGAAAATGAGAAAAAAATCTAAGGCTCTATAACAAATCATGTTGCACCGATATTCTTAATAGAAAAGACGGATAACTGATGATTTATATTGTTTTCCTTTTTCTTTCACCGCATTATTACGATTAAAAAGGAAATTATATGCTATTTGTTATTTGCTTGACAATTCTTTGAAGTACGCTTTCATTGCTAACAAGTATAGTTGCCGTGCCTGCCATTCCGCTGACGAGTTTATACTTGCAATCTGTTACCTTGACCTGTGCCGTGAACACACTGCCAGCTGCTGTTTGTCGGGGTGTATGCGATGTGGCTATTATCTTACCATTGGCTGTTCCGTATGTCTCTGCATCGTAACCATCAAATTCGATGTTTGCTGTCATTCCGCTTGCCATCGTATTCACATACTTATAAGGAATGGCTATTGTGCCTTGATAGGCATTTGTCATCTGCACCTTTGCACTGATGGTTTCGGGATAAGGTATAAAGTATGCACCAATCAGCAGTCCCAATATCACAATGGTGATAATCGTGATACCATAACGGACAATCCTTGACGGTATCTCGCCAATGATATGTCTTACTTTCTCGCTGCGAAGTTCTATCTTGTTGTCTGCCATAATCTTCCTTTCTGCTGTTAGTTGCCTAATTCTAACTGATTCTTTACAAGGTTATAGTATGCACCCCGCTTTGCTGTGAGTGCTTCGTGGTTGCCAATTTCTACCACCTTGCCTTTATCCAATACCACTATCTGGTCAGCATTTTTCACCGTACTTAATCGGTGCGCCACGATAACCACCGTCTTGCCTTTGTAGAACTCATCCAGATGCTCTACAATCATGCGCTCATTGTTGGCGTCGAGCGAGTTGGTGGCTTCGTCAAGGAAGATATAGTCAGGGTTCTTATATACGGCTCTTGCTATTAGGATGCGCTGTTTCTGTCCTTGGCTTAAGCCAACGCCATCGCGTCCTATCTTGGTATTGTATTTTAAAGGTAGCCCCATTACATAGTCGTGAATACAAGCAATCTCGGCTGCCCTTTGCAATCTATCTTTGTCAATCTCGCTATCATCTACGGCAATGTTGCGAGCTATCGACTCAGAGAAGATTACACCATCCTGCATTACCACACCACACTGTCTGCGCCACCATTTTTTATTGAGCGTATTTACATCTGTTCCACCAATATTGATTTGTCCACCCAATACGGGATAATAGCCCAACATCAGTTTAATGAGTGTTGTTTTACCGCTGCCCGATGCGCCCACAATGGCTGTTACCTTACCTTTGGGGATAGTGAGACTAACATCATCTATGATTGTTTTCAGTGCGTGAGGGTCGTATTTGAAGTTTACGTTTTCAAGGTCTATGCCCTTATCCTCTTCTTTCATTGCTGTTTCCAATCCTTGCTTTCCGTTCTCATCGTCCATACGATGGATTTCATTGATACGTTCAAGACTTATCTTTACATCTTGTACGGAGTAGAAGAAACTCATCAACTGTTCAACAGGAGAATTGAGCTGACCAATAATGTACTGCACGGCAAGCATCATACCCAGCGTGAGTTGTCCGTGAATGACGGCTGTTGCTGCCACCACCGTGATGACGATGTTCTTTAGCTCGTTGATGAAGATGCTACCTGCCTCCTGTGTCTGCTGGAGTTTCAGCGATTTCATCTGCACACCGAAGAGGTCTGCCTGTACGTCCTCCCATTCCCAGCGACGACGCTGCTCGCAATCTTGGAGCTTTATTTCCTGCATGGAGGTGATAAACTCGTAAGTCTTGTTATTGTTGATGGCTTGCTGCTCGAAGAGTTCGTAATCAAGTACTTTTCTGCGCCTGAGGAAGAGTGCAAGCCAACCGCCATAAAGCAGACTGCCGAGCATAAAGATGGCAAAGACGAGCCAGTTATAGGAAAGCAGCACGATACTGAACACTACAAAGGTGAAGAGCGAAAACACGATGCTGAGCGTTTGCTGTGTCAGGAACGTATTTACACGGCTATGGTCGCCCATACGCTGCATAAGGTCGCCCATCAGTTTGGTGTCGAAGAACGACATCGGCAGCTTTAAGAGCTTAATGAAGAAGTCGCTTACTAAAGAAATGTTGATACGCAAAGAGATATGTAGTAAGAGCCAACGGCGGATAAAGTCGATGGCAGTACGGCTCACGGTGAGCATCAACTGTCCCAAGAGTATCAGCCAGATAAAGCCGATATTCTGGTTTTTGATACCCACATCCACGATGGATTGAGTGAGGAAAGGCAGAATGAGTTGCAGCAGGCTACCCACGAGTAGCCCCAAGACAATCTGTCCGAAATATTTTCGGTATTGTTTGATATAGCCAAATAGGAACTTAAATGAGCGTTCCTCTGTTGGCTGTTCATCTGTCTGCTTTTCATAAAAAGCTGGTGTGGGTTCCAAGAACATGGCGATGCCTTTCTCTTCACCGCCCGACTGAGTACTAATCCAGTGCTTCTTAAATTCTTCAAGGTTATATTTTACAAGTCCTTTGCCTGGGTCAGCAATGTAGAAAGTCTTGCCTTTCTTAACCTTATACAGAACCACAAAATGGTTTTGATTCCAGTGGAGGATGCAAGGAAGTGATGACGATAATTCTTTAGTATTAGCAAATCCACATAAACATTCAAAGCCTAAACTCTCTGTTCCTTGTTTAAGTGCAGCCAACGAAATACCCTCTCTACCTTCTTGGCAAAGTTCTTGGAGATAGTTTAACTTCAAATATGCTCCATAGTATTTACAAATCATTTGTAAACAGGTAATGCCGCAGAGCATAGAATCTTTTTGTCGATAATCTGAAAACTGCATTAACTATTCATATCAAGGTTTATAATAGAAACTAATCATTAGTTCTCTTCCTCTAATGTCTTGATTACTAAAACTACTTGAAAACGTATTATTAAATCCATAGCCATAGTTTTTTTTATTGAAAACATTATTCAAAGCAAGACTGAAATCGAAGTATTTAACTTTAAATTTCAAACTGAAATCCTGAAAGAAAATATCCTTAAATTTTTTCTGTGCGACTTCGTTATGATAGTATTCTGTCAAAGATTCTAAATTCAAAGTTTTACAAAGAGGTATTACAACCTTTCCTTCATGCTTCCAACTATTTAAATTAGAGGTTCTTCCGAGCATAGGCATCTTCATCTGATTAAAACTATAAGTAAGCTTATAAGTAAAATCAACCTTTTTTATCAACCCAATATCAATACTAGAAGTAAGTCTAAAATTTTTCCTATCATATGGCATTTGCTTTCCATTCTGTATTATATGACTATTCATTACATCATACAAAGTTCTTACATTTAATATTCCTTTTATAAAAGGAATGCTCTGTGAACCTGTGAACAAAATACTCCAGCTATTGTATTTTGTATTGCCAGGAGTTAAGGATTCTACAATATAGTTGCCTATATAGTCTTGTGTTGATATATAAGGCGATTTACCAAATGCTCTAGTTAGTCGTAAGCGTAATGATGTGCCTCCCAAAGCATCATTATAAGTAAAGCCTAAACCCATATTTTTTTCTTTACTTAAGTGGTAATCAGCAAAGCCCTTGTTCATATATTGATAGTCTTGCAATACCACTGTTGGATAAAACTGAGCAGCATTAATTTGTATTGTATTAATGGAGGCATCCGCAAAACATTTCCATCTTGCTGTAACTTTCCATCTAAGATGAAAATTAGGAGAAAATAGAAATTTATAATGTACATTGTCTAAACTATACTTATAATGATTGTAAGATATGTCACTGGACAATGTAAATTCAAAGTCCTTTATTATATATTCGATATCTGGATTAATATAGATTTTTGCAAATGTAAAACTACTTTTACCTATAAGTAATCCTAAGCTATCAGGAACACCTACTAAATTTGATGAAAAGGAATGGATACCTGCATTTACTCCTGCTTTTCCTGATACAACAAATTTGCCTAATTTAAAACTTCCACTTATATCTGTATTAGTTTCATAATAATGCTGATTGATAGACTGTGCTGATGAGTCGACGTACATCTGTTGTGGACGAAGTTCTAATATATTCTTCGATTCAAAAGTAACAAGGCGTTTACCATACTTCTTCATAATACTGAAGTTATCTTTCAGCGTATAAATAGGCAAGTTACCCAACATTGTATGTGGATTAGTTCCTTGCTCATTCAAACATTGCTTGTTCCATGAGAAGTTACCAGAAAATTCGTTTTTAAGATAATGATTGCTGGCATTATTCTCGTATTTAATTTTTGCAAAGAGGTTGTTGCTGTTTTCTACAAACTGTTTGCTGGTTTCCACTGCCTTTACTCCGCTATTCATATAATAATACGATTGTCTCAGTGAAGTAGCTTCTTCACGATTATTGGTATAAGTAACTTGTGCACTTATCTGAGAATTTTCATTTATACGTTGTAATGCATTTAAACTTATAGCATGAGAACGATTAAAAAGCGAACGTCCTCTGAGTAATAAAGGTGATGGAGATGGGAGAGAGAGCAGGGCTGTTAGAGGACTATGTAACTCGTCAAAACTCAAAAGATCATCAGCCTCTCTTCGTATATTGTCGCCAATGTTATTGGTTTTGTAGGTAAGAATTGTTTGGAAATTTGGCTTAAGACGCATAGCAAATGTTTCAAATTTCCACAATCCTCCATGAGTCTTTAGACCAAGACTTCCACTAAAAGTAGTCATCCAATGTGCTTTTGCACCTTTTTTCATTTTAACATTAATGGCATTGTCGTCAGAATAAGTAAAGTCATCTAGTACGCGGATAGGTTGATGATGCTTCATTACTTCAACGGTAGCCACATCATCTTTCGGTAATGATTTAGTTGCCAAACCATATTTACCATCCATCATATTCATACCTTCAATATAAAAATTGCTTATAGTCTTACCTTCATACTGTATTTCTCCATTCTCTTTATTCACCTCAAAACCTGGAACACGTGCAAGAACATCTGATAGAGTTCGATCATTAGGCTTTGCATAAGTATTTAAGAGGTATTTTATAGTATCCCCACTTAATTGAACAGGTTTTGCTTTTACAGTTATCTCTGACAGCATTTTAGTATCTTCTTCTAATGTGATATACTGTTTTGGCATACTTTTCACAATCTTTAATTCTTGGCTTTTATAACTCATTGCTGAAATACGCAAAATAGTACCTTCCTTTGCTGTAATAGTAAAATTTCCTTTATCATCAGTCTGGCAGAAATTTAATGTTTTCTTTGTGAAAACATCTATAGTTTTAATAATGGCTGCAGGTACTGGATGCCCCCCAATATCTGTAACATTTCCTTGTACTATCTCTTGTGCTCTTACAGATTGTACATATAGTAGAACCAAAATCAAGATAATATATTTTTTCATATGCTGCTCTTTATTCTAATTCCATTTCAGGAATAATAATAACATTCTTTGGACAGCCTTTGGGATTAGCAGCCATTTTTAGAAAGGTGCAACGTTCTATATCTTCAAATTTATTTTCCCAGAAATTATAAAATTTAATTGGCGATAATTGCTCTCTTTTTATATTAGTTGCAATTATATCCACAAAATTATCACAATGTACCGCTAAAATCAGTCCAGGTAAGCCTCCCAATTTCCATGGACCGAGTGATAAAGGAATTTCTTCACTAAACCAAACTTTCCATTCTCGTCCACGAAAATGTGTTGTAGCCATCGTACAATTGAATCCAATTATATTCTGTGTACTGTCTTCATAAATAACCCATTTTTGCGTGGGAATATCCTCTACTATTCTATAATAAGAGAACCAAACTTGTGTATAAGTTATTAGTTTCCCTTCTTCAAGATTTCTATAAATATAGTCTCCATGACCTGGGAATTCTATTTTATGTTCAGTTGTCTTATTATTGCTTTTGGCTGCTTTGATTTTTTCATTAATCACAGCTAGAGCAGTTTCTGGATTAGTTGCCAAAGAATCAAATTGTAACTTATGATAACTAAAATATTCACTTAGGTTTTTTCCTACTCTAAGTGCAAAATCATCATAACCATTACAATACTTTGTATGGTAACTGATTTCAATTATGCTTGGTTCTATTATATGGGTATTTTGTCCATAGCAGCTAAGTAGAGACATTATAAATGTAATAAAGAAAGAGTATAATTTCATAATAATTATTTTTAAATTTGCATAGGGGAAACTCCCCTATGCAAATATTAATATTAATTACGATTATACATATTAGCAGTATTTATCGTAAAGATGACACCATTCTTCCCATTCGTCAAAAGAAGCATTCTTTTTAGAAAGTGCTACAGCATGAGCTTGAACAGCCTTACACTCAGAAGCTTGATAGCCTCCCAAAATACTCATCATTTGTGATAGTTCTAACTTTTTCATATTCAAAAGTTTAATGTTAGTAATAATCCTAAACCATGCATACCATATGTCGACTCTAAGGTACCATGATATTTAAAGAGGAATTAGGCTATTTCCTCTATATACTCCATGTGAGCAAAAGGGTAGCTATGCCTTCGACAACATGCAGTTATATTTTTTCATCGAAGTTGAATAATCTCATCTTGCATACATAGTAAATCTTTTATAGTATATTCTTTTGGAAAAATATAATCGTTTACCCAGATATGAGGATAATGACTAATATTTTTACTTTGAAGCATTTCAAGCTGATGCCTATAAGCGGCTATTAAATATGCGTCTTTAATATTATTTCTCATAATATTCCATCCCCTTAATGCTTTCATACACTGTTTCTTGTCTTGGTGATATAGTCTTAACAGATTTAGTTGACGAGCATTGATTTTAGCAAATACATCTTCAGGCATAGCAGGGTGATATACCCCATCTATTACAACTCTCCAAAGGAAGCGTTTAGGGAATTGTGTTAATAAATTTATAACATCGTTCACAACTTTCCGACAATGAGTACAACGTAGACTAATGAAGGTTGTGATAACTATGTCGGCATTTTTATTACCAAACTCCATCATATCGCTAATAGGATTTCCCAAGTGTTTTTTAGAGAAACACTCAGACATGATTCTTTTATTTCGTTTTAATCTTAATAATTCAATCTCCTTTTCATCTAAGATACTATCAGCATATGCAAATTTATAAATTATTATGCTCAAAAGAACTGCTAATGAAAATGCACATATTAAGTTCGAAAATGTAACTAGTCTTATTGTTGCTAATGATGGCTTTAGCAGGAAAATCTTTATCATTACTATTATTGTTATACTCAAGCAATACACACAATACTTGCGTATCATGAACAATTGGTAACATGTTAGTATAAGCATAATAATAACAGCAACAAAGTTAACTGTCCATAAGATAAAATTTGTGTATTGAGTTAGCATTAAATAGCTTATGCAGAAAATGAAAAAAAATAATCCTAAAACGGGCAAATCGAATGGAATCCAGCGCCTAAATGGATTTCGGTCAGAAACATATTTACAATCAAACTTAGTTCCCCTCATACAAAAAGGAATTGTATCATAGTTGTACATCTGCTTCTTAAGTAAAGTACCTGCAAGTGCCAACCCTATAATGTTCAGAAAAAAAAGAGCCTGAATCATTTTATCTTGAAGAATAGAGACACTACTAACTACCAATAAGAATAAAGTCGCAAAAAAATGCTCAGAGTATGATTATTAGATGGGTGATAATCCTGATGTACCCTGTTTATTTTTAGAGTAACACCATTCCAAATAGATAGAAACTCTGATTTAGAAATAGTTTTGTCACTGCCATCATATAGGTATACATCATCTTTGCAGCATCCTTTTAATACATAAAAATGACCATTCTCATCTGTGGTATGAACAATAACATTTTTGAGACTTGACAAATGATCTATGTCAACAATATAGGATTCATTTTCAACACCGAAAAAATTTAGCGTCTTCGAGATCGATACCAAATTAGGATAGCATGGATCAGACAGGAGTTCTTTTATCAAAAGACTTCTATCAATTTTAACGTTCGAAACCTTCAACAGAAAAGAAAGTTCTTTAATCAAATACATTCTATCCATATGACTGAACTTACAAAGATAAATATTAAGATGTTCTCAGGCCTTAGTGTCAGGTAGTAATACTTATGGTGTTGACCATTGTTTGGCTTTTCAACTCGTTCGGGTACAAAGATAGTATTTATTTACTAAGGTTATGTCAAGAAAAAGGAAAAAATAGTGGTTAATTACAAAAAACTTACAGCCTCCGCCTTTCATATTCTTGGAGATATAGGCATCGGATTTTTTGCTCTGTAACGTTTCGTGCAGGTAGATTTAGAAACTTGCATAGTATAATTTCCGTTACATTCATAGACAGACCTTAGATTTTCGAACTCATGAGTTTTATTAGCAAAAAGAGAGTATGAAAGATATTCTAAAACTGAAAACTTTATTGTAGTAATATGTTATATTACGAACTAATCAAAACCTATTACCCATATGAAACGTTATAGAACCATAACTTCGATTCTTCCTTTAACGCTATACGAAAAACATCTACGCATTTAACAGAAAAGTCATAAAAAGTCATTAAACATCTAAAGTTTCCCACCCTCAAGAAGTTGGCTTAAAATAACAGTTTCTCAATAATTATTGGTAACTTTTTAGTGCTTTATTACATTGATTATCAATAAATTAAAGAGTAACTATTATGGATGCGAATCTAGATAATTTAAGCGAAACTTCCAAGCTTTTGAGTGTTAAAAAAATATAAGCAGCGATATTTTCTCACTTTTCTCATACTTTGGTCTTGGTCATCTACTCAGACTATGAGACCATGGGGAATTGTTTGCCTACATGGAAGAAGATGTCACGGCACTTACGCTATGGCATCGTGTACTGAAGTGCATAGAGAGCTTGCCTACTGCGCTTTGTGGCGTTCTTGGCTTCTCTGTTAGTGAGATAGGGCAATTAATAGTCACCGGCTCAGAAATGCGCAACAACTTTGAGATTATGACCAAAGCACTGGAAAACAGAAGTGAATGTTTCATATTATATGGGATGCGTAGTTGTTCTTTAATAGCACATGACTTTGTTTTTTTGTTTATGTATTTGAATTTATATGATTTTTATTTACCTTTGCCTGTGCGTAGAGAAGTCTCAAAAGACATAAGCAGATTGAGCTATAAAACAGCTTTGGATTTACTGATTATAAGTAGTAAATAATAAAAGATATTTGAAATGGTGGGGAGAAGTCTTCATATATCTGACACCTTTATAACTCATTGGTAATAATGTTTTTAAGGTTTATCAACGTATATAGACATCATCAAATATGTGTCTCACTTCAAAAATAGTGCCCACAACCATTGAGAATTAAGTTAATGTCATAAATAAAAATACGAAATCATGAAAAGGTTCATTCTTTTTTTGCTTGCCTTACAAGCATATCATTAGTAGCTGCTCAGGAGGTTCTTAACTGGAAAGACAACGAGATTGTATCTCCTATAGTAAATGCTGATAACACTTTAACTATCAGTCTTTTTGCACCAGATGCAAAGAAGGTTGAGCTTACAGGTAATTTCCTATATGCAGGGAAAGATACTTCTGATAAGTATGCGGATGGTGACTGGAGCCCACAGCTGATGAATAAAGATGAAACTGGACGATGGACACTGACAACTGCACCCTTAAAACCAGAGTTCTACAGTTATAATCTCATTGTTGATGGTGTAAAGATAACTGATCCAAAGAACATATATACGGTGCGCGATATTGGTAATACATATAGTGTTGCGCTTGTTGGCGGCGGTGTAGATGGCTTGTATGCGGTAAAGAATGTACCTCATGGAACGGTAAGAAAGGTATGGTATGATAGTCCAACAGCAGGGATTAAACGTCGTATGACAGTCTATACGCCAGCAGGTTACGAGACAAGCAATCGACGCTATCCTGTTCTTTATTTGCTTCATGGTATGGGAGGTGATGAGAATGCATGGGAAGAATTGGGTCGTGCCACGCAAATTTTAGATAACCTCATTGCCGAGGGAAAAGCAGAACCAATGGTAGTGGTGATGCCAAATGGTAATATTTCGCAGGAAGCAGCACCAGGTGAGGGTTCTAGCGGATTAGTTACTGCTGCATTGCGATACCCTAAAACAATGGATGGAAACTTTGAAAAGGCCTTCCCAGATATCATTCAGTTTGTTGAAAAGGCTTATCGTGTGAAGAAAGATAAGGCAAACAGAGCTGTTGCAGGACTCTCTATGGGCGGTTTCCATTCAATTTACATTGCATTAAATAATCCTGACGCCTTTGATTATATTGGCTTATTTTCTGCGGCATTCAGTCAGATGTCAAAGGATGGTGATCGTCTTTCTCCTATTTATCAGAATATTGACGAGAAGTTTAAGACGCTATGTAAGAAATCTCCTAAGCTTATATGGATAGGTATTGGTAAGGATGATTTCCTCTCACAGGATGATGAAAAGCTTCGTGCAGCATTGGATAAAGAATCTTATAAATACGTTTATCTTAAGACAAAAGGTGGTCATACCTGGCGTAACTGGAGAGAATATCTGACTATCTTTGCACAAAAGATTTTTAAACACTAAAGTTTCCCACTCTCAAATAGAGAGTTAAACATAACAGTTTCTCTGAGAAGAGTTGTACCTTTATGGTATCCAATCATTTAGGTATCACCTTTTTAAAGGGAACTGTTATGGATGCATAAATTAAGCAATTTATCTGAGTTAGCCCACTTGTTGAGTGTTACAAGCACCATCACCTTGAATATTCTATCCTTTTTCACGTTTTGGAATCGGTCACCTTCTCTGTCACATGTCATTGGAAAAGTCTCAGGGCGTATCGGCAGTCCAGTTAAT
This sequence comes from Prevotella scopos JCM 17725, assembly GCF_018127785.1. Taxonomy (NCBI): domain Bacteria; kingdom Pseudomonadati; phylum Bacteroidota; class Bacteroidia; order Bacteroidales; family Prevotellaceae; genus Prevotella; species Prevotella scopos. Next base: position 1,230,152 of record NZ_CP072389.1, read on the forward strand.
AAATCGAGCACCCAAATATGTACATTAAAAATCTGGGCATTCTGTACATTCTGCCTTAAAAACAAAGTCTGAATGTAAAATAAATTCACAAACGCATTTTTAGGAGATGCTCTTTGAGATACTTAAAGACGCCCAATTGGCTTGTTGAAGACGCCCTTCAAGGGTCTTACTAACGCCCTTTAAGCCCCTTACTAAGCACCTTTTAGAAACAGCTTTGTAATCTATTGAAAACAAGAGGGTTACAAAGGTGGCTTTTTGAGGGATTTTCAGGACCTATGAAGGGATTTTTGAATGAAATATGTAAAGATATTTCAGAAACAAAGAGAGGAAAATTATCAGTTGGGTGAGTGGATAATTCAGAATTAAAAAAAGCCTGTCACCAATCATTGCGACAGACTTCAAACTAATACCCTATGCTTTTAACTTAAACGAGTTTTCGATACTTGCGATTTCAGCAGAGAATCCTTTATCAACCTTCAAGCGATCTTCTATCTTTGAACAGCTGTGGATGACGGTGCTGTGGTCGCGATTACCCACCAACTTTCCGATACGACTTGCAGGCATCTTCGTATATTTCTGCGCCATATACATACTCACCTGGCGTGCCATCACAATGTCTTTCTTACGCGAACGAGAGTTGACTGCCATCATCGTGACATTATAATGTGAGCATACCTTATCCATGATATCATCGATGGTCAGCGGTTCGTCGTCAATCTTCACGGCACGTTTGATAACCCGTTCAGCCAGACGCATATCGATGTTGCTGTTATAGACAACGCTGTAAGCCAAGAGGGAGTTGATAACACCCTGCAGGTCGCGCACGCTACCATTAGCAGTCTCAGCGATAAAGCGTACAACATCCTCAGGGATATTGAGTCCGTCACGCTTAATCTTGCTGTGGAGAATATCCACACAAAGTTGAACGTTAGGCTTCTCAAGCTCAGCTATCAATCCGCAAGAGAAACGCGTCAGCAGGCGATCGTTCATGCCCTTGAGATCGACTGGTGGTCGGTCACTGGCTAAGATGATACGTTTTCCATTACGGAAAAGGTGGTTGAAGATATGGAAGAAGGTGTCCTGTGTCTTTGTAGCAGTGACCCATTCCTGAATATCATCGACAATGAGGATATCAATTGTCTGATAGAAATTGATAAAATCATTGGTAGTATTCTGTCGTACAGAATCAGTATATTGTACTTGGAACAGACGTGCAGAAACATACAACACACGCTTTTGTGGATAAAGCTGTTTTGCTTTTAATCCGATAGCGTTGACCAGGTGGGTCTTACCACAGCCCGATGGTCCATAGATGAACATTGGGTTAAACTGTGTTGTGTTAGGGTGTTCTGCGATAGAAAGACCGATCGAGCGTGGAAGTTTGTTGCTGTCGCCTTCAACATAGTTGCTGAATGACTTATGAGGGTCGAGCTGTGAATCGAGGTCCTGCGGAACTGTATCCAGCACTGTAGGGCTTTGATTGGCACGCGCTGTCGGACGCTGTGAAGAGATATCCTCAACGGTATCCTGCTCAAAGTCCTGCGAGAGGTGATTCTCCTGGTCAACCATGACACGATACGTCAGCTGCACGCCCTGTCCGAAGACACGCGTGAGCACCTTACGTAGCAAATCTACGTAATGTCCCTCCAAATACTCATATACGAATTGACTTGGAACCTGAACTAACAATGTCTTGGATGCCGGTTTATAAGATTGTAATACAATCGGGCGAAACCAAGTGTCAAATTGCTGCTCGGTCACATTCTCCTTAATGAGCTGGAGACAACTATCCCAAAGATTTTTAGGATTGACGTTCATAATCGGTTGTCTATAATTTCTATGCCTTTCTTGAGATAGCGGCAAGCCCTTATCTCTGTTTTTTTTGATAGTGCAAAGTTAGCAATTTATTTGTAAACTTAGCTATCATCAGTTTTATATAATAGATGCGGAAAAGTATGTAAATCGCTATACCTGTGTACGTTGCATCATATCCACCTGGAATCAATACATTTTCCTGGTTGTGTATTTGTAAGTGTTTGAAAAACAACTTGTTCAACCGCCGTCACACCTTTAACAGCAAAAAGAGTGAAACAAAAACGAGGAAAGGGTAAAGAAGCTGATTCTCAAATGGCTTCATTACCCTTTCCCCGTGTGTGAAACATTGCCTAAACTATTTAGACTTTATTTAAATTACTTGTCTTTTCTACCAAAGATAGAGAAGTGAACGTAACGCTTTGGATGAGCCTTAAGATTTGTCAAAAGACTATCAGCTGAACGCACTGTATTGTTAAGATTATTGTACAATGATGCATCATTTAGCAACAGGCCCATTGATCCTTCTCCGCTGTTCAACTTAGCTGTGAAAGCATTCAGGTTGTCGATGGTTGCGTTAACCCTAGCCATCGTTCCTTCAACATCCACTCCATCGACCTTATTATTAAGTGTAGCCATCATCGTGTTTGCGCCACGGATAGCGCCACGTGCCTCTGTGATGCCTCTGTTGGCATTGTTCATCAATCCATTGGCATTGTCCATCACACGCCCCGTCTTCGTCACCAGCGAAGGCAAAGAGCCATTGACCTGTGCCAAGAGGGTGTTTAACTCACGTGTTGAAGTGGTGAGGTCGTTCGTAATCTTGTCGATGTTATGCATAGAACTCTTCAGGGCTGGATCGGCAAGCAGTGCGTTGACGCTACCAAGGATGCTATCCACCTTTGGCAACATCTTCTGGAACGAAGGGACCATACTCTTCAAGTCGCCTAAGGTTCCATCGTTGATGCGTCCGTCAATCCATCCATTCTCCTTCAGGATTTGGCTGTTCTTGGCAAACTTGAGTTCAACCTTCACATTACCCATGATGTCACTGATAATCTCAGCGGTAGTACCCTCTGGGATTCTCAGGGTTCTGTCAACATTGATATCGACGGTGATTAGTTCGCCCAACTTGTCATAGTCGTAGTTAATGTTCCGAACGATACCCACCTTGAAACCACGTGCGTAAACAGGTGTTGAATTTGACAAGCCCGTAATATCGTCGAACTTGATTTTATAATGTGCATCGTTCGAGAAGAGTGATAAGCCCTTTAGGAACTGCATTCCTAAGAACAACACAACAACAGCAAGTATAGCAACAAGTGCAATCTTTACTTGAGGAGTGAAAAATTTCTTCATATCCGTTTTATTTACTTATTCTTTTTATTCTTAAGAAACTCTGCTATCGCCTGATTAACATCCATACGCATGCCCCCTTTGTATGCGATGATGAATGACTGTGGGAAGTCTTTCAACAGCTTATTGCGTAGGCTGGCTATCTCATTATAATTCGTACTGGAACCTACGGTGTACTTATAGAAGTTGCCTTCTTGTGTACAATCAATATCGTTTCGACCACGGAACAACTCACTGCCCGACCGCAACTGGCGGTTAGAGGCAATAATCTGCACCTTAAACACGGGTTGGTTCTTCTGTGTCTCAGACTCTGCGTCATTACATGGGAGCAACTCGCGGATGGCATCTGAGATACGTTTCTTCGCCTCTTGTATCTTCGTCATAGGGCGAGGCTTTGGTGTTGGTGCTGAAGAACGTGGTTGCTCAACAGGAACAGTAGTACGTGTGCTTTGTCCACGATCCGAAGGACGCGGCTTCTCAACAGGGATTACAGCGTTTGGCCTACCTGCTGGTACAGTTGGGATAACGCGATCAACGACGATACGCTTATTCTCAGCAGGGCGATAAGGAACAACGATGCGTGAGTCATACTTATTCTTGTATTGTACAAAAGCATTGTAAATACCCTTCGCCATCGCATCGATACCTGTAGGAGAGTTCAGAAATTCCTCCTCATCAGCTGCTGTGATAAAGCCCAACTCTATCAAACAACTCGGCATATAACTCTCACGAAGTACGAGGAAACCCGCTTGATGAACGCCCTTGTCAACACGTCCGGCACTAGAACAAACAGAGTTTTGTATCATTCGCGCCAGCTCAACACTTCTCTCCATGTTCGCATTCTGCATGAATTCAAACATGATATAGCTCTCAGAAGAGTTTGGATCGAAGCCCTGATAAGTCTGCTGATAGCCTTTCTCCATTGAGATAACGCCATTCTCACGCATCGCAACGTCGAGATTATCTTTCGCACGGTGCATACCTAAGGTATAAACCTGGAAGCCTTTCACGTAACGCCCCGAACCCACGGAGTTCGTATGCACAGAGATAAAGAGGTCAGCCTTGGCTTTATTGGCAATATCGGCACGCTGATGCAAAGGGATAAACACATCGGTCTTACGGGTATAAATCACATTAACATCCGGCATATTCTGCTCAACATAGCGACCGAAAGCCAAAGCTATATTCAAGTTGATGTCCTTCTCCTTTGATATAGCACCTATAGCACCTGCGTCATGACCACCATGACCAGGATCAATAACCAGTGTGAATCGTCCGTTTGAAGCTAAGGAAACGCTAACAAACATGACCAAGAAAACAAAGAGAAGCGATATTTTCTTAAACATACTTAACCATTTAAACGACAAAGATACGGTTTTTCGTTGAAAACCAAGTCGCTAATCCTTGGTTTTATCATTTATTAAGTGTAATTCCACGCCTGCTCCGTCACAATCAGCACCCATTGGCGGATTAAGTTTCACGAGTTCTAAGTCGATACTACTTATCATTGGAAAAGCCGCTGACAATGCTTCGACAATGGAACCAGCGACTGACTCTAACAGCTGGGCGGGACGTCTCATCACCTCACGAATGACCTCAAAAGCCTCAGCATAGTTCAGCGTGTCCGCCACATCATCGCTCTTCATTGCCTTTGCAAGAGGATAGCCTATCCGTAGGTTGATGACATACTCGTTACCGACAACCCGCTCCTGCTCGCCTACTCCGATGCGAGCATGGAAGTGAAGCCCTTGCAGAAGAATATAACTTGTCATTATTTTTATCATTCGTTAGGGAATGTGAGGGCATGACGAGCCGCCTGCCCTCTGACTTATTACGTTTTTACTACTCACTATTTAGCCGCAACGTGAGGCTCCACAGTTGGTACAAATCAGGCAACCTTCTTGATAAACAAGGGTCTCTTGACCGCAGACAGGGCACTTCAGACCTGACGCACTCGTACCATCCGTAACATATTTCTTCAAAGCGCGCTCAACACCATTCTTCCAGGTGTTGATGCTTTCACTCTTCAATTGCAGCGAACCAACGAGCTTGATGACGTGGTCGATTGGCATACGATAACGCAGCACACCTGAAATCAGCTTCGCATAGTTCCAATACTCTGGGTTGAACTTCTCTGACAAGCCTTCAACGGTCGTCTTGTAGCCACGCTTATTCTCAAACTGGAAGTCGTAACGATGGCTACCATCCTCAGCTGTCTGCTTGATAATCTTACCCTTCGTGACGCTCTTTGGAAGGGCAATACCTTCCTCATCATCCTGCAAACCGGTAAAGATTTCGTAAGGATAACCCTCTAACAAACCAACGAAAGCCACCCATTTCTCTTTATTGTTTTGGAAACGAACAACGTCGCATTCCAATTCCTTTGGACGAACTTCAATCACCTGTGGTCGACTGCTGAGGTGTTCGTGGTGTTCCTCGGCTGAGTTGAGATCTTTCGCCTTCTCTTCATCAGCTGGTTTCTCTTCTTTCTTCTTATCTTTCTTAGAGACAGAAATCATCACACCCGAACGGCTACCATCACGATAGATTGTACATCCCTTACAGCCGCTGCGCCATGCCTCAACATAGAGCTTATTGACTAATTCCTCATCAACCTGGTTAGGCAAGTTCACTGTCACGGAGATAGAATGGTCAACCCACTTCTGAATCTCACCTTGCATACGCACCTTCATCAGCCAATCAACATCGTTGGCTGTCGCTTTATAATAAGGTGAACGCTTCACAAGTGCGTCAATCTCTTCTTGGCTGTACTTCTTCTGCGTGTCGATTCCGTTTACCTCCATCCATGTCAAGAACTTACGGTGGTAAACGATGTACTCTTCAAAAGAGTCGCCCACCTCATCGACAAAGTCAACATGCACATCGGCATCGTTAGGATTAACCTTACGACGACGTTTATAGACTGGCATGAAGACTGGCTCGATACCCGAGGTCGTCTGTGTCATCAGCGAGGTGGTACCCGTTGGTGCGATGGTCAGACAGGCAATATTACGACGACCATACTTCTTCATATCCTCGTAAAGCTGTCCATCAGCCTCCTTCAGACGAAGGATGAACGGATTTTTCTCCTCACGCTTCGCATCATATATCTCAAAGGCTCCACGCTCCTCAGCCATTGTCACCGATGAGCGGTAAGCACTCAGTGCCAAGGCACGATGAATCTCAACAGAGAAGTCGGTTGCCTCTTGAGTACCATAGCGTAAACCCATAGCGGCAATCATATCGCCTTCAGCGGTGATACCCACACCCGTACGACGACCCTGACAGCTCTTCTTCTTTATCTTCTCCCAGAGATGATACTCTGCAAGCTTAACCTCATCATCCTGAGGGTCGGTCTTAATCTTCGACATGATGAGGTCGATTTTCTCCATCTCAAGGTCGATGATATCGTCCATCAAACGCTGTGCAAGTTGTGCATGACGTTTGAAAAGATCCATATCAAAACGTGCATGGTCAGTGAATGGGTCGATAACATAGGAATAGAGATTCAACGAAAGAAGTCGGCAACTGTCGTAAGGACAGAGCGGAATCTCACCACACGGGTTGGTTGAAACGGTCTTGAAACCGAGGTCGGCATAACAGTCAGGAATGCTCTCGCGGATAATCGTATCCCAGAATAACACGCCTGGCTCAGCACTCTTCCATGCATTGTGTACAATCTTTCCCCATAGTTCCTTCGCTGACACTTCCTTTGTAACACTTGGCTGGTCGCTCTCCGTAGGGAACTGCTGCACGTATTTCTCATCCTTAACGACAGCCTGCATGAACTCATCGGTTATCTTCACCGATACATTGGCACCTGTCACCTTTCCTTCCTCCATCTTGGCATCAATAAAAGCCTCAGAGTCAGGATGCTTAATACTTACGGAAAGCATCAAGGCACCACGACGACCGTCCTGCGCTACCTCACGTGTACTGTTGGAGTAACGCTCCATGAAAGGGACAAGTCCTGTTGAAGTCAGAGCAGAATTGTTCACGGGTGAGCCCTTTGGACGGATGTGGGTCAGGTCATGTCCCACACCACCACGACGCTTCATCAGCTGCACCTGCTCCTCGTCAATGCGCATAATAGCACCATAGGAATCGGCATCACCATCCAGTCCAATAACAAAACAATTGGACAAGGAGGCTACCTGATAGTTGTTGCCAATACCAGTCATTGGACTTCCAGCAGGAATAATATATCGGAAATGGTCCAAGAGGTCGAACACCTCCTGAGCTGTCAATGGGTTTTTATACTTTTTTTCAATGCGAGCAATCTCATTGGCAATGCGCCAATGCATCTGTTCAGGCGATTTCTCATAGATATTTCCGAAGCTATCCTTCATCGCATACTTATTGACCCATACACGGGCAGCAAGTTCATCGCCACCGAAATAAGCCAATGCAGCTTGGAAAGCTTCATCGTATGAGTAAGTTTGATTGGTGTCCATTCTTGTCGTTTTAGAAATTTTTTCGTCTGCGAAGTTACGAATTGTTTTCCAAAATAGAAAACATTTACTTAACTTTGTAGCACCAAAATTATCCAAAATGGAAACTATCAATACAAGAAAGACGATAAGGAAATATACCAATAAGGATGTTTCTGAGCCACTGTTAAGGGCTTTACTGGAGAAAGCAGAACGTACCCCAACAATGGGGAACCTACAACTTTACTCTGTTGTCATCACACGCGATGCGGAGAAGAAGGCACAACTTGCCCCTGCGCACTTCAATCAGCCGATGGTGGAGGGAGCACCTGTAGTACTGACATTCTGTGCCGACTTCCGCCGTACAACACTGTGGGCGGAGAACCGCAAGGCTACACCGGGTTACGACAACTTCCTCTCGTTCCTGAATGCTGCCACGGATGCGCTGCTCTATTGTCAGACTTTCTGCAACCTCGCAGAAGAAGAGGGCTTGGGCACTTGCTTCTTAGGTACGACAATCTACAACCCTAAGGCAATCATTGACGTATTACAACTCCCTCGCCTAGTGATGCCTGTCGCCACCATCACACTCGGCTGGCCAGACGAAAACCCTCCTCTCGTTGACCGTCTGCCTATCGACAGCATCATCCACAACGAGACGTATAATGACTACACGCCCGACCGCATCAACGCCTTCTATACGCCAAAGGAGCAGCTGCCTGAAAATAAGCATTTCGTTGAAATCAATAACAAAGAAACCCTCGCACAAGTCTTCACCGACCTGCGTTATACGAAGGCTGCGAATGAGACCATCTCGAAGGAGTTGCTAGAGGTGTTGAAGGGGCAGTGGTAACCCACCCCATCCCTCCCCATCGGGGAGAGTAAGGGTGTTAATCATGCGCACATGTGGTGCATACCATCCGCACCACATGTGCATACCATCCGCACCATTAGTGCTAGGCACCCGCACCAAACACGTGGGATATCAACACACACTCCACACGATGCGTTATAGAACCAAAGTAATTATTAGCTTACTTACAAACAAGCAACAGTGAGACCTGCCATCACGATGCTGACCATACTCATCAGTTTGATAAGGATGTTAAGCGATGGGCCAGACGTGTCTTTGAATGGGTCGCCAACGGTGTCACCAACAATCGTTGCCTTGTGAGCGTCAGAGCCTTTACCACCATGGTTGCCCTCTTCAACAAACTTCTTGGCGTTGTCCCACGCACCACCAGCATTCGACATGAAGACAGCAAGGGTGAAGCCTGCTGCTAAACCACCTACCAACAAACCTAATACACCTGCTACACCAAGTAAAAGACCTACGATGACAGGGATGATGATAGCCAACAAAGATGGGATAATCATCTCGTGCTGAGCACTCTGTGTACTGATTTCTACACAGCGACCATAGTCTGGTGTGCCTGTTCCTTCTAATATGCCTTTAATCTCACGGAACTGACGGCGCACCTCTGCCACCATCTTACCAGCTGCTCTACCCACAGCACCCATTGTGAGACCGCAGAAGAGGAAGGCTGCCATAGCACCGATGAACGCACCAACGAGAACCTTAGGATTCATCAGGTTGACCTGGAAGAAGTTCATGAAGTCTGGTATCGTAGCCTTGGTAGCATCGATGGTCTCGCCTGCAACATTCGTCATCTGTGTACCGACACGCGCCATGGCAATCTTGATTTCTTCAATATATGAAGCCAAGAGCGCTAACGCTGTCAACGCTGCAGAACCGATGGCAAAGCCCTTACCGGTAGCCGCTGTGGTGTTACCCAAGGCATCAAGGGCATCTGTACGCTGACGCACTTCCGCTCCTAGTTCGCTCATCTCAGCGTTACCACCCGCATTGTCGGCAATTGGTCCGTAGGCATCTGTTGCCAAGGTGATACCCAAGGTTGAGAGCATACCCACGGCAGCGATACCAATACCATAGAGTCCGTGCTGGATAGAAAGCGCAGACATAGACATGTCGAAGCCGTTAGCACAGAGATAACTCAGCATGATAGCGATGGAAATAGCGAGGACAGGAATACAAGTAGAAATCATACCCGTACCTATACCTTTTATAATAACAGTAGCTGAACCCGTTTGACTTGCCTCTGAGATAGCCTTTGTTGGCGTGTAACTCTGGGAAGTATAGTACTCTGTAGCTTGACCGATGACAACACCAGCTGCCAAACCAGCAATCACAGAGAAGCTGACGCCGAGCCAGTTCTCAAGGCCTAAGAGATAGAGAATCAGGAAGCTCGCTGCAGCAATGAGTACGGCAGCCGTGTTCGTACCAAGTCCTAAAGCGCGGAGGAGGTCCTTCATCGTTGCTCCTTCCTTCGTTCTTACTAAGAAGATACCGAACAAACTCAAGAAGACACCCACAGCAGCGATGAGCATTGGAGCAATGACAGCACGCAACTGCATGTCGCCTGCTGACGCTGCAAAGGCGGTAGCACCCAAGGCAGCAGTTGAGAGAATCGAACCGCAATAGCTCTCGTAGAGGTCGGCACCCATACCAGCCACGTCGCCCACGTTATCGCCTACGTTATCGGCAATCGTTGCAGGGTTGCGTGGGTCGTCCTCAGGGATATTGGCTTCCACCTTACCAACGAGGTCGGCACCAACGTCAGCCGCCTTCGTATAGATACCACCACCGACACGTGCAAACAAAGCCTGTGTAGATGCACCCATACCGAAGGTCAGCATCGTTGTCGTAATGGTGATGAGCATCTCGCTTGGCGTCATCTTATCAGCGTAGAACCAAGTGAGGACAATGAACCAAATAGCAATGTCTAACAAGCCCAGTCCTACAACGACTAAACCCATGACAGCACCCGAACGGAAGGCAATCTTGAGTCCATCATTGAGTCCATTACGGGCTGCATTGGCTGTTCTAGCACTAGCATAGGTTGCGGTTTTCATACCGAAGAAACCTGCAAGGCCAGAGAAGAAACCACCTGTCAAGAAGGCGAAAGGCACCCATTCGTTCTGGGCATTGAAGCCGTAAGCCATGATGGCGAAGATGATAGCGAGGACTACAAAGACAATCAATACGATTTTGTACTGCTGTTTCAGATACGCCATTGCGCCTCGTCTTACGTACTCAGCAATCTCAATCATACGTGGTGTGCCTTCCTCGGCTTTAATCATGGACCTAAAGAAGTACCATGCCATTCCCAATGCGCACACTGATGCAATAGGGATGAGCCAAAAAACTTGTGGAATGTGTTCCATAATTCAAAATATTTAGGTTATGTAATATATAGATTATAATTCGGCGCAAATATATAAAAAAATATTGATAAGCAAAATGATTTAAGGAAAAATAAAGGAACTGGTAATTAGGCTAGCAAACAGTAAACTGCCCCCTCTATCAAAGGGAATGAAATGCAAGATACCCCTTGGGGAGTTGATGGGTTAACAAATTGCTTGTGTTTTAGACAGAATGACACAAAGACATGTTTTTTCAATGACATATTGTCTAATCGATTCATTGCTCGATTTAGCCATTAACCCCTAAGGTTAATCTGTACATTCAGCCTCATCATTCGTGTGATTCGTAGCCGATTGGCTATAAAAAAAGACAGAAAGCATATTCACGCTTTCTGTCTTCCTGATGTTTTACATTCTCTTCTGCTTTAAGTCAACCAACAGAAGTTCCTCCCTCTTCCGCTTAGAACCAGAAGCCGGCATCGCTGTGCTTGCTTTCTCCATGGAAATTCCACCAGAAATCGAGGACAGCTGTCTTGATATCGGTTATTCCAAAGGCATCCATCAGCGAACGGATTGACACGAGGTTGCTCTCAGAATAATCCTTTGCATCGTTGCTTAACTTATCGAAATCAGTGTCGAAAACCTTTGAATCGAGTTCACGCTCATCGCTGTCCATATAGATATTCATTGGTACGACGATGGTTGGCAACCACGCTTCATCCTTCAACTGACGTTCGGTTGGTGCGCAGAAAGGACTAGCCTCACCATTTATAAACTTAGACTTATGCGCGCGCATCAGGCGAATTTCGAGGTTAAACTGCTTATGCGTACGCAAAAACTTAAAGTAGCCTTTTTGTCCGATAGGGTTCGACTGACCAGTGAATTTAGCACCGTCATACTTGTTAGTCTTATTCCATGGGTCCGTATCACAATATACGTAATCAAAAATTCCTTTGAGTTCACGTCCGTAGCCTCCTTCTTTCCGCCATAAGAAGGGCGAATATTATCTACCATGAAGAAGTGCTGATAGTGGCTGTCTTCACCATTATTGACAATTTGAGAGGTAATTTCGTTACCTGCCTTGTCGTAGTAGTGAATGACAAAAGCTGACACATAATGGTCCTGACTGCTACCCATGAGGTTCACTGACTTACCATTCTGTGGATCAGCCACCCACTTACCATTCTGCAAAGTATAGATCAGCTTATAGTTACGACCGATATACTTCAACTCCTTTGGTGTTGGGTTCTGATGAAAAGCATGTGGACCATGGAGGTGACCATTATAGATTTCAATCACCGCCTTTGCAGGATTGATAAGCGCAGCATCGTCAGCATCCTGCCCATCATCTTGCCCATCAATCACGATAGGCAGGTTGACGTTAATATCCCAAAGACCCGTGCTGAGCAACTTCTTTGCTGGATTGTAGAAAGGAGAAGGCTTACCATCATCACCAAACTTACTCTCAGCTGCGTGAAGGAGGTCAATAGAGAGCGTAAAGTTGCGACCAGGCTTCACGAATTTGATAAGACCTTCGAAGCCCATTGGGTTAGTATCGCCGATGAACGTACCATTCAGTTCGTCCAAATAACGGTAGTCGTAAGGTAGTTCTGCCTTGTTTGTGACACGCACAGAACTCGTCTTTCCCTCATACATCACCTGCTTGAACATTGAGAAGAAGTGCTGATGAATCTTGTCCTGACCGAGGTTATAGAACTGGCTGTTCATCATTTCGCCCTTCGCATTATAATAGTCCATCTTCAAAAGATAGACGACAGAAGGGTTGTCAACGCTGTTCTTAACTTTGAACGAAGTCGTAGGACTTGTCACGTGCCAACCCTGACTAGGTGTTGTCTGCCACTCAATCACTTGCGCTGGCGTGGCAGCAGCCTTGAAGTCGGATTGCTTTGGCGTATTGTCAAAGGCAGAAGCATTGTCAAGTGTTCCTTCCTGCAGTGTAAAGACAGCACGAACTGGGTCTTCGTGAAGTTTGTTCTCCTTCTCGTTCTCTGGCTGTTCTGGGTTACAAGCCGCAAACAGTAGGGTCATTACTGCACTGAAGGCAAGTAAAAAACCATTTATAAATCTCTTTGTTTTCATCGTTGTTATGTTTTAATTAAAAGTTCCATGTAATCATACAGCGCACGTCACGTCCCATATCGTGGGCATAGTAACGGCTGCGGTTTGTGTATTCTTTGTACTCACGATTAAAGATATTGTCGCCCATCAGACTGAAACGGAATGACTGTCCCTCGCGCATTGGCACTGAGAAACTGGCTTCAAAACCCATCAGATGATAGGCATCAGGACTGGTGGCAATGAGGTCGGTGGCTGGATTAAAGCGTGTTTGCTTCGCCACGAATCGATGGGTCAGTCCGATTGTTGGTGCGAAAGCCTTGAGGAAAGGCAGCGACCAAGTCAGCGAATGAGTCAGACGGAAGCTCGGGATATATGGGAGATAGGTGTGCGATGGCATCTCACGTGCCCAAATCATTGCTGTAACAAGATGATAATCGAGTGACGAAATAGGGCGGATGTGGGTATCTAAATCTACTCCTTGGAAGAAAGCACGTGTCTGTGTGTATTGGAACACAGGGTAAGCACCCGACACGACGGTAATGTTTCTACCCGTTGGCTGGTCAAAGATATAGTTGTTAATCCACTGGAGATAGCCTGCCAACTCCACATCAACGACCTTACTGGTATATTTCAATGACGTAATCCACTTGTAACTCTGCTCTGAGCGAAGTGTTGAATCGCCTTTCACAAAGATACCAGAACTGAGTTCGTTACCATTGCTATACAATTCGTAAACGTGTGGGGCACGCCAAGCAACACCGAAATGTGAGGTCAGCTTCAGCTGCCTATTGATGTGATAATGACCACCAAGACTATAAGTGAAGTTCGTGAAATCACGCTTTCCGCCATATCTTTTTCCAGTCCAATCATAGCCATCAGCCTTTGTCTGCTGTCCGTCGAAGCGTACTCCAGCCTCCATACCCCATCGGTCGGCAGTGTACTTCTGCAGCCCATAAAGTCCGAAGGCAACCTCCGTATAGTTCGGGATGATAGGTACAACGCCCGTACCACGTTCGTTGTTATTATCGGTGATGAGCATCTGGGCTCCCGCCTCGCTCTTCCAATGATTATAACCCTTGTTCCACACGAGTGAGTTCTGCCATGACTTCAAGTGCAAACTGACCATAGGAATGTCAGAATGGTTCAGACGACGGATACGATTCTCTCGTCGGTTGTCCTGCTGAAAGGTAGATTGAAAGGCAAAATGCCCTAACTTATCGTTATCATAGAAGGCTTTGAGGAACGCAATATGGTGATTGATTTGTTGGAACGGATAGCCTATCTGTCTGCTGAAAGGTGTGAAATCAACAGGACGACCGAGTCGGATTCGCTCTTGCAACAACTGCTCGTTACCCATCTGTGCACTCTGCATCACACCTAACTTCTGTGTAAACAGGTTATATCCAGCCTCCAGACGCCATGCATCACGGCTGTAGCCTAAGGCTAAAGCCAGGTCGTTCTCACGCATACCGGTGTTGTTGAGCAGATAATGGGCTGTACTTCTGTCGCCACCATTCTCAGTGTTCAGATGTAAGCGCCACGCCCAGTTGCCATGCCACTTGAAACTACTTTCAAGATAACCTGACGCACCAAAGCGTCTGCCATTCGTGCCATAAAGGGCAGAAACCATACCATGAAGCCCCCGCACGTCATAAGGCAGGGGTGCAGGCTGCATCAGAATGATACCGCCAAGGGCTTCAGAGCCATACTTTACGGCATCGGCTCCTTTCACCACTTCGATGTTACTATAACTATTTTTATCGACCTCAGGGGCATGATCGGCACCCCATTGCTGCCCCGTAAGTCGTGCGCCATTGCTCACCAGAAGAATACGATTGCCATACATTCCATGTATCACAGGCTTTGAGACAATCGTTCCGGTCTGGATAGAACTCATACCACTGACACCCTCGAGCAGTGAACCTAATGAGCGTCCCATCGCATTGGTAATGGCTGTTTGATTGAGTTGAGTACCTATCTGGTTCGCACCCATCGTTTGACGATGCGTGGAAACGACAACTTCATTTAGACAAATGGAATCATGAGTAGGCTTAGTGGTATGCTCATTCTGTGCTGCTGATGGCATACACCAACACAACAATGCGCATAAAACACCTGCCCACTGATGCCTGTCTAATCTTAAATTAAGCATCATAGACTGAATATTAAATGTCAATTGATGGCTCTTCGACCCTATCAGCGACCGAAAAACCTACGAAAGTTTCGCATATAGAATGACATGTACACGCCTGCGCACACCTATCCTATATATTGTAAAAATAATAATTAGCCCACTGTCGGAGGCGAATGGCTATTGATAGATACAATAGTCTGATAGACAGTTTGTTCTGTAAATATATGTTTTGCAACCCAAGTGATTGTTACAACAGGTACGAAGACTGTCGCCTTGGCAGCAGTCGTCTTGTGCATAGCAAAATCACAAATGCTACAAACCTTACTTACCGAAGCAACATGACTCTTAGATGCCTTTTCTGGGCTGAGCGATGACGTGCTGTGATAGTGGAAATCTTTAAGCAAAAGCATCGATGTGAACACTAACATAAGTGCCCACGCATAAATGATTTTTATCGTTATCTTCTGCTTCATCACGTTCAAAATGAGGCATGTGAACATCGCCTTCTACATGCCATAAAAAATTCTAAGTGCGAAAATACGAAAAAAAAATGCAGGTTCGCTGATTTAGGCAATTTATTTTCGGGATTTTAGGCAATGTTAACATTACGATTGAATGATGTAACTATTCAGCAGTATTGCCCAGCCTGTATTCTCTCCTCTGAGATCTTCATACAAGAACCATAAAGATATTCATTATTCTTGCGTTATTTCGTATTTTTTTTATACCTTTGCATCTCATTTCGTTCTAAAAAACAGCTTGCGGCTTAAAAAGCAACCCTGAAAAGAATAACAATGCGATATGAAAATATAGGACAACTTGCGGTTGTCCGACAAACATTAAAAAGTACTACCAAATTTTAATACAGTGAGATTTTATGTTTAAAAAAGACAAGCAAACGTGCCTATTATCGGCAAATCGAGGCAAAAAGTATGTTGCCCCTTATACAAGTGTTATATCTGTTGAATTATCAGTCCTTTTAGCTGGCTCCGGACCAGAAGCGACTATTGAGGACATTAATTACGGGGGAGACCTTACCCAAGATACTGACGACCAGTAGGCATCCTTTCCCGAATAAACAAACATGTGTCAAATATCTATACCCTTATACGGGTTTTAATAACGAAACAAGAATACAGAAACATCTTAATAAAAATGTCTATTAAAGTTTTTTCAACGGCTATTTTAGCCTCACTGCTATTCGTGTCGTGTAGCGAGACTAGCACAGACTACGAATCCAAGACAACAACCACTACATCTGCAAATGAATTGAAGACTTACGAAGTGGCTATAGAAGCACAAGCCAATGAGCCTACCAACGAACCTGATACAAGGGCAGCTATGCCATTCAAGGTTACAGAAGAGAATCTCAGCGGCAAGACCGTTCTGTATCCGAAACTGAACATCACACAAAAAACGATGCCTTCGCTGGTTGTGCTCTACAATAAGAGAAATGGTGCCAAGGAAGTCGTCGAGGCAAACTGGAGCGTTATTAAGGAAGGTACAAGCATAAAGTTTAACCTCAACAAGCTGAATCTTACAAGCAACCTAGCTAACGGCGAATGGTACATTATGTCATTTATGGGTGGTGAAAAGAATGGCAACAAGCTGTCTGTGAACACTCAGACCACCATTGACCTGATGGAGAAGAACCAGGAGTTCACTGCATCCTGTCCTTTCGCTACCAACTGGCGTCGCATTGTCAAGACTGGCAACAAGCTGAAGCTCAGCAACGAAAGCAAGAAGATGGTATTCAAGCCACAGGGCGTATTCCTCGCTCTGTCACTAGAGAGCCGTATGACCCTTCCTACAAAGATGAGTCGTAACATCACTATGGAAAGTAATGCTTTCTGCGCTTCTGGTGACTATAACTTCAACAGCGTAGGAACTAACGTTTCTGACGATGCTGACCTGGCAGCTTCTTACTGGGAGCCAAACAGTGCGAATGCTATCAGCCGCAGCTCAAGTATTTACGAGAAGTATAACGCAAAGCACTATACTACCAACATCACGCTCAAGTATGATGGGGCTAAGAACGACGGAACACTGCGTAATGGACAGAGTGACCTCAACAGTCACATCTACTTCAACAGCTATAACAAATCAACGGGTACTAACACTCCAAACACCAGGACAAACCGTAGCTTCCTCCTGTGCCTGATGCCTGTTGACTATAAGAAGACTAGTAATTATGGTGGTATCGTAAATGAGACCCTGCTCTTCGGAGATGTTGAAGTGGCGGATGCAAACAGAACCAACTACACATACGATAAGAACACATACAAGACTGACCCAAGCACCTGGCGTCCTTATATGGGTCGTAGATATCTCTTGGCCAGCTTCAGTGATGCCCTCAAAACGGGTTCAAGCTATAACATGACACTGAGAATCATCCGTCCTACACTGTTTATTGAACGCTTATGGGCTTACAGACAAGGTAATGAACTGGAGAAGAAACAAGAAGGAGAAGCTGGGCAAATTGCCGAGGGTAAAAAGGTTGACAACCACTACCCTTCTCTGAACAACGGGAAATATAGATTAACAAAATTCTCAGAGTTTACTCCTATCTTCAATAACCCGAAGCTTCAGCTCGATGATGGCAAAGGATTTAACGGAAGTAATGCTATGGATATTGGACCAGAATATGGATATATATTAACGATGGGAAATAATCTCGCTTTTGCAGACCTAAATGGAAAGCAAAAGAAGTTTGACAACTGGTTCTGTACAGAACGAGGAAAGCGAGTTTTATATGGTATAATGTGCTTCAAGCCATTTGGTAACCGTGACGCAACCTCTACAGACAACTACAAAGTGGCTGTCAGAATGACCTTCCCATCTTCTAAAGCTACATCGGGTGTTGCAAAAATAGAAACTTATTATTTGGGTCCAAACTATAACCTCTCTCTCAATGTAGCAGGTTATTACTTGTGTCACAATGAGTTCTGGAAGAGGCTGGACAGCAGGGATATCATCACACGAGAGTTCCCACTGGACACTTACTGGCTTACCACTAACTATATGATACAGTCAAATGAGCCAAGACCACGCATTACCAAGTTTACCACTGATGGCGTCTCACAAGATAAGCTAACTGTTGGCCGAGGACGCCCTACACACTATTTCATCCCTTGGCTGAAAAGTCCAGCTTGGTAAGAAAAATATTAGAATAAAAAAGCGACTCAAAGAGTCGCTTTTTTTGTTTCCTGCCAACACTTCCCTTCCTGCTTCCGCAAACAGTTTACCAACCGCCAGTAACCGCTTGCGGAATATAGAATAGATCTACGCCATCACTCCATTTCCCGGAAGAACCCAAGAAAAGACCATTCCTTTACTCAATACCAAGTATAGAAATGGTCATTCTTTGGCTCTATAACGAATCGAGTGAGTTGTGTGTTGCTATTCCACCGGTTTGGTGCGGGTGCTTAGCACATTTGGTGCGGAGGGTATGCACCACATGTGCGAAGAGATAACACCATTGCTGTATATGCAAGAGCAGGGATTTAATGTGCGTTAAGCATATTAAAACTAAGGTCAATCTGGCGTTTTATTTAGTTCGAGGCTATACTTTTTGACAATATTTTTAGGCTCAATAACGAATTACCCACACGATTCGTTATAGAGCCCTTTCTTATTGGATTGTTTCAAACGATAAGATTACCAAAATGGTATTTGCCTTCTGACACACCTTCTTACTTCAAAATTTGCAGTGGTTAAGAACAACAATCAACTCGTTTACTAGTCAACTAACAGAAGGGAAGAGCCGCTTTTTAGATTTTGATTGTTCATTATTATCTTGATTTGTCATATAATTAAAAAATTTTCAATCATCCCCGCAACTTTTCCCATTGTGCTTTGCGATTATCTGTTTTATTTATTATCTTTGCGGTACATTTCATAAAAACGAGTTCTAAGACGATATATGGCTAAGATAAAGACAATTGGAGTTCTGACCTCTGGTGGTGACGCCCCAGGAATGAATGCAGCGATACGCGCTGTGACCAGGTCAGGTATCTATAATGGATTTAAAATCAAAGGAATCTATCGTGGTTATGAAGGATTGATAACAGGTGACATCAAACCTTTTACAACTGAGAATGTCAGTGGCATTATCGGTCTGGGCGGCACGATTCTCAAGACGGCACGCTCAATGGGTTTCAAAACCCTAGAAGGACGCCAGCAAGCATACGATAACCTTGTGAAGGAAGGCATTGACGCACTGGTTGTCATTGGCGGTAATGGTTCGTTGACGGGTGCGATGAAGTTTGCACAGGAGTTCGACCTCTGCTGCATTGGCTTGCCAGGCACGATTGACAACGACCTTTATGGCACGGATGATACCATCGGTTATGACACGACGATGAACACAATTGTTGAGTGCGTTGACCGCATTCGTGACACTGCACAGAGCCATGAACGCATCTTCTTCGTGGAGGTGATGGGACGCGATGCCGGTTTCCTTGCACAGAACTCAGCGATTGCGGGTGGTGCAGAGGCAGCTATTATCCCAGAGGACTCAACCAATGTTGACCAGTTGGCACGTTTCATGGAACGCGGTATTCGCAAGTCAAAGAGAAGCTGTATTGTGATTGTTTCTGAGAGCCCTAAGTGCGGTGCGATGTATTATGCTGATCGTGTGCGCAAGGAGTTCCCTGACTACGATGTACGCGTCTCTATCCTCGGTCACTTGCAGCGTGGCGGTCGTCCGTCAGCACGCGACAGAATCCTGGCGAGCCGTACGGGCGTTGGTGCCATCGAGGCTATCCTCCAAGGTCAGCGCAATGTCATGATTGGCGTGAGAAACAACGAGGTGGTTTATGTACCACTGTCTGAGGCCATCCGTTCAGATAAGCCTTTAGCCAAGGAACTCATCAAAGTGCTCGACGAGTTGAGTATCTAAAGCGGGTTCCACCTTATTTATATATAGAGGAAATAATAATAAAAAACAATAAAGATATTTATGTCACAGATTAATGGGCGTATCTCCCAGATTATCGGTCCTGTTATCGATGTCTATTTTGATACCAAGGGAGAGAATCCTGAGAAGGTTCTGCCTAAGATTTACGATGCCCTATGCGTAAAACGTCCAAATGGGCAGGATTTGATTATCGAGGCACAGCAGCATATCGGTGAAGATACCGTGCGCTGTGTGGCTATGGATAATACTGATGGTCTGCAGCGTGGCCTTGAGGTTGTGCCAACAGGCAGTCCTATCGTCATGCCAGCTGGCGACCAGATTAAGGGTCGTATGATGAACGTTATCGGTCAGCCTATCGATGGTATGAGTACGCTGAATATGCAGGGTGCTTATCCTATCCATCGTGAGGCACCAAAGTTTGAGGACCTCTCAACACATAAGGAGATGCTTCAGACGGGTATTAAGGTCATCGACTTGCTTGAACCTTACATGAAGGGTGGTAAGATTGGACTCTTCGGTGGTGCCGGTGTTGGTAAGACGGTGTTGATTATGGAGCTGATTAACAACATCGCAAAGGGTCACAATGGTTACTCTGTCTTTGCCGGTGTTGGTGAGCGTACACGTGAGGGTAACGACTTGATTCGCGATATGTTGGAGTCAGGTGTTATCCGTTATGGTGAGAAGTTCCGCAAGGCAATGGATGAAGGCAAGTGGGACCTCTCGCTTGTTGATAAGGACGAATTGCAGAAGTCACAGGCAACACTTGTCTATGGACAGATGAATGAGCCTCCTGGGGCACGTGCTTCAGTGGCATTGTCAGGACTGACCGTTGCTGAGGAGTTCCGCGATCACGGAGGTAAGAATGGTGAGGCATCAGATATCATGTTCTTCATCGATAACATCTTCCGTTTCACACAGGCGGGTTCTGAGGTGTCAGCCTTGTTAGGACGTATGCCTTCAGCCGTAGGTTATCAGCCTACTTTGGCAAGTGAGATGGGACGTATGCAAGAGCGTATTACCTCAACGAAGCATGGTTCAATCACTTCTGTACAGGCTGTTTATGTGCCTGCAGACGACTTGACCGACCCTGCTCCAGCAACAACCTTCACCCACTTGGACGCTACAACAGAGTTGAGCCGTAAGATTACCGAGTTGGGTATCTATCCAGCCGTTGACCCACTGGGCAGTACCTCACGTATCCTTGACCCACTGATTGTTGGTAAGGAACACTACGAGTGTGCGCAGCGTGTAAAGCAGTTGTTGCAGCACTATAACGAGTTGCAGGATATCATCGCCATCTTGGGTATGGACGAGTTGTCAGACGAGGATAAGTTGGTAGTGAACCGCGCTCGTCGTGTACAGCGTTTCCTCTCTCAGCCATTTACTGTTGCAGAGCAGTTTACAGGTGTTAAGGGTGTTATGGTTCCAATCGAGGAGACTATCAAGGGCTTCAACGCCATCCTGAATGGTGAGGTAGATGACCTGCCAGAGCAGGCGTTCTTGAACGTGGGTACGATTGAAGACGTGAAGGAGAAAGCTAAGCAGCTCTTGGAAGCTACCAAGTAACCGGCTCCTTGCACAAACTGAATAATAATTGAATTGTCTATGTTGACACTTAAAATAGTTTCTCCCGAAAGGGTTGTCTTTACAGGTGAGGTAGATAGCGTGTTGGTTCCTGGCGCAATGGGGTCATTCGAGATTCTGACAGGTCACGCACCCATCATCTCAACACTGGAGGAAGGCAAGGTTGTCTATGGCATCAAAGGGGCAAAGACTGAACTGCATATTGTTGGCGGATTCGTCGAAGTGCAGAAGAATGTGGTGAACCTTTGCATAGAAATCTAAAAGACAGAACTAACAGACAGAAGAATAGGAATGATGGATGCGGGTAGCGTGTATAAGAAGTACTATAAGAATAACTTGTGGATTATCGCAGGACTTTATCTTATGGGCTTACTCGTGGTGCAGCTGACGCAGCAGACGGCTTACATACAATCGCTGACCATCTGTGCTGTTTATTCGCTTATCACCTCTTCTGTATATGGAGGAGCGTGGAAGGCAGTCGCAAGTAAGTCGCCAGCAGTGCTGCGCAACTTCTATCTTGCAGGCTCTGTTCTTCGTATGCTGTTGGCGTTCCTGACCGTATTGATTTACGCGCTCGTCGTGAAGGAGCGTGCAATGGTCATCGGTTTCGCTGTCATCTTTATGATTTTCTATCTTGTGCTGTTAGCATTCGATACCATCTATTTTTACAAAGTGGAAAAGAACAATAAAATTAATAATTGACGAATGAAATATCTCAGACATCTTCTCTGCATGGTTGTGATGCTCTTCCTGCTCGTGCCTGGCGTTGCCGCATCAGAGCAAAAGGACGAGGGCGTAAACCTGCAGGAGATATTGTGGGGACACATTAAGGACTCTTACGAGTGGCACGTCACCAATATCGGAGACAAGCCCATCATCATTAACCTGCCCGTCATCGTGAAGACGTCAAAGGGCTGGTACACGGGTTGGGCTGAAGACTTTGCCGAAGAGCCAATAGAGGAAGGTCCACACGCTGGTTATCGTCCTTGCAAGAACAATCCTGATTTGTTCATTGCGACGAAGGGTAACTACGAACGTCGTATCGTTGAGTTGCAGAAGGACGGCACAGAAGTACGCCCCTTCGACCTCTCTATAACGAAGTCGGTGTGTGTACTTTTCATTGACGCTATCATCCTTATGTTGTGTATCTTGATTCCAGCACGTTGGTGTCGCCGCCATAAGGTGACGGATAAGGCTCCGAAAGGCTTTACAGGATTGATGCACATGTTCGTGATGTATGTCTATGATGAGGTGATAAAACCGACATTGGGTAAGGACTCTGAGAAGTATGCGCCATATCTTCTGACGTGTTTCTTCTTCATCTTTGTAGCCAATATCATGGGTATCGTACCTTTCCCACCGGGTGGTGGTAACCTCACGGGTAACATAACGATTACATTCTTCTTGGCCATCTGCACGTTCTTGGTAACTAACTTCTCAGGAACAAAGCATTATTGGAAGGATATCTTTTGGCCAGACGTCCCAGCATGGTTGAAGGTGCCAGTGCCTTTGATGCCAGTGATTGAGATTTTTGGTATCTTCACAAAGCCTTTCGCCTTGATGGTTCGTCTCTTTGCCAATATGATGGCAGGACATGCTATTGCGTTGGCTTTAACCTGTATCATCTTCATCATGGCAACGATGGGTGTTGTGCTTAGCTCGTCCATGACAGTTGTGAGCGTGGCTATGAGTATCTTCATGATGCTCCTGGAGATTCTGGTAAGCTTTATCCAAGCTTTGGTATTCACGATGTTGAGTGCCGTGTTTATCTCTTTGGCACATGTGCATGAAACGGAAGCGTAGTGGCTAGTTGACGGGTTGACAAGTTGACAAGTTGACAAGGTAATTGATAGCTTTGCTGTTCCTAGGAAGCCTAGGAGAACTAGGAAGCCTAGGAGGCCTAGATAAGCTAGGAACCCTAGGAAAGCTAGGAACCCTAGGAGCCCTAGAAAACCTAGCCCAAAAAGAAAACAAAGAAAATAAAAACAATTAATAAATTAAAAGCAAAAAACTATGTTGACATCATTGTTATTAGCAGCAGAAACTGCAAAGTTAGGCGCCGCTATCGGTGCAGGTATCGCAGCCGTAGGCGCAGGTCTTGGTATTGGTCGTATCGGTGGTCAGGCAATGGACGCTATGGCACGCCAGCCAGAGAAGATCGGTGAACTTCGTTCTGCAATGATTATCGCAGCTGCGTTGGTTGAGGGTGTTGCCTTCTTCGCTGCCATTATCGCTCTCCTCTGTGTATTCTAAACAACACAGAAGAATAAATTAAACATAATTGGTAAGAAAGTAATTTAGCAGCTTATGTCATTATTATTGCCAGATAGTGGCTTACTCTTTTGGATGACCCTCGTCTTCTTAGTGGTCTTCTTCGTCTTGTGGAAGTGGGGTTTCCCATCAATCATCAAGATGGTGAACGAGCGCAAGGAGTATATCGATGAGAGTCTTGCCAAAGCAGAGGAAGCCAACTTGAGGCTTGCAAGCATTCAGAAACAAGGTGAGGAGCTGCTTATGGAGGCACGTGAGAAACAGGCACAAATCCTTAGGGAAGCCACAAACACACGTGACGCCATAGTCGGTCAGGCACAGGAGAAGGCACACGAAGAGAGTGCACGTATCCTTTCTGAGGCCAAGGCTGAGATTGAAAGTCAGAAGCAGGCTGCCATCCGCGACATTCGTTCGCAGGTAGCAGAGCTCTCTGTGCAGATTGCTGAGAAGATTCTGCAAAAGGAACTCTCTTCTTCTGCTGAGCAGACCCAGCTTATCGACCGCTTATTGGATGAAGTTGCTTCTTCTAACGGAACAGAAAGTAAATAATCGCTTATGAATACAGGTGTAATATCGGTTCGCTATGCTCGTGCGCTATTGAAGGCTGCCTGTGAGCAAGGGATTGAAGACAAGGTCTATGCGCTCATGCAGACACTTGCCCAGAGCTACCTTCAGGTACCCGACCTCCGCATGACGATTGAAAACCCGATGCTTCCGAAGGAGAAGAAGCGTAAGCTATTGGAAGTAGCCTGTGGAAATGACTGTCCTGAGCTAGTTGGCAGATTCCTATCCCTTGTCTTGAAAGATGAGAGAGAAGACTTGCTGCAGCTCATGGCGAATGATTACGTCACGCTGTATCGTAAGATGAAGAACATCATTCGTGGAAAGGTTATCACAGCCTCACCGGTCTCTTCTCAGGTGGAAGACAAGATGAAGGCTCTCATACAGTCCAGAGCGCAGGGAACCGTAGAGTTCAACACTAAGATTGACCCTTCACTCATTGGTGGATTTATTCTGGAGTATGATACTTACAGAATGGATACCAGCGTGAAGAGCCAACTGAATGCTATCCTCACACAATTAAAAAAGTAATTAGATTAATAACATGTCAGATAAAATTAAACCAAGTGAGGTGTCTGAGATTCTTTTCAAAGAACTTCAAGGCATCAACTCTGAGGAAAAGTTTGATGAAGTCGGTACCGTACTAACCGTCGGTGATGGTGTGGCACGTGTCTATGGTCTTCGCAATGCTGAAGCCAACGAGTTGCTTGAATTCGAGAATGGCACCATGGCTATTGTCATGAACTTGGAGGAAGACAATGTCGGTTGTGTCCTTCTGGGTCCTACTGAAGGCATCAAGGAGGGACAGAGCGTGAAGCGTACACATCGTATTGCCTCTATCCGTGTCAATGACAACTTCTTGGGACGTGTAGTCAATCCGCTTGGAGAGGCTATCGATGGCAAGGGTGATATCGACCTGACTGACTCGTTTGAGATGCCATTGGACCGTAAGGCTCCGGGTGTTATCTATCGTCAGCCAGTGAAGGAACCACTCCAGACAGGTCTGAAAGCTGTCGATTCAATGATTCCTATCGGTCGTGGTCAGCGTGAGCTTATCATTGGCGACCGCCAGACTGGTAAGACTGCCATTGCCGTTGATACAATCCTCAACCAGAAGAGCTTCTACGAGCAGGGCAATCCTGTTTATTGTATCTATGTTGCCATTGGTCAGAAGGCTTCTACCGTTGCTACATTGGTACAGAACCTCAAGGAGCGTGGCGCCTTACCTTATACTATCATCGTGAGTGCAACAGCGGCTGACCCAGCTGCTATGCAGTATTATGCACCATTTGCTGGCGCAGCTATCGGTGAATACTTCCGCGACCGTGGCTACTCTGCCCTCGTTATCTATGACGACTTGTCAAAGCAGGCTGTTGCCTATCGTGAGGTGTCACTGATTCTTCGTCGTCCTTCAGGTCGTGAGGCTTACCCTGGTGACGTCTTCTATCTCCACTCTCGTCTGCTTGAGCGTGCAGCACGTATCAACAACCAACAGGAGATTGCTGAGAAGATGAACGACCTCCCAGAGTGTATGAAGGGTCATGTAAGAGGTGGTGGCTCACTCACCGCATTGCCAATCATTGAGACACAGGCAGGTGACGTGTCAGCCTACATCCCTACGAACGTGATTTCTATTACCGACGGTCAGATTTATCTTGAGTCCGACCTCTTCAATCAGGGCTTCCGTCCAGCTATCAACGTGGGTATCTCCGTATCACGTGTGGGTGGTTCAGCACAGATTAAGAGTATGAAGAAGGTAGCTGGTACGTTGAAGATTGATATGGCACAGTATCGTGAGTTGGAAGCCTTCTCTAAGTTCTCATCAGATATGGACAAGGTCACAGCGATGACCCTTGACCGTGGACGTAAGAACAACCAGTTGCTTATCCAGCCTCAGTACAGCCCAATGCCAGTGGGTGAGCAGATTGCCATCCTCTATTGTGGCGTACACGGATTGCTTCGTGACGTACCTGTTGAGCAGGTTCGTCAGTGCCAGGATGAGTTCCTCGAGAGTTTGCGCAGCACACATGCTGAGGTCATCAACGATTTAGCAAGTGGCAACCTCACGGATAATTCAATCAAGGTAATCGAAGAAGTCATGGGCAATATTGCCGGACAATACAAATAAAGACAATACAGAATGGCATCCTTAAAGGAAATCAAAACGCGTATAGCCAGTGTTCAGAGTACTCGTAAGATTACGAGTGCGATGAAGATGGTCGCGTCGAGTAAACTGCATCATGCTCAGAATGCTATCGAGAGTATGCTTCCTTACGAGGCTATGCTCGAACACATTCTCAAGACCTTCCTTATCTCTACATCTGATACGGACACTCCGTTCGATGTCAAGAGACCTGTGAAACGTGTTGCCTTACTCGTGTTCTCTTCAAACAGCTCCCTCTGTGGTGGATACAATGCGAATGCCATCAAGCTGATGCTGCAGACGATAGACGAATATCATGCGAAGGGCTTGACCAAGGACGACATCATCATCTACCCCGTAGGACGAAAAGTGTTTGAAGCGGCTAAGAAGCGTGGATATACCTGCGTATATCCTTATCCGCAACTTGCCGACAAACCGAACTCTGAGGACTGCCGTAATATCGCCAAGGAGTTAGGACAGAAGTGGCTGAAAGGTGAGTTTGATAAGGTGGAGATGATCTATCACCATTTCAAGAGTGCAGGAAGCCAGATTCTCCAACGTAAGAATTTCCTTCCGATTGACCTTGAGGAAGAACTCAATGCCGACACCACACGCGACCTCTCATCGGATGTTACGAGCAAGGCTGCACAGGAATATCTGAAGAAGAAAGGACAGTCTGAAACACAGAAGTCTAATAATGAGACTGTCGTTCCACTGAATGACAACTTCATTGTTGAGCCTGATCTGCACACAGTATTGACTTCATTAATACCAAAGCTGTTGCATCTCATGGTCTATACCGCTCTTCTTGACAGCAATGCCTCTGAGCATGCTGCCCGAATGGTTGCCATGCAGACCGCAACTGATAATGCTGACGAACTACTTCGTGCGCTCAACTTGCAATATAACAAGTCGCGTCAGGCAGCCATCACGTCTGAGTTGCTCGATATTGTTGGCGGTACGGTAAATAACTAACTTCTTGCCTGCTTTTTGGGTAGGCAATGAACAAGAACTAATAAACAGGGATAGGCGTTTGCTTATCCCTGTTTTTTATTGGGGTAATTAGCCTAATAATTTATTAGCCTAATTAGCCTAATTAGCCCAATACTTAATGGCTTTATAACGAATCGTGTGGGTAATTCGTCATAGAGCCAAAATATTGTGAAAGGTATAGCCTCCAACTAGACACAACTCCAGATTGACCTTCATTTTAATATGCTTAACGCACATTAAATCCCTACCCTGCCATATACAGCAATGGTGTTAAACCTTCGCACATGTGGTGCATACCATCCGCACCATTAGTGTTAAGCACCCGCACCACATGTGCTGAGCACCCGCACCAAACCGATGGAATATCAACACACAACCCACACGATTCGTTATAGAGCCAGTAGGAATAATCCTATCATGCAAGCATATAAGCCTTTTATTCTATTTCCAACCTATGGCATTTAGCAGAAGAGCCCAAGAACTCGCATGATATTATGTTAAATAAAACGAAATATGCGTGAATTAAAAAAAATATTATACTTTTGCAGTCATCTAAGCTAGATGACAATCTAAGTGCCATACATAATGTCACAAGACCTAAACGAAATATTAAACAAAACCTTTTAAGTATGAAATCTATGATAAAAACTAACCTTGGAAGGTCGCTGCTACTGGTAGTGCCCCTTGTGTGTTGTCCTTATACTGCACATAAGGCATACGCCACCCAATCAGTAACCATACAGGCGCAGGCCTCTGTTATCAAAGGAAAAGTTATCGACTCACGTACGGGCGAACCGGTTATAAGTGCCAGTGTCACCATAAAGGGTACGAAGAAAATCGCACTTACCAATATCGATGGTGAGTTCTCTATCGACGTAAAGGCTGGTGAGGAGCTGGTGATTACGTCCTTAGGCTATGAGAAAATGACGGTGCGAGCTGAAAACAACATGACCGTAAGCATGGTTTCTTCATCTACGATGCTTAGTGAGACAGTAGTTGTGGGCTATAGCACACAGAAACGTAACAGTCTGACGGGTTCGTTGCAGAGTATTGATAATAAAGAACTTACTAACATTACGACAGCTAATGTCACCAATATGTTGACGGGTAAGATACCTGGTATGAACGTAATGCCGGGTTCTGGTAAGCCGGGTTCGTTCGGTGCCATTATTGTTCGTGGTAAGTCTACTATCAACGGTAGCACTGCTCCGCTGTGGGTTATCGATGGAGTAATCGTTGGTAAAGACCCAGGTGACATCAATCCTAACGATATCGAGACACTTACCGTACTCAAAGATGCTGCCTCAACGGCTATCTATGGTTCGCAGGGTGCCAATGGTGTTATCGTTGTGACAACTAAGGGGGCAAAGTCTGGTAAGACTTCTATTACCTTCTCTACCAAGATGGGTATTTCAACTCTGAACAATGGAAAAGTGAAGATGATGGATGGAGCTGAGCTATACGACTATTATAAGTCGTTTACTAACGCTGCAGAGATTGCTTTCCCACGTTGGAACGATAAACTTCGTGATAGTAATTTCGACTGGTGGAAGTTGGCTACACACACGGGAAACGTTCAGAATTACGACCTTACTATTAACAGTGGCGGCGAGAAACTGAGTGCTGTTTTTACTGGTGGTGTCTATAAGGAGGATGGTGCTGTGCGTGGATACGACTTCACTCGATACAACACGATGATGAAGCTGAACTTCAAACCTTATTCTTGGATTGCTATCCGTCCATCCTTTAATGGTAGCAAGGGAGTCATTGACGACCGTCAACGCTCTACCTATTCTATGTATTCTATGCTTCCATGGGATAGCCCTTACGATGAAGAGGGCAAGATTGTTGGCAATAGATCATCGTCATGGGTGAATAGCAACTCTACTAATTACCTTTACGAATTGCAGTATAATTGGAGCAAGTACGATTCTTATGCTTTTAATGGCAACTTCGATTTTGACATATATCTCACTGATTGGCTTACGTTCTCTTCTGTGAATAGCTATCGTTGGAGTACTCACCTCGATAAGAGTTACTCTGACCCTCGTACATCAGGAGCAGAGGGTAAGGGGCGTGTGAGCGAAAGCACGAGTACGAACACACGTCGTTATACCAACCAACTGCTGAAAGCGACACGTAGTTTCGGTGATTATCATGGTTTCTTGATGCTCGGTTATGAGTTCAATGATGGTGAATATCGTTATCATAGCAGCGATGGAACAGGCTTGGTTCCGGGCTTTGCTCAACTTGATATCACCTCAACTCCTGAGGCTGTGGGAGGTAATAAATTCGAGTGGGCAGTGCAGTCTTTCTTCGCCAACCTCAATGCTGATTATGCTAATAAGTACTTGTTGCAACTCTCACTGAGAACCGATGGTGCAAGTAACTTTGGTTCGGATGCTGCATACGGAACCTTCTTCTCTGTCAGTGGAGGCTGGGTTGCTACGGCTGAGAAGTGGTTTAAGGTACCTTGTATTGACTATTTGAAGGTGCGTGCATCGTTTGGTTCGGTAGGTAGTCGCCCTAACAGCCTCTATCCTCAATACGGACTTTACAGCTTACGTGCAAGCTATAATGAGGTTCCTGGTGCTGTCATCACTCAGCTTGCCAATAAGAAACTGACTTGGGAGAAGAGCTATACCACTGGTGTAGGTATCGACCTGAATATGTTTAAACGCTTGCGTATGACCTTCGACTTCTATAGCAAGCGTACAAGCAACTTGCTCTTTGCAGTGCCTATATCTGGTGTTATCGGTGTGACAAGCATCTGGCAGAACATTGGTGAGCTTACCAACACTGGTTTTGAGACCACTCTTTCGGCTGATATCATCAAGAGCAAGGACCTCACTTGGACAGTTGATGCCAACCTTTCTACCAACTCTAATAAGATTAAGAAGCTATATAGCGGTAGAGACCAGATTATCGAAGGTGATGGTATTGCTGGTTCAACCAACACGTTGTTACGTCCGGGTCTGAGCGCAGATACTTATTACTTGCGTGAATGGGCAGGTGTTGACCCAGAGAATGGTGCACCACAATGGTACACAACTGATGCGAATGGCAATCGTGTTATTACTAACAACTATGCTAAGGCTGACCAAATAGCACTTGACAAACACGCTACGCCAACCGTCTTCGGTAGTTTCTCAACGACCTTAACATACAAGAACTTCGACTTTAATGCTGTCTTCGGCTATTCATTGGGTGCTTACATCTATAACTACTCACGACAGGAGTATGACTCAGATGGTGCTTATACCGATCGTAACCAGTTCAGCTTGCAGAAAGGTTGGAAACGATGGGCACAGAAGGGAGACGTAGCAACACACCCAGTTGCTGCCTATAACAACCCATCTAACTCTAACAAGGCGTCAACTCGCTACTTAGAGAGCTCTGACTTCTTGAAGCTTCGTTCCATTACTTTGGGTTACAACTTCAATCTTAAGAGTGATATCGTAAAGGCATTGCGCGTTTATATCAGTGGTGAAAACCTCTTCTGCATCACCGATTACTCTGGTGTTGACCCAGAATTGCCTGCTGCCGATGGTGGTCGCAATGCTTCTGGCGAACGCTCAACAGCCCTTTCAATCTCAACAGGTGCTGGTGTTTATCCTTCTGTTCGCAAGTTTATGCTCGGCGTTAACGTTACATTCTAAATAAAGAATCTGCCCTATGAAAAAAGTATATGTGCTGCTCTTAGCAGCTATTGCAATGGTATCGTGTAGCGTAGAGCGTCATCCTGAATACATGATGGATGATGATACCATGACTAAAAATATTGATGAGAGTTTTCCATCGCTACTGAATGGATGCTATGGATTCCTGAAAACGTGGTCGGACCCTATGTATCGCTGTGGCGAATATGCTGGAGATAATATCATGATTCGTGGTACTTCGACCGATGCTTTCTATGAGTTTATCTCTTATTCGCGCACTCCTAATAACTACCGATTGCAGAACTTCTGGGATTATAGCTATAAAGTGGTTGCGCAGGCATCTAATATTATCAAGGATATTCCTGAAGGTAAGAGTACAATTACCGATACACAGTTAGGCGAATGCTACTATCTGCGTGGCATGATTTACTTCTATCTCTGTCGTGCATACGGTAGACCATACGCGCAAAACCCTGATACAAACCTCGGTATGCCTATCGTTAACGGTACACCTGACGACCCAGTAAACGCTGTGTTGCCGAATCGTTCAACCGTAAAGGAAACCTACGAACAGGCGATTAAGGACTTAGAGAAGGCGGCTTCGCTGATGACAGAAGACCTGCACAGCGAAGAACGTTGTATCTTTGCTTCTAAAGAGGCTACTTGGGCTATGTTGAGTAGAATCTATCTCTATATGAGTGGAACTTACGAAACGCCTAACACCGCCTACGCTCAGAAGAGTGTTGAGTATGCTACAAAGGTAATCGACTCTGGTAAGTTTAGTCTGTTGAGCCGTAAGGACTATGGCGTTAGCAACACCCTTGAGCCAGAAAACAACCCTGAAAACATCTTCGTGGTGAAAAGAGTTGACTCTGAGTTCCCCGGTTGGGATTATTATTACACCATCGGCGGTATGTATTCAAATATCGGCGGTATGGGTTGGGGCGAAATGTATGCGTCTGGTAAATACCTTGATTTGCTGAACGAGACGGGTCAGAACGACTGGTTTAATAAGAAGTACAGCGATATTCGTGCGCAATTCATTGAGCCACAGTATGTAAAAGACAAGACTGATAAGTACGTCCCTGTCTTCCGTTTCATTAAGAATGTCTATGATGCAAGTGGTAATCAGGTGAATTTCAACTACGTACAGTTGCGCTATACCCGCCACCCAGACAATAGTTTGACTTGCGATACCACTGGAACGGGACACACTACTCCGCTTGTTCTCACACCAATCGACCCTACACAGCGTCTTTACTCGATTAATTATCAGGGACATACCTATCGCGGTGTGCTTGATTATCAGATGAAGCTCAACCGCGTTTATCCTATGTTCTATGTGGTGAAGTGTTCTCGTCAGGGTGGCAAGGAGAATCAGTTGTATTCGCCTATCATCTCTCGTCTTGACGAAATGTATCTCAATCGTGCTGAAGCAAATGTGAAGTTGGGTAATATTGCTAATGCAATGGCTGACGTGAACACGATTCGTGAGCGTGCTATCGTGGGTGGAAGCTATACGAGTGCTCAGTTTACTGCTGCCACAGCAAAGACTTTGGTGGATAAAGAACGTCAGTTAGAGTTGGCGTTTGAGGCAGAGCGCAGCTATGATGTGTTCCGCAATGGCGACACCCTTACACGTCGTTTCCCTGGTCCTCATCAGCCTATGGTTGACATTCCTGCAACCGACTACCGTGTGATTTACTTCATTCCACAGTCGGCTATCAATGCTTATAAGGGCAATCTGGAACAAAATCCAAGTAGTAACTAACACACTTTAGAGAATGACAACCGATGTGTAGCGTGGCTGAAAAGAATCTTCTCAGCCCATACACATCCTGTTGTCCTCTCTTTTCATCAGCCTAATAATAGGGAGGGCTATATCGTTAGCCTTCAACAAAACTCTTGTACCGTTATATTTAAAACCCCAATCGGTTATTAGAGCCTAAACATTTTTTGTTTTATTATCGAGTAGATTGTTTGGCTTTGGAAGTGTGAAGTAAATTTAGGCATAGTCAACTGCTTTTCAAAAGGTGCTTAATTGGACATCAAAAGGGCGTTAGTAAGGGTCTTAAAGAGCATCTTTTACTATCCAACTAATCAAAGAAAATGAAGTAAAATCGAAGTTGGTGTAAACTGACTGACTATGCCTAAATTTACTTCACACTTTTCTGGTTATTGTTACTAAATTGGTTTACACATTTTTTACTTGCTTCCTGAACAGCTTTACACCCCCATGGAAACTTTACTGATTCGCTTTACATAGTCATAAATCTTGACAATGAAGTCTGAACGTGTGTAGCACATGTTCAAAGTTAGTATTTTTCCTTCAACTTACAAAATTTAATACCATGAAACGCACAGAAACCCTTATGCTACATTGCAGTGCTTTTCTCTCATTTGTCTTGGCGTAAGCATGCCGTTGCTCATATGGGGTCTCTTATTGTTGTAGAAGTCTATGATACCAGCAATAGTGCATCGTGCATCATCGAGGTTCTTCGGTCGTTTCATGTGGTAGAGCCACTCTTGCTTTATTATTCCGTTCACTCTTTCGGCGATTGCATTATCTGTAGGGTTGTAGTCTTCAGTCATGCTTATGCCCGAGTGTATACTCTCCAGCCTTGCCACGTAGGCGTTGCTGCAGTATTGAACCCCACGATCAGAGTGGTGCGTCATCAGCGAGAGATTCATACCCTGTGAATGTTCTATTGCCATGTCTAGGGCAGCAAGCGTATTGACAGCCTGCAGACTGTCAGAAAGCTTCCATCCGATTATCTCATGAGTGAATGCATCGGTTATGAGGTGAAGATAGACCACACCATCCTCAGTATCTATATATGTGATGTCTGCTACCCAGAGTTGTGCAGGACGTGTAAGAACCATTCCTTTTGCCGTGTTCTTATACTTGAAATAGTTGTGATTGGAGTTCGTGGTGTGGCGACATCTGGATGGCTTCAGCATAAGGTGATGCTTGTGCATTAGCTGGTAGAACCTGTCGCGCCCAAGCATTAAGCCAGGATAGATATCCATAAGCATGTGCAAAAGTTTCTTTGCACCTATTCGAGGAGCATCTGCACGAACATCCATTACTGCACGTACGACAATTTTCTCAGTAAGTTTACGATGCTCCCTCTTCTCTTTACTCACAGAGTAATAGCCTTCACGAGTCTTGCCAAACAGTCCACTCAGCAGCCCAATTGATAAACAAGGGTTGCTGACTCGAAGGCTGTCTACTGCTTGGCGCCAGCTTTTTTTAGCAAATCCTCACCATATTCCTTACTGCTTATCTCTATGACTTTCATCAAACCTTGATTGCGAAGTTCAGAATACTCCAAAGCTTTCTTCAAATTCGATACTTGTTCTTCAAGCTCTTCCTCACGAGTTAGAGGGACTTTCTCCATAGCTTTCTTACTACGCATAGCTTTTACTTTAGTAATAATATCATGCGACAAAGATAGCTTTTTTTCATCTAAATCATACTTTTTTTGCCATTGATAAAAGCTGGCACTATTAATGCCGTACTTACGACAGATGAAATTAATTGACACTTCTGATGAGTAATACTCACGAAGTAAAGTGAGAATAAAGTCCTCACTGAATGTTCTGTGTTTAGAATGTTTACTTCCCATTTTGAATTTTAAATGTTAAAATGATGTGAAGTAAATCTGCTATAAGACAGACTGATAATAAGCAGGAAACGGAACAATTTGCATAAAACTGCCTCTTTCAAAAAGGGCAGCAATATGCAGATTTAGGCAGAAGTTCAGTTACCAGAACGTTACCCGATTCTAGCATAGGTAACGATGGAGTAATATTCGGTAACTGAATTATTTTCGCTCGTGTGGCTGTTGCTTCGGTCGGCAGTTTTCTGCGTAAGTGAGGAACGCTTTAATTCGGGTAACTTTGCCCACAGAAATTAAAGCGTATGAAACAAGGAAAAATGAAGGTGTTGCTCTACCTCAAAAAGAGCGGTCTTGACAAGTCGGGCAAAGCCCCGATTATGGGGCGGATAACCATCGACCGTTCCATTGCCCAGTTCAGTTGCAAACTCTCCTGCAATCCCGATTTGTGGAATCCCCGTGAGAGCCGAATGGACGGAAAGAGCCGTGAGGCGGTGGAAGTGAACAGCAGGTTGGAAAACCTGTTGCTGTCCGTTCAGTCTGCTTATCAGTCCCTGCTCTCCAAAGGATGCCCGTTTGACGCAACCGATGTGAAGGAGCAGTTTCAGGGCAGCGTGCAGACACGGTGCATGCTCATCGAAAGGCTGGACATACTCATCAAGGAAAAAGAAAACCATGTAGGTATAGACATCAAGGAAGGAGCCATACACGGCTACCACTCCACCCGGATACATTTACAGAAGTTTATTCAACGGAAGTACAAGGTTTCGGACTTGGCATTCTCGCAACTTACAGAGGATTTTATCCATGAGTTCCAGCAGTATTTCTTAGGTGAGTGTGGTTTTCAGGAAAGCACGTTCTATAATGTAGCCACGCATTTGAAGACGGTATGCAGATTGGCATACCGTGAGGGATTGGCAGACACGCTCCTTTTTGACAAGGTTAAGATATCAAAGGGCAACAAGAAACTCCCCAAGGCACTCGACAAGGAAGCGTTGGAAAAGCTGAAGGCTCTCTGCTTTGAGGATTTGGAGGAAGAAATGGAAACGGCAAGGGACATATTCCTCTTTGCCTGCTATGTTGGTGCAGCCTATTGCGACCTGATGGAACTGAGCAAGTCCCACCTTGTCCGTGATGATGAAGGCAAAATGTGGCTGAAATTCAACCGCCACAAGACAGGCGTACCCTGCCGTATCAAGTTATTGCCCGAAGCCATTAGGCTGATAGAGAGGTTTCACTGCGATGAAAGGGAAACACTGCTTCCCTATATCAAGTACAAGAGCTATCAGACCTGTCTGAAAGCCCTGCGGCTTCGTGCAGGCATATCGTTTCCATTTACCACTCATACCGCAAGGCACACCTTTGCAACACTCATCACGCTTGAACAGGGTGTGCCTATTGAAACGGTAAGCAAGATGCTGGGACATTCCAACATAAGCATGACGGAACGCTATGCCAAAGTAACTCCACTGAAACTTTTTGAGGAGTTCGACCTTTTCCTCTCTTTTACAGGTGATATGCAGCTGACTATCTAACGATAAAGTCTCATCATCTTATTTTTTTTCATCCAATCAATCAAAACATTAAAGCATCAAGACAATGAGAAGTACATTCAAGATAATGTTCTATATCAACAGACAGAAAATTAAGGCAGATGGCAATACCGCCATTCTATGCCGTATCACCATAGACGGAAAAAGCACAACCATTACCACGGGCGAAGAATGCAATCCCTCCGAGTGGAACACCAAGCAGGGCTTGACGACAGACAGGAAAACCAATCAAAGACTCCATGAGTTCAGGGAAATTGTGGAAAAGACCTATCAGGATATACTGACAAGGGACGGAGTGGTAAGTGCTGAACTTATCAAGAACCACCTGCAAGGCATAACAGAGAATCCGTCAACCCTCCTTGCCATGAGCAGGGCGGAGCTGCAAGCACTCAAGGAAAGCGTTGGAAAGTCAAGGGCGGAGGGAACTTATCTGAATCTGTCCCATTCTGACAAGAACCTCCGTGAGTTTGTGGAAGATAAAGGATTGCAGGACATATCCATTTCCACCATTACGGAGGACTTGTTTGAGGAATATCGCTTCTTTCTCAAAAAGCGCGGATTAAAGGGAACGACCATCAACAACTATCTCTGCTGGCTGAGCAGGCTGATGTTCCGTGCGGTCAGCAAGAGGATTATTCGCTGCAATCCTTTTGAGCATGCCAAGTATGAGAAAGAAGAAAAGAAGATACGCTTCCTGCAAAAGAGTGAAGTTGCTAAACTTGCGACAATGAAAATGAATGACAGCGAGGCGGAATTGGCAAGGCTGATGTTCGTCTTTTCCTGTCTTACGGGACTGGCAATCGCTGATATGGAAACTCTGCAATATGGGCATATCCAAACGGCAGCGGGCGGGAGGAAGTATATCCGAAAGGAACGTCAAAAGACAAAGGTGGAGTTCGTTGTGCCGCTGCATCCAATAGCGGAGGCCATTATCCGCCATTGTTGGGAAGAACAGGAGGGAAACGAAGAACTGCAGACGGTGAAAGAAAAAGGCGACAGCCTTGTCTTCCCCCGTAGTTGCAGCCGTAGCGTAATGGGCAAGAACCTGTGCATTGTGGGCAAGGCTTGCGGTATCAGAGAACGGTTGTCCTATCATATGGCAAGGCACACTTTCGGTACAATGAGTTTAAGTGCAGGAATACCCATTGAGAGCATTGCCAAGATGATGGGGCACGCCTCCATATCAAGCACGCAGATTTACGCGCAGGTGACGGACAGGAAGATTTCGGAGGATATGGACAGGCTCATTGCCAAGCAATCTGCAAAAGAGAAAGAAATTGCGGAGAGAGAGGCTTGTGAACCTTCGGATTTTGCAACCTGTAAAATGGAGGAAACGGCATGAAAGCAAGCAATAATTCAAAGAGCAAAAATAGCACGTACAATCATCGCAGTTACTTTGATTGGGGGAGTAATATGCAGGTTGTCCACAAGGGTAAAGGCGAGATTGCCATGACGGAGGGAGAACTTGCGAGGTTCTTCGGTGTGACGTGGAGAAAACTCAATCATAGGCTTCAAGCGATAATAAAATCTTCCAACTTGCATCCCGATGAAAGGGGTGCAGGCCAAGAAGAAGTTATCAATGGTAGAGAGTGTGTTGGTTATTCATCACTTTATCCGCTCTCAACAATCATTGCCCTGTCCTTTCTATTGGACAGCATGGAAGCGCATTTATTCAGAAAGTACATCAGTAGAAGATTGCAGACAGAGTCTGCCATTGTAACGCCAATCTTCCTGTTAGGCAATACCAAGAACTAATGAATATATTTCCTTTTTCTTTCACCGATTATATCTTACTACATTACTACAATAAGAGTTAAAGCGGTGAAAGAGAAAGGATTAACGTGTAGTTGGCTGCTCAAAATAATTGTACTACGCAGTAACTACATTTGCCTTTCTTCTTTCACTGCTTCATTACGGTTAAAAAGGGAATTATATGCTATTTGTTATTTGCTTGACTATCCTCTGGAGCACGCTTTCATTGCTTATAAGTATAGATGCCGTGCCCACCATTCCGCTGATAATTTTATACCTGCAATCCGTTATCCTTACCTGTGCCGTGAATACGCTGCCTTCTGCCGTTTGTCGGGGTGTATGCGATGTGGCTGTTATTACACCATTTGCAACTCCGTATGTTTCTGCATCGTAACCCTCAACTTCGATGTTCGCTGTCATTCCTCTTGCTATCGTATTCACGTATTTATAGGGAACGGTTATTGTGCCTTGATGGGCATTTGTCATCTGCACCTTTGCACTGATGGTTTCGGGATAAGGTATAAAATATGCGCCCACCAATAGTCCCAATATCACAATGGTGATTATCGTGATACCATAACGGACAATCCTTGACGGTATCTCGCCAATGATATGCCTTACTTTCTCGCTGCGGAGTTCTATCTCGTTGTCTGCCATAATATTCCTTTCTGCTGTTAGTTGCCTAATTCTAACTGATTTTTTACGAGGTTATAGTATGCACCCCGCTTTGCTGTGAGTGCTTCGTGGTTGCCAATTTCTACCACCTTGCCTTTATCCAATACCACTATCTGATCAGCATTCTTCACCGTACTTAGGCGGTGTGCCACGATAACCACCGTCTTGCCTTTGTAGAACTCATCAAGATGTTCTACTATCATACGCTCATTGTTGGCATCGAGCGAGTTGGTGGCTTCGTCAAGAAAGATATAGTCGGGATTCTTATACACTGCCCTTGCTATCAGGATACGCTGTTTCTGTCCTTGACTCAAACCAACGCCATCGCGACCGATCTTAGTGTTGTATTTTAAGGGCAGTCCCATTGCATAGTCATGAATACAAGCTATTTCAGCAGCTTTCTGCAATCGCTCCTTGTCAATCTCGCCGTCATCTACGGCAATGTTCCTTGCTATACTCTCGGAGAATATCACACCGTCTTGCATCACCACGCCACATTGCCTGCGCCACCATTTCTTATTAAGTGCGTTTACATCTGTTCCGCCAATAGTTATTTGACCTCCCAATACGGGGTAATAGCCTAACATGAGTTTGATGAGCGTTGTTTTACCGCTGCCCGATGCGCCCACAATGGCTGTTACCTTACCTTTGGGGATAGTGAGACTAACATCATCTATAATAGTTTTCAGTGCGTGAGGGTCGTATTTGAAGTTTACGTTTTCAAGGTCTATGCCTTCGTTTTCTTCTTTCACTGCTGTTTCCAATCCTTGCTTTCCGTTCTCATCATCCATACGGTGGATTTCATTGATACGTTCAAGGCTTATCTTTACATCCTGCACCGAATAGAAGAAACTCATCAACTGCTCGACAGGTGAGTTGAGTTGCCCAATGATATACTGCACGGCAAGCATCATACCCAGCGTGAGTTGTCCATGAATGACGGCTGTTGCTGCGACCACCGTGATGACGATGTTTTTCAGTTCATTGATGAAGATGCTGCCTGCCTCTTGTGTCTGTTGGAGTTTCAACGATTTCATCTGCACTCCAAAGAGGTCTGCCTGCACGTCCTCCCATTCCCAGCGTCTGCGCTGCTCGCAGTCTTGGAGCTTTATCTCCTGCATGGAGGTGATAAACTCGTAGGTCTTGTTGTTGTTGATGGCTTGCTGCTCAAAGAGTTCGTAGTCAAGTACCTTTCTGCGCCTGAGGAAGAGTGCAAGCCAACCGCCATAAAGCAGACTGCCGAGCATGAAGATGGCAAAGACGAGCCAATTATAGGATAGCAGTACGATGCTGAACACCACAAAGGTGAAGAGTGAGAACACGATACTGAGCGTCTGTTGCGTCAGAAACGTGTTCACCCTACTGTGGTCGCCCATACGCTGCATGAGGTCGCCCATCAGTTTGGTATCGAAGAATGACATCGGCAGCTTTAAGAGCTTGATGAAGAAGTCGCTTACCAATGAGATGTTGATGCGCAGCGAGATGTGCAGCAACAGCCAACGGCGAATAAAGTCGATGGCAGTACGGCTCACGGTAAGCATCAGTTGTCCTAAGAGTATCAGCCATATAAAACCGATATTCTGGTTTTTGATGCCCACATCCACGATAGACTGGGTGAGGAAAGGCAGAATAAGCTGTAACAAACTGCCCACGAGCAAACCTAAGACAATCTGCCCGAAGTACTTGCGATATTGCTTGATGTAGCCAAAGAGGAATCTGAACGAGCGTTCCTCTGTTGGCTGTTCCTCCATCTGCTTTTCATAAAATGCTGGTGTGGGTTCCAAGAACATGACTATTCCTTTCTCCTCACCGTCCGATTGAGTGCTGACCCAATGCTTCTTAAATACTTCGAGGTCGTATTTTACATGCCCTTTTGCAGGGTCTGCAATGTAGAATCCGTTCTTTTTAACTTTGTATAGTACAACAAAATGATTTTGGTTCCAATGGAGTAAGCAAGGATAATTTATGTCTTTTATTTGATACAAGCTTGCTTTTCCACATAGCACATCAAAACCTAAGGCTTCTGCCAATTGTTTTAAAGCCTGCATTGAAACACCCTCATTGGTTATAGTACAGGTATTTGATAGAGTTTCAAATGAACACTTTCTACCATAATACTTACAGACCATAGCCATGCAGGCAATCCCACACTGCATGGCGTCATGTTGCCTATAAAAATAAAAGGACATTTATTTTGCTGTGTTGTATTTGGTAAGACCGGAGTCGTTGTCTCTATTATTAATGTTTTTACCCAGATGCCTTCGTGAATTGCCTTTTGACAAAGAATAGACGAAAGTCAGTGCCACAAGATTTTTGAAATTACCCCATCGGGTCTTTTCTACGAAATGGAATGAAGGAGTGTCCGCATAAATCCTGGAAGGATCGGGATTGTAAATGAACATGGCACCCACGGTGATTGCACCTAATTTATAGGTAAGGGATGCGTTCGCATTATACCCAATCTTCTCAAAGACATCACCTTCAACAGTGGTCATCGGTAGATTGTGGTTGGTAATGAACTGCCACTTGCCTGCCACCACCTGACAAGAGATTCCGACATTGTTCAGATTGTGGTTGACACGCTGATTAGGCGTATTGTATTTGGAAGACAGATAGTTATAGTAAGGCTGCAAAGTTAGCCAGGAGAAAGGTCTGCAACTCAGAACAAGCGATGCGCCATACTCGTTGACATGGCGGATGCCCACAATCTGGTTCACGAAGTCCGAACCGTCAGCGGAAACAACTGTCATATTCTTGCTGGGATAGTAGGCATGGCTGACGGAAGGTTTGACAAACCAGATATTATTGGCCGACGCATACTGGAAGCTAAGTTCGGTGCGGTAGAAATGGTAGGGCTTCAGACTGCTGTTGCCTTGTAGATAGAATCGTTCATCCACGACGGTACGACTATCTGTGAGCTGACCGACGTTAGGAACCGCAGATGCTATGGACGACGTCAGGCGTAGCGAACTGTGTTTGTGCAGCTGGTAATTAAGAGAAACAGAAGGCCGCATAAGGATGTAGTTGGCTATTGCCTTCGTCGCAGTTCTATATCGGTTGTTCTCCACACCGATTCCCAGGTTGTAGGACAATGCCCCCCATTGATTGGTGTAGTCGGCGTATAGGTATTCCTTTTGCGTATTCACTGTCGACAAATTGGATGCCCCGTCTGTCTGACGCAGGTTTTTGTATTGATAGTAGGCTCCTATCTGTATATTTCCCTGCCACAG
Organism: Prevotella scopos JCM 17725; assembly: GCF_018127785.1. NCBI lineage: Bacteria > Pseudomonadati > Bacteroidota > Bacteroidia > Bacteroidales > Prevotellaceae > Prevotella > Prevotella scopos. The sequence goes on from NZ_CP072389.1 coordinate 1,272,147, forward strand.
TTTGTCAGTATAAAGTGCTTCTGCTATTAGCGAGTAAGACTTGTTGTCGACGACGTTGGTAAACGTTCCCGTTCCCGAGGTGTTTGTTAGATTATTGTTCGAATTGGATTTGAAATAAGTGTTCACCACATTGACCGACAGACTGTTGCCTTTACGGAAGGTGTGTCCGAAGTAGATGTTGGCCGATATGGATGAAAAGTCACTTTGAAGCCTTCTGTGGTTGGCATCTTCCAATGTACCCGTCCGCAAGAGCTGTTGACTGTATTGCTGGGTAGCCGGAAACTTACGATATTCTAAAGTGATATTGAAAAGGTTGCTGTTTTGGAAACGCTGATAGAATAATTGTCCTATGTGGTAGGTACCAGTGTATTTACCCGACAGACCCTTGTAATCGTTCGTCACATCCGGATAGACATAACGGTTTTCCATGGTGTTCCGGTCAAGATGTCTGTAGTCCAGAAAATATGCCGCAGACACCTTGTTGAGCGAATCGCTATAACTGGTGGAAATCAAGTTGGTACCATATCCTGTGGTGATACTGTTTTTGGTGTCGAGATATAGTGAATAGTGCCTTTTGTTGGTGCGCTTAGTCGCTACATCTAATACAGCACCTATCTTCTCATGCGCAAACCTTGCAGGCGGATTGGAATAGTAGTGCAGGGTCTTTATTTCGTCGGCTTTGAGCAGCATCAGTTCACGTACCGACCTCCTGATTCCATCAATCAGCACCAAGACAATTTTACCATCTGCCGTCAGCAGTTCACCGCTGTTTGTTGAAAGTCTGAATTGCGGCAGGCTACTGATGGCCTCCAAAGCGTTGTTTCCCATCTGTCTGGCACGCCTGTCTAACAGGATGATGTCTGCGTTGCCGAAGCTTCTTAGCCCTTGAGCCGACACAGTGACCTCTGAAAGGTTCTGTATGCTTTCTGTCAGCTTGACCACTCCGACATCGCCACGCTTGCACGTTAGCTGTTGTGGCCGATACCCTAAACAAGAGAATTTCAACAGGAACTGTCCGTCTTCGTCTACATTCAAACTGAAGGTTCCTTTTGAATCCGTCAACGTGTGAGCAATGGCTGCCGTGTCAGATAAGCTGGCCAATACGCAGTCAACGCCGGCTAATGGACAGCCAGACGGATCGGTCACCGTACCGTATATCCTGTTCTGTGCGTTGCTGCTTATCAACGAGACTACAAAGGCAAACCATAACGTTGTGAAAATTCTTGCCACCATAATATAAATTATTTACACATTGAATCAATGTAATTTACCATCGAATCTTCCAAATTGATATCCATTCCATCGAATTTACACGCATTTACATATTCATTATCCCTTGGACACACCCCCATACAAATTGGAAGTTGTTTGCATTGTAAGCACCGTTTATTCTCAAAGGATTTCACCTCATATTTTCTGATAAAATCCATGTTCCAAGAAATAGAACCATCGTTTTGAATAATGCCATGAGTTTTGTTCTCATACAAATCATTGCATGCCGTACATTTTATAACATCACCATTAAAATTAATGGCATTATAATACTTACGACTAGCGTAACATGGAACGAAGTTTGTGATAACGTCCAGACGTATTGTGTTATAACCAGATTGTTCAAATAAATTAAGAAGTTCTCCGATGTCTTTATATCTATCTTTCCTTACCTTTTCTTGCCATACTTTTTTGGGGGTAATCGTTATTCTTCCCCGATTAGCCATTGTAATGTGATGGTTGATTTGATCTACTATTTCATAATTTAGATTCTCGTCAGTATAGTTAATTCTCAATAGAATATTAACAGCCTTTGTATTGCTGAGCAATTGGTTGATGTTGTTTAGAACATGATCGAATGCAGAATCACAACCTTTCTGATATTTTACTTTATCATGGTTCTGTTTGGGTCCATCTAATGTAATATGAAACCGCGTCATGCCAAGTTTTTGAATTAATGGAATGTTTTTGGGGAAAATGAAGTAACCATTTGATGTAGCTGTTGTTGAATATTTTACACCTTTTTTCTCACATTCTTTTTGTGCGAATTCACATATTGGCTTTATAATTTGTTTTAAGTACATTAACGGTTCACCACCAAACCATTCGATTTGAAGTGATTCTATATTCTGTACATCAATCATATATTTGATGTGTGTCATCACATTCTCCATTGTACTCTTCGACATTCTTGAAGGTATATGATTTTGTATGCAATACCAACATTTAAAGTTGCAATCCAAGGTTGGTAGAATGATTAACAGATAGTTCTTCTTGTTTACTGAATCACAATATCTTTTCCTAATTATTGAAAGCTCATCAGTATTATCCGGCACAATGAAACCACTTGCTGATAGCTTGTCTTTTAGAACTTTAGGGATGAACTCAATTCTTTCTTTGTCTGTGAGTAGCCTCTCTATTTTTAACCCTAAATCCTTGGGAAGCTTAAAATAAGTGTGTTCAAGCCCATTGTACCAATAAGATTGGTTATTTTGGTATATTATATAGTTATAATTACTTGCTTTCATATATTACCTTAATTCCGCAGCATAAATTCTTGTGAGAACTCCAAGTGTCTGAGAAACAAAGTTCTCAAAACACTTGGATATGTCAGAAATTTCACCTATCTTGGTGCTGCGAACATAACAAGTAAGCAAAAAACTGACATGACAAAGATAGCTATTAAAAACGAGAATATCACTTCTTTCGGAGGAATTTATCACATTATGGACGTTTTCTCAAAGTTAGGCTTTGAAAAACTTACCGAATCTGTATTGGGTAAACGTGGAAGTAGCGGCAAAGCATTCAGCCATGGAAGTATTTTCGGCTCTCTCTTCTTCAGTTACCTTTGTGGTGGAGAATGCCTTGAGGACATCAATGTGCTTATAGGACAGTTCAAGCAGAGACCTGATACGCTATTACCCGGTGCCGACACTGTAGGGCGCGGACTAAAGGAGCTTGCTGAAGAGAACATTATCTATAAGAGCGAAACCTCCGACAAGTCGTATAGTTTCAATACGGCACAGAAGTTGAATACCTTACTTTTACGAATGATACGGAGGATGAGGCTTATAAAGGTGGGTAGTCATGTTGACTTAGACTTTGACCATCAGTTTATTCCAGCCCACAAGTTCGATGCAAAGTATTCCTACAAGCTGGATTTTGGCTATTTCCCTGGTTGGGCTTCCATCGGGGGAATCATAGTCGGAGGTGAGAATCGTGACGGAAACACCAATGTGAGATTCCATCAAGAAGACACGCTCTGTCGCATTATGGACCGTGTAACCTCAGAACTTGGTGTGGTAATAGAGCGTTTCCGTGCTGATTGTGGGTCGTTCTCAAAGGAAATCATCCAAACCGTAGAGTCGCGCTGCAACACGTTCTATATACGTGCAGCCAACTGTGGCAGTCGCTATGAGAACTTCCGACAGTTGAAAGAATGGAAAGGCGTTGAGCTTGGCTACGAGAAATGCGATGTCACCTCCATCAGCATAGACAACCTCATCGAAGGTAAGTCATACAGGCTTGTCGTACAGCGTAGTCCTTTGAAAGACAAGGATGGCAAGCAACAGACGGATATGTTCGGAGTAATATACACATACCGCTGTATCCTCACCAATAACTGGATGTCTACCGAGAAAGACATCATTACATTTTATAATGAGCGTGGAGCAAGCGAAAAGAACTTCGATATACAGAACAATGACTTTGGCTGGTCGCATCTGCCCTTTTCCTTTATGGCTGAGAATATGGTTTTCATGATGGTTACCGCCATGCTGAAGAACTTATATATCTATCTCGTCCGTCATATCAGCGAAAAGGTCAAGCCATTGAAAAAGACAAGCAGGCTGAAAGCCTTTATCCTACATTTTGTCAGCGTGCCAGCAAAATGGGTGCGCACTGGAAGGCAGAACGTTCTGAACCTATATACAAATAAAACCTACTACTCTGAAGTCTTCCTTGAATAAACAGTATTTCTTTGTGGTTATCATATTCCCCATTGGTTTGGGTGGGGGATTTCATGTCTATGCAAGAACCAAGAACCCCAGAAAATCCCCATATCAATGGATAAACCCCAAAAATGTCACTTCAATATATAAAAGTACCTCACAAGGAATAATGCTGCGGAATTGAGGTATTACAATACTTAATTAACATCCCGTAAAAAAATAAAAGAGCCATATCAAGTATGGTAATGAACGATATGGCTCTTAAAGTGTTGAAGTTTCATTATCATCTACCACGAAATACCTTCAGGTACACGTTGAAATGATGTAGAACTGTTCATTAAGCATGTTGTACCCCCGGTTGAGATTGATCTGTCACAATAATAACATCACATCCGCATCCGGCAACATTGTTAGAACATCCTGTCTGAGAGGCTGCCATTTCAGAAGCTCCACCCTTGACTTCAAGCGACTCCATTAAGGATAATTCCTCAACTGAAAAAAGTTTTTGGTTTTTCATTTAATGTAACATTTAATCGCCTTCTTACTGCTTCAGGCATTGCATTCTTTTGTCGTCAAAATTAGAAAAATATATAGTTGAGTTCAAATAATTTCGATGTTTTCTTGCAGGTTTCCTTGCAAAATCATACTTTTGTATGATAATATATAATCTTTCATGTAACATTATATAGTCAAAAAACGTGAACACGTAAAAAACTCCATAGAATGACGATTTTCGATATTTTAAAAGGGTTAAAAGAGGCAGACGACAACACACAGAGTATCCGGAGTCAAGCCACCAGTGATTATTCTCCTTATATAAAAAGTGCCCAAGCTACTGATAGGCTTGGATATGGAAAAATAGTTCTGATTGATTTCTGTCAATATACTTTTCTATATATATCACCATCTATTTTTTCAACTCTACAACAAAAAAGATTTAGAGATAACGGAGGAAGAATTGATAATATACTTGATGAAAGGCAGTTAAGCTATTTGAGCAATATTCTTAAATCGTATTTCGCGTTACAAAAAAACTATGCCCGTATAGAGTCCTCTGTCTTGCATTTTGACTTTTCAATAAATACCTCTTTATGTAAGCAAATGATACATGCCTCGTTGACCCCTTGTTTAGTAATGATAAAAAAATAACTTGGTATTTTTTTCTCTCTCTCCATGAAACCATATAGTTCCATTTCTGGAGTTTTTCATCAATTGAATACACTGCTCAAGACCGATGCCTCGGCTCCGAAAATGTACCAAGTTATTTTTTAATCATTACTAAAAACAAGCTGTGGCGCTTATTTTTTTGAGAAATCCTTGCATATCTCGAAGAATTTCCATATATTTGCCACACATTATATATGTGTATTTTGTAAATGAAATATATGAAACAGTCCTGGCTGTGTAAACAGGAGCGGATACCGAAAAGCTTACGAGTAGGTTTCTTTAAAATAATACAATTATGAAAACGAAAAAACTACTAAGCCACACAAATTATGCAGCTAAAGTTGTTGCTTCAGGTTGTTGCTGTAATTGCAATTCATGTTGCTGCTGCTGGTCACTTTTCTCCTCCAGTGCATCCATGGAACAGGCTGCTGTAGCCTAATAGTAGCCAAATGAGTGTAGCTCGTTTTGAGTCAGCTATTCTCTAAATCATTAAAAACGAGGTTGTTGTGAAATCACACACATATACTACGATTATTAGTTTATGGTACGATTATTCACATTTATCTGTTACGCAGAATGAGATTTTAGCAGTTATTCAAACAACTATCAAAAATCAACAAGTCTGTTTTTGAAGCCAGACTATCTTTCGATTCATCACGAAAGGAAGAAGCGGAAGATAGCTGGTTTCGATTTTACCCATTAAGTAATGATTAAAAAATAACTTGGTACATTTTCGGAGCCGAGGCATCGGTCTTGAGCAGTGTATTCAATTGATGAAAAACTCCAGAAATGGAACTATATGGTTTCATGGAGAGAGAGAAAAAAATACCAAGTTATTTTTTTATCATTACTAAATTAAAAAACAATGAAACAATTTGATATATTCTTCGATAATGACAATAAACTGTATCAAGTAAGAACCAAAACAGATACAACAACCATAGAATTTACAGATTCCGAAAAAGAACTGATTTTTAAAGACTTGATCAGATTGTACGATACACGGGATAAAATATCTTTTTCAACAATCCAAAAACTATTAAATAAGGCTGACTATAACAAACTTTTGGATGTAGTAAAAGAGTTACAAGAATGTGGAATTCTAGATGAACTGAATTTCGAAGCAGAAGGTGCCACTGTTATTTCTGATATATATAATGAAGTCAATCACAAACCGGTTTCAGAAATGAAGATTGCTTATATTGGCAATACAGATTTTGGCAACCAAGTGAAAGAGAAATCATCCGAATATAACATAGAACATTTTGTTATCTACTCAATAGATGAATTGTCGGATGAAACAATTGAGTCAATCCTCTGTAACAGCGATTTTATCATTGTTGATTCTTTGACTTGGAATCCGTACAAAATGCACATTATCAACGAGAAGGCATTGAAACACAGCAAACCATGGTTATTGATTGAAGGACTGACTTTCTCTGGAAAATTCAGTATTGGGCCGATTTTCCACGGCAAATACACAGGATGTTATGATTGTTACAAAAATAGAATAAGGAGCAATGACGAATTCATCAACTTCAATGACTCTTACGTTAAATACCTTGAAACAGAGAAAGCATCAGCAAAACCAGACTTGAATATCCAACCGGTAGTAAAGGATATGGCTTCCGCTATTGTAATTGCAGATATGCTGAAGTTTCTTTATGCCTGGTATCCCCCGGAAACTTGGAAGTGTTGTATATTGATAAATCCGTCCAATTATGAAGTAGAAAAGCATACTTTTATAAAAGCTCCGATTTGTCATGTATGTAAACCAGCATTGGATTATAATCCGGCTCCGTGGCTCGAATCAGTAACTCTTTAACATAAAAAAACAATGGATGCAGTCAACAACTCTCTGATTAAAGGTACAATGCTGATTTCCAATCAGTTTGGAATCGTAAATCATGTATCCAAATTACCCAGGCTCAATTACGATCCTAAACTTGTAAGCTTTGGTATTTGGCCCAGCAACACTCTGGCTTTCGGAGCAGAAAAGTATGAAGGAAGAAGTAGCGGATGTAACTTTGATCTGCAAAAGTCATTTATGGGAACTTTAGGTGAAACGGTAGAAAGGTATTGCCCCGTATTCTACAATAAAGAGAATATGATCCTAAGTTCTTATAAAAATCTAAAAGTACACGCTATACCGCCCTCGGAATATGCCTTGTTCCATGAGAAGCAATATGCCCAGGAAAATTATCCTCTCCATCGGTTCGACGAGAATATCGAATTACATTGGGATAAATGCATGGATATTACTAATGGGAAAGAAACCTGGGTTCCCGGAGCATGCATCTATCTTCCCTGGTCATGTGAAAAGCAATGGATAAATGTAAGTACATCAACAGGCTTGGCAGCACATACGAATTGGGACAAGGCTTTGCTGGTTGCATTACATGAAGTCATTGAAAGAGATTCGTTTTCTCTCACTTGGTGGCAGAAAATAAGCGCTCCAAAAATTATTATAGACGAGGATATCAGCCATTTTATCCATGAGCGTTTTCCAGCAAGCTACGAGTGGCATTTTATGGATATAACTTACGATTTAGGTATTCCGACAGTTTATGGTATCTGTTTCGGTGAAGCCGAATATGGTAAATTTGTAGCCGTAGGCACTGCGACAAGAGACACCTATGGCGAAGCATTGAAGAAAGTTATTCTCGAAATGGGGCAAAGCGTCAGCTATTTCAGATATTTGTTAGGAGAGAAAAAGAATTGGCAGCCTTCTGAAAACTTTCATACATTACTGGATTTCGAAGACCATTCTATACTATATATAAAAAAACCAGAACTGTGCGAGGTCTTCAAAATCTGGACGGAAACAAAGCCGACCAGAAAGATTGATTTTCTTGAAGAGTCTGCACGCTCAACCAAAGAGAACATCCGGCACATTACCAGCGTACTGAAGTCCAAAGGTTACAATGTATTAGTAAAAGACATCACGACTCCTGATGTAAATCAGGCAGGCTTCTATTGTCTGAGGGTTATCGTTCCTCAATTAATACAAATGGGTGGTGCGTATTCCTTTTATTTCCTGGGCGGAAAAAGACTATATACGATACCGCAGGAACTAGGCTACAAATGCTATCCTTTTGAAGAATTAAATGTATATCCACATCCATTCCCTTAATAATATGAAAACAATAAAATCAAAAGCATTAATAGCAAGCTTAGATTCAGGACTATATGGAGCTAAAAATTTTGGTGAATCGTTGGCTTTGATTTTTAACGAGAATGTGAAATTTGATAAGTTTCTGATTCGCAAACAAGTTGAAAGTATCCAAAGTTTCTCCAATAAATACGTCCACCAACGCTCGTGCCAACCGTATAAAGTGTTTCCCACCAGCAAAGAGTATGATTTGAAACCTTATCTCAAAGAGATGCCTGGTAGTGAAAAAACCAATCTATTCAATATCCTTGCTAAGCGCCGTTCCGGAAGAGCCTATTCTCCTTACTCCATTTCGCTCAACGAGCTGGCGCTACTCTGCCATTATAGCTATGGAATTAGCGGAGAAGACTTTAATAAAGAATCAGAAGCTACGTTACGATTCAGAACGGTTCCATCTGCAGGTGCCTTATATCCACTTGAATTATACGTATATTTGAATACAAGTGTATTGCCTAAAGGAATTTACCATTATAGCCCCAATAAGTCAGTTCTCGAATTCATCAAAGAAGAAGATTATATGGAATATTTAAGAGAAAATCTCGTAGCAGAACCTTTCGTGGATTTGCAACATTGTAGTTGCGTGTTCTTCATCACGTCCTTCTTTGAGAGAGTACTTATCAAATATGGCGACAGAGGCTACCGATTTATACTTCAGGAAGTTGGATTTTTAACTCAGAACATCTCGTTACTCGCCGAATTTCTCGAACTTGGCTCTTGCGTTCTGGGAAGCTACGTTGATGACAACATCAACCAGATCCTCTCTGCTGACGGAACCTTTGAAACTGTGCAAAATGTGATTGTAATTGGAAAAAACAAGGAGGTTCAAGATGACAATGTTACAAGCAAATAATATTTCTTTTTCGATTCAGGGTACTTCCATCCTGCGCAATGTATCGCTGGAAGTTAATCCTGGAGAAATTGTAGCTCTATTAGGACAGAACGGTTCCGGAAAGACAACATTCATTGAGTTGTTGTGTAATATGATGAAATGTTCATCCGGCAATTTCGCATTTTTCGGAAAAGGCAACTTCGACCAGAACAAACAGAATATTGGTGTGCTTTGGGATAATCCGGTTATTTTCCCCATGTTAAAAGTCAAAGAAATAATCGGATTCACTCGAAGAATCTATAACATATCGGAATTGCCACGAGACATCTACGATTTCCTTGAATTAGATAAGATAAAGAATAGGTTCTTTTATCAACTTTCAAAAGGGGAAAGAAAAAGGGTTGCCATTTTTTTGTCCGTATTACATAACCCGTCATTGTTGATTCTGGATGAACCGACCGCCGATCTCGATCCGATGATAAGGGAGGTTATCTGGAGGAATATTTTCAAAAGCAAAAACCGGGGTGTCCTGTTCACGACACATCTTTGGGAAGAAGCCGGAAAATATGCAACCAAAATCTATTTTATCTACGAAGGGAAAATTATCTCGAAAGCATTGAGCCCGCAGGAATTGATAAATGAGTCGGCATATCAGCAAAAGATTGTCATCTCTAAAGAACTGTCCGGCACTGATCCTTTTGAAAATGATGAAAATGTATTGGTCATCCCAGATGATAAATTCCTCAAAATATACTTGAAGAGAGAAGATACCAAAACATTACAAAAGGTTCAGACCCGAACCTACAATTTTTCACTTATGCCTGTTGAGTTAGAGGATATATATCAAATTTTAGTAATGATAAAAAAATAACTTGGTATTTTTTTCTCTCTCTCCATGAAACCATATAGTTCCATTTCTGGAGTTTTTCATCAATTGAATACACTGCTCAAGACCGATGCCTCGGCTCCGAAAATGTACCAAGTTATTTTTTAATCATTACTTAACAAAATCAGAAAGATGAAAGTACTCATAGCTTCAATCTATTATCAATTGCTTTCTTCCATGAGAATCAAGCAAGCCGTATTTTTTACGGTGATATTTCCGGCATTTATTTTCCTTATATTTTCCAGTATATGGGGAATCAACAACAAAGAATATTGTGTATTCTTGCTGACGGGAATTTGCGCTATGACCATAGCCAGTGACGGATTATTCGCTATTGGCGGGGTTATCAAACAGTATTACACATCAGGAGTCATGAAGTTCATAAAAGTAATGCCTTACAACATCATTACTCATATTATCAGTTTGGTATTCAGCCGGATGATTTACATCCTGTTTTCTTTTGTAATACTGTTTATATTAGGTAGAGCCATATTTGGCGTGACATTAAACGTGCCGCAATACCTTTCCATACTGTCAGGATCAATATTGGGATTAATAGAGTTTTCTTTCTTGGGCTTACTGCTCTCTTTCACCAACATGAAAGCTGAAAGCGAAAAAGGATTAATCAACATCATCTATTTTGGACTGATATTTTTAAGTGACACATTTTATCCGATGACAGAAATAAATCCCGTATTCGAAGGCATTGTGGAATTCTCCCCGATTACGCCCGTGTTGAAAGTTCTCAGAGGTGATTATACCTATACATTGTATTTGGCTTTGTGGGCCGCGGCTTTCATGATAGCTTTCTATTTTTGTTTCAAAAGATTTCAAGTAAAAAGGAGTAAACAATGATCACATTTATAATTACTTTCATTATCCTGATGATGCTCCACGAACTGGCTCATGTATTGACAGCAAAGGCCGTAAATATGAAAATAGACAAAATAGGGGGCACTTGGAAACCTCTGCCTCATATTTATGTTTCTGTCATCAACGCACAAGTGTCTAATAAAAAGAATTTTTTATTCCTGATAAGCGGCAATGCTATGACATGGTTCTTATTCGTTATGCTAATGATTTACGGAAGTATGTTCAAAGTCCCTTATCCGGTTTATATGGCATTCGCCACTCAACTGATTTTCGAAACGAATCCATTCTTCTCGGATTACACAAAATTATTTTGCTATTACAAATACATGAAATGGTTAAAATTACAACTCAAAGTAGGTAACAAATTAACTTACAAAGAAATAGAGGCTAACCGTTCATTTATTATTCAAAAATATATGTATAGCAATATATGGTATTTGCAGTTCGTAGGCTGGGTATTTGTGGTGATTGCTCTATTATCACCTCACCTTTTACCTTCTATCATCCTGTGAATTGACATATATCTTTAATTTATCAACTCGTTAAAAAGAAAAAATATGAAAAAGTTTATCGTTTTGTTTGTTACTTTCTTTGCCATTGCAACTATCACTACAAGTACGCATGCAACCGGTATGAACCGTAATTCTTCTGTCGGAACTCCAGAGAATATATTAAATGGCATCCAAGACAAAATCGAGACAGCCATGAACAACTGTTTCGCCCGGAATTCCGTTTCTCCTCTTGACAGTATTTCCCAAAAGCTAAATAAACTGAAAAGTCAAAATAACATCGTACTTTATTGGAAATCTTACGTCAATTATTATAAAAGCGTCTTTTATGCAAAGCTGGGAGATAAAGACAAAAGCAAAAAAGCTATCAAAGAGGCATATATAACTCTGGAAAAAATGAATAACAAGAACTCGGAAGATTATGCATTGCTGGCTCTGACCCAAAGTTTTTATATACAATTCACTTCAGGAATGGCCGCCGGAGTCCTTTCATCTAAAATCACAAGAAATGCAGAGAAAGCTTTGAAGCTTGATTCAACGAATCTGAGAGGATGGTACGTTCTGGGCAGCAATGATTTCTATACACCCGCGAGTTTCGGTGGTGGGAAAAAAGTGGAGTATTATTTGAAAAAAGCTATTTCAACAGTGCCTAAAAGCATAAAAAACCCATATCTGCCTACTTGGGGAAGAGAATATGCTTTCGAACTATTAATCCGATATTACATCCAGAACAAAAAAATGAACGAAGCCAGGAAATATGTACAAATGGCGGAAAAAGAATACCCGAACAGTTACTTTATTGGTGAGTACAAAAAAATAATCAATAAATAAACCCTCCACCTACATAGGTAAGATAAAATCAAACGATTTATAAATAGCTAAATATCCGATCGAACATGAGAATAGACTTCCATTTATTCAGTTTGTTTCTCCTGTTTTTAATCAGGTCATCATATATATATGCGCAGGATGCGAATATACAGGGAAAAATAACAGATAAGAAAGGTGAACCTATATTGGCGGCCAATGTCTATCTGAAAAAAGAACCTGATAAGGGAACCATTTCTGATATAAATGGATATTTTATTCTCCGGTGTCAAAGCCATAGTTTCAACAATGATACGTTGATCATCTCTTTTTTAGGTCTGAAAACCAAAATCATTCCAACAGTGCACTTAGATACAAGCAAAGAGATATCAATCGTTATGGAAGAAGATCAACAGATGCTTGTAGAAGTAGTGATTATGGCTAATCCATCTTTATCAAGAGAATTCTCAATAAAAGAAGTTTCTAAATTTGATATTTATAATACCCCTTCTTCTGCCGGTGACGCATTGAAAATGGTCACTGTCCTTCCTGCATCCACCAATGTATCAGAAAGTGCCAATGTCGAATTGAGAGGAAGTGCCGGCGATATGTCAAGAGTGATGTTAAATGAAGTACCGGTATATAAACCCGTACGCAATTCCCAGATAAATGGAATCGGAAATTTCAGTCTGTTCAATACAGAAATGATAGAAGAGCAAAACGTCTATGCCAGTAATCCCCCATTGGTCTACAGCAATGCAACTGCGGGCCTGGTAGAGATAGGCACAATAAAGAAGTTGTCAGCAAGCGAAACGGCTCTCTCTCTATCACTTGCAAATATCGGTTTCCTCCACTCTCAGCCCATTAATAAAAAAAGTTTTCTTCAGATATATGGAAATTATCAATTTTCTAAACCTTATTTATGGGTCAATGCAAATAATAAGGATATTAATAAATTTTCATCAGAAGATACCGGTTTGAATTTTCATACAGAATTAACCAAAAGGTTAAGCATCAATCTTTATTCCTATTTTATTAATGAAAAGTATCTGGCTAATGATTATTCTTATACTTTTTCAGGGACAGTGGATGCAGGTAAAAGACGAAATTTCAATATTCTGAATTTCAAATACAAATTGGGCAAAGGATTTATCTCAATAAACAATGGCACAGACTTTTCAAACGAGGACTTTAAATTTGGCAATATTTTATCCAAGCAAAAGAACTGCTATGTATACAGTAACTTCGATTTCAAATATTATTTCACTCCGTCATGGAATTTACAATCCGGTTTTTCACATGAATATACCAAGCAAAATTACCGGAGCCGGTTTCCAAAGTATTATTTTGCGGTAAAACCTGAAAACCCAAGTTATTATTTTGAAAACAGTATATCAAACAACAACCTCGAATTTTATCTGTATAACAGAGTGCAGATCTTTAACGAATTAACTTTAGGTGTAGGAATCAGAAAAAATATACCTGTCAAGGAACAATCCGGATATTGGTCTTATCAAACGAACATAAAATATTCATTCAATAATTATAATTCTATATTGGCCTCTTTAGGGAAGTATAACGGATATGCAACCCCATATTACAACACACAGGAGTTTTCCTCCATATCAACGAGGCAGTATTCATTGGAGTATTCATTTTCGAGAAATGATTTCAATCTCCGGTTGGCTACATATCATAAGAAAGAAAATCTGAAGGAAAACTTTTCTGAAACAGATACTTCCGAAAGATTATTAAGAAAAATATGGGGAGCGGAAATCAGTATGAGTAAGAAATACGAAAATTTGACAGGTTCACTTGCATACACTTATCTCTATTCCAAATTCAGAAATGGGGGCAAATGGTATAACTCGTACAACCGGATGGACTATTTAATAAAAGCGTTTATTTCTTACTATCATAAGAAAGCAGGCACTGTCTCACTGTCTTGCTTAACCCGGCCCGGGCTTTATTATAGCCCGATAATAAATGCCGAGATAAATGAAACAGGGGCATACAAACCTTTATATGGCGATTATAATGTGAAACAATATTCAGGATATTGCAGCGTTGACTTCTCTTACAACAAAGTGCTGACCTTAAAATCATCCAATTTAATATTCTTTCTGACTGTCAACAACATCTTTGACATCAAGAATGAAAGCGCCATAATGTTCAGCGAAGACTATTCTACGATAACAGGATACAGACACTATAACAGACGTTCCATCTACACGGGAATGCAACTTCGTTTTTAAAACCATTTAGTAATGATAAAAAAATAACTTGGTATTTTTTTCTCTCTCTCCATGAAACCATATAGTTCCATTTCTGGAGTTTTTCATCAATTGAATACACTGCTCAAGACCGATGCCTCGGCTCCGAAAATGTACCAAGTTATTTTTTAATCATTACTTAGTAACGTTTAAAAAATAACTTGGTATTTTTTGTCTCTCCATGAAACCTTGTAGTTCCATTTCGGTAGCTCTTCATCAAAGGTAATATGCCGTTGACAGACATCATCATAATTGCTATCCACACAACGAGAAGTGTCGTACTTCTTTCTGTTGATGTTGGTGAAGACACAAAGGCCGGATTTCGTTCTGGCCTCTGCGGCAAGTTCGCATGCCTGCTCAACGCTCTCGAAGGAAATACCACTCCATACTCTGGTGATTTGAGAGAAAAGCCTGTGTTCAATGGGGTTCCACTTCGACGTGTACGGGGGATAGTGCGCCACTATTATGTCAATATGGAGGTCTTCGGAAAGTTTGATCAGCTCTTGCTTGAAAAGCCTGCTGGAACTGCTGTTGGAACCTCCACCGTCACAGAGCAACATGATGGCAGTTGCATGTGGATAGATGTCTTGGAGCACACGATACCAGTAGTACTTGAAGTTGTCGCAGAAGAACCCGGCTGTGTCATGGCTTATTCCGAAGCTCATGTATCCAGTATTCTTTTGAACATCGTAGATGCCATAGGGAATGATTTTGCCGCTTGCAAAGGAGGGGAAGTCATGGTCCCTGCATCGCGGCGACCTGTCGCAGTATACCTGTCCGCCTCTTCTGAATGGGCCGACCAACTCTTTCTTCTTCGTGTCTATACTGAAGACGGGTATGTGATTTTCTTCACACATGCTTCTCATTGCGGAGATTTTCTCGAACTGTTCGTTTCTTTTATTGCACTCTGCCATCGAGGTACACTTCTTCGGAGTGCGTTTCTTGAATCCCTCTTTGGATATGATTTGTTTGAGGGTGTGATAGCTTATGCTTATTCCGTAATCCACCTCCATCTTGTCTCTTATGATGCCAGGCGAATAGAAAAGCATGCGTACGCTCTCATCTTGCGGCAAGCCGCCTATGGCATCTTCCGTAATCTCCCGGAAGATGTCGATATACTCGGGATGAACACTGAGAATACTCTTTCTGCCTCCACCTTTCTTCCTTATGTGTCCGGCAGCAATTGTGTCCCCGCTCTCAAGCTCGTGAATACCTCTATACACTGTATTTCTGGTGACATGATATGTTTTGCAGACCAGACTCACGCCGTGCGTTCCAAGTTCCATCGCCTTGTGGGCACAGAACAACCTGCGTTGGCGTTCGTCCAGATTGGCGACTTCTGGGAAACTCCCTGATTTGTCGCACTCGCTATGTCTTCTCTTGTATGCTTCCACCTGCGCCCTGCGCAAGGGCAAAGATACAAAAAATAAACGACAACAAAGAATTAAACAACAACGTATATCATTACGTATCAGTTAATTAAACCTTAATTCCGCAACACTATTATAAATTAAACTTTTTAAGTACCTGAGCAACAAAAAGTTGCTCAGGATTTTGCCATGTCAGAATTTTCACTTATCTTAGTGTTGCAAAAAAAAACAAGAGAATCCAACGATAGACATGGCGAAGATACAAATTAAATCTGAGAGACTCACTCCTTTTGGGGGATTATTTTCAATCATGGAGCAATTTGACTCCACATTATCATCTGTCATCGACTCAACCCTCGGTCTAAGGTGTAGATCGTTCGGTTATCAGTACAGCGAAATCATCCGTTCTCTCATGAGTATCTACTTCTGTGGCGGTTCATGTATTGAGGATGTCACTACTCATTTGATGAACCACCTCTCACTTCATCCGACACTTCGCACTTGTAGCTCTGATACTATCCTCAGGGCGATAAAGGAGTTGACGCAAGAAAACATTTCATACACATCAGATATGGGCAAGACCTACGATTTCAATACGGCTGACACTCTCAATACTTTATTGCTCAATTGTATATTTGCATCTGGCCAACTGAAAGAGGGTGAGATGTATGATGTTGATTTCGACCATCAGTTCATAGAGACAGAGAAGTATGATGCAAAGCCTACATACAAGAAGTTCCTTGGTTATCGCCCTGGCGTGGCGGTTATTGGCGATTTGATAGTCGGTATAGAGAATAGCGATGGTAACACAAATGTTCGTTTCCATCAGAAGGACACGCTGAAGAGGTTCTTTGAGAGATTTGAACAGAATGGGCTCATTATCAATCGCTTCAGAGCTGATTGTGGATCATGTTCCGAGGAAATCGTGGAGGAAATAGAAAAACACTGCAAGTCCTTCTATATCCGTGCTAACCGCTGCAGTTCGATCTACAATGACACCTTTGCTCTCAAAGGCTGGAAAACTGAAGAAATCAATGGCATTGAGTTTGAATTGAACTCTATCCTTGTTGAGAAGTGGAAAGGTAAGGCATATCGACTTGTGATTCAAAGACAGAAACGGATGGATGGTGTGCAGGATTTTTGGGAAGGAGAATACACATACCGTTGTATCCTGACTAACGACTATGATTCTTCCGTAAGAGAAATTGTCGAGTTCTATAACCCTCGTGGAGAAAAGGAACGTATCTTCGATGATATGAACAATGGTTTCGGGTGGGACAGATTGCCCAAATCCTTCATGGCAGAGAACACAGTGTTCCTTCTTCTTACAGCACTTATCCGTAACTTTTACAAGGCCATTATTCAAAGACTTGACGTAAAGAAGTTCGGACTCAATGTAACAAGTCGCATAAAAGCGTTTGTCTTCAGGTTTATCTCTGTACCAGCCAAGTGGATCAAGACATCAAGGCGGTATGTGCTGAATATCTATACCTGTAATTATGCTTACGCAGATGTTTTCCAGACTGATTTTGGATAGTGCCTACAACTTATGGGAATGATATTGTGTATTGCCTCAAGTCACATTGTGGGGTAAGGGGATATTGTAGGCAGAAGTGGGTGCTTCAAGTTCAAATTATCTGCAAATTCAGTAATGAGAGGACGTGTAAACGCAATAAGAACCTTCAAGGGCTTAGTTGCGGATTTGAGGTTAAATAAAATATATGAGAACTGCTAATATCGAATTGAATACATTGTTCAATGCCGATGTCTTTGGCCTGAAAATGTACCAAGTTATTTTTTAATCATTACTTAATTGACAGTAACAAACATATTACACTAGGAATTTGTATGTTAACGTATTCAACAAGAAAACAAATAGGGAACGCCTTGGTTAAGTTATCTGGGGTTGACTATCATTTTGAATTGAGAAACGATAAATGGGTGCAAACCAATAATTCACATTTAACTAATATGGAAAAAGTTATTATTGGGCAAAGTGCAAATGGTAAAAGCATAGCGAACATCGCAGAGTATCTCTCTGTTTCGATAACTACAATCAAGACTCACAGAACAAACATATTCAAAAAACTTGGAGTTAGCAATATTACTGAGGCCATACAATATGTAGAGGATTATAATCTAATTTGAGTACTATCTCCAAAATATCGTATCAGGCAAAAGTTGATATCGAAAAGTGGTTTTGTTGGATTTTCTACTGAAGATATACGGATTGAAATGTCTAGTAATTACAAGTAACTATTTGATTATTAATATTGTTTTATGTCCTTTGTCGCTGAATAGCTACTTGCAATATACCTGTTACCGAGACCTCTGCAAAACTATTTTTAGAAGAAAAACTATGATTGATTATCAGTAAGTTATATTCACTTTATTCTTCTTTTTACGGACTTTTGCAGAGGTTTCGTTACCTCTTATAATTCTCCTCCAACATTTTTTCCAAATCCGACTCCTTATAAAGTATCTTCCCTGCAAACTGTGTGTAAGGAATAATCCTCCTGTCCCGATAGTCCTGCAAGGTGCGAGGGCTGATATACAGCCTCTCGCATACTTCCTTACCTGTAAGGAAGTGCTCATCGCCAAATAGCGGCTTGTGTGTCTGTGCCACTTCCTTAATTCTCTTGCTTACTCCGCTGATAGCTGACAGCACCACCTGCATATCGTCCGCCTCTATATTCAAATCTCTTACCTGTTCCATAATCTTCGTGTCTATTTGTTGATTTTAGTTTTTCCCGTTTCAGCTTTCTCCGTTTTTGTTTGGAGCAACTGTTCCACGTCCTCACGCTTGTAGTAGCACTTATGCCCGATTTGGGCAAAGGGCAACACACCCGTATCACGGTAGTGCTGCAAGGTGCGCTTGCTGATATTAAGCAGCCTGCACACATCACCGTTGTGCAGCCAATCGGTGTGCCTGCTTCGTTCCCCGAATGCCTTGTGGCAGGTCTCGGCAAGGCTGAGAATCTCGTTCCTCAGCTTTGCCCAGTTTGAATCCGTAATGATAAAATATCCCATAGTTTTATTATTGTTTTGTTTGTATTTCTGTCTTATTGGTTTAATAAAACCTTTGTCCGTCTTGCGTTTCACCGCATATTTCTGCCTGCAAAAGTAGAGAGTGTTTGCCATACTTCAAAGCACGAGGGAACAGTAGGGAAATAGAGGGAAAAACATGGAAATGGCAAAAGGATTGTCGCTCTCTTTCTTTGTCTCTTTACTCCATTTTATCATATCCTTTTAGCCGACGCAATACGATGCGTATTGTAGCAAATTAGCACCTGCCTTTCTTGCATCCTTTACACACTTGTCCTCTTGTTTTGGGCTTAAATCCATACTTTCCAACAGTTTCTTGTCAAAAATCTGTGAGAAATTCATAGCCAATGTACGCAACATTATGCAAGCACTCTCCGAATGCTTGGCACTTTCTTGTTCTCTTCATAACTTCACTCTTGGAAACCAAACCAAGCATATAATGAAGAAGAATGCAGATAAAGGTAAATCGGAGGGAGGAAACAATATGTCCAAGCAAAAGAAGACTTCCTCAAAAAACGGTGAGATAGAAACCTATCTGTCCTCTCGCTATGAGTTCAGATACAACACTGTATTGGGAAGAACCGAATACCGAAGCAAGAACGATGCTCATTTCTCAAAAGTGGGTCGCTATGAAATCAACACGCTCCGCAGGGAGATAGACAACGACATCGGGATTATCACATCTTCTGATAATCTCTATTCCATCATCGAGAGCAGTTTCTCTCCACGCATCAACCCCATACAGGAGTATTTCAAAAAGTTGTCTGCAACGGATATAGGCAGCAGTAACCCTGATTGTGGAAATAAAGTTTCCCTTTCACTGAAAGCCATTCCCGACTTGGCAAGTTGCGTTGTCGTGCGCAACTCCGACAAATGGCTGCCGTACCTCACCAAGTGGCTCGTGGCAGTGGTTGCCAACGCAATGGACGACCGTGAGTGCCGTAACCATACCTGCCTCGTACTCACAGGCGAGCAGGGCAAGTTCAAGACCACGTTCCTTGACCTGCTCTGTCCCCCAGCACTGCACGGTTACAGTTACACAGGAAAAATATATCCGCAGGAAAAGGACACACTCACTTATATCGGTCAGAACCTTATCGTAAACATAGACGACCAGCTAAAAGCCCTCAATAAGCGGGATGAGAACGAGCTGAAAAACCTCATCACCTGTCCGATGGTCAAGTACCGTATGCCGTATGACAAGTACGTGGAGGAGCATCCCCACTTGGCAAGCTTTGTGGCATCAGTGAACGGCAATGACTTTCTTACAGACCCGACAGGCAGCAGAAGGTTCCTGCCCTTTGAAGTACTTTCCATAGACATAGAGAAAGCCAAGCGTATTTCAATGGACAATGTCTATGCTGAAGCCAAAGCCCTGCTAAAGTCAGGTTTCCGCTATTGGTTTGATGATGAAGAGATTGCCGAACTATACAGGGAGAGTGAGGACTTTCAGGTACAGACCGCTGAGATGGAACTCTTGCTGCGTTGCTTCGAGAAACCAGCGGAGGACGAAAACTATTCGTTAATGACCACTACGGAGATACTCACCTATTTGGGTATTTATACCCACCAGCCACTTGTTGCCAAACGTATGGGCGAAGCCTTGAAGAAAGCAGAATATATAAAGGTGAGCAAACGAAGAAACGGTGGTAGCCCCATCTATGTCTACAAGATTAGGAAAATCTTGCCCTGCCCGCTCCTTCAAACTTGTAGTAGTCAAATGTAGTAGAATGTGTAGTATTGTCTTATACTACAAAGTAATACTGATTATCAATCACTTATCACAAAATAATATGTAGTAAGAAGAAAGATGAAAAAGTTTGGAGGGGAAAAACTTTGGAAACGGTAAAACCATAAAACAGACAAGCATAAATAATTATCATTCAACCCATTAAAGTATCAAAACAATGAAAAAAGAAGATTTATCACTAATCAAACGATATTCCATCGTGGAATATCTCGAAAGGAAAGGCATTAGGCCTGTCCGTAAAACATCTACCTATGTCATGTATCGCTCACCACTCAGGGAGGAAACTCATCCGAGTTTCAAGGTGGACACGGAAAAGAACCTTTGGATAGACTATGCCGAAGGCAGGGGCGGAAGTATCATCGACCTTTGTATACGCTTGGAAGGCTGCACGCTCTCGGAAGCCATCTGCCGTTTGGGGCAGAACGCTTTAGAGCATACAGCGTACTGCTCCTGTTCTTCAAAGAGAGAAACATCTATCAGTCCAAATCAAAGAAAGGATATAACAGCAAGCGGAACAAGGAGACTGACAAGCATCTCAGACACCTTGCCGCCGCACCTGCAGGAGTATCTCAAAAAGGAACGCTGTATTGATTTAGAAAAGGCAACACCCTTTCTCAAATGTATCAGCTACGAGGTAAGGGAAAGAAGATATGAAGCCATCGGCTTTGCCAATTCTTCAGGTGGTTATGAACTACGGGACAATCATTTGTTTAAGGGAACGATTGCCCCGAAAGACATCACCCCTATATTTGAGGACAAGGCACAACCTGTCTGTCTGTTCGAGGGCTTTATGGATTTTCTTTCTTTCCTTTCAATGAAAGAGGAAGTAACCAACCAATGCCTTGTGATGAATTCCGTGAGTAATGTTGTAAGAAGTATTCACTACCTGAATAAAAGAAATATAACCTCTGTTCGTGCTTTTCTTGATAATGACGATGCAGGTCGAAAAGCTGTGCAGGAATTTGTAAACACAGGTTTTAAGGTAGAAGATATGGCAGTGTATTATAGAGACTTCAAAGACCTCAACGAGTTTCATGTCAGTCGTGTCCGTGAGCAACAGAAAAAGTTGGAGAAAACTCCCAATACAAGCAACAAAAGAAAACAAGTCAAACTTAAAATAAGATAGAGGTATGGAAAAGAAAACAGTCAGCAAAGAGGAAATGGAAAATACCATCAGGAAATCTTTCAGTATGAGCCAAGCTGAAAGTTCAAGTGAACAAACCGTCGCTGAATTTCGAGCAAAGGGAATGAAAAATATTCAAGAGCAAAAACAACAAGGAACAGAACATGTCATAAAGTATGTTACGCCAGCCGAGCCTGCACAGCATACAGAGCATGCAACCGTTCAAAAACGCATCAGTGCCAAGATGAGAAAAGAGACACTCGACGCATACAAGCAGGCGTTCCTCGTTCCGACAAAGCTAAGTGAGAGAAAGGCGGTTTACCTGAGCAGGGAGACGCAGGAACGTGCCGACTTCATCGTTCGCAGGTTGGGTGACAGGGGTAGCAATCTTTCAAGTTTCGTGGAGAACATCGTGCGCATCCATTTGGGGGAATACGGTGAGGATGTAGAGAAATGGAGAAAACTGTGAACCGCAAGAAAATGGTCGAGGGGTTTCAGAAAAAGGAACACCTCTTTCACTCAAAACCCTCGACACTTTTCAGAGAGTAAGGCAACGAACTTTTGCTAAAAACACTGAATGGTGGGAACGCTACGAACGCAGTTAGATACTGAATGCACGGCATTCGCTTTTAATAACCAAAACGCTTTATGCGTAAACGTTTCGTTAGCTGACATTGCAAGACGTCAGTTTGTACCCACAAACTGCTCTTGCTCCCCTCGTTCGATTGTCGGGGAGATAAGACCGTAATCACTCCGTTCTCATCGGTCAGTATTCAGGAATTAAGAAACAATGAATCATCTACAATGATTAACTTTCTAAGAAACTTATATGAAAAGATACAAAGGAAAAGCTGCCCGATGGCAGCAACAGGATAAGGAAGAACAGCGGATGAACAAAACGGAGTTCATCAAGGTAAGATGCACCTTAGAAGAGAAGCAGCGTATCAAGTCAAAAGCGGAAAGTGCAGGGCGGAAGTTCTCAGATTACTGCCGTGAGATACTCCTTAACGGAGAAGTAACAGCCGTTCCCAAGATGACAGACAATGAGAGGGAAGCCATTGCCATTCTCCATCATACAGGAAAGTTCTATGGACAGGTATCCAATCTCATCAAGGTCAAGGACGAAAGGTGGGTACTCATCACAAAGAACCTATCACTATGTGCAAAAGAAGCATTTAAGCGGTTTTACGACCCTCATTTTCGTGTGGAAGATGAGGTATATAAGGTCTTAAATCTAACAAGAAATGATAGGAAAATGTAAGGCGATAGCGCACGGCAGCACGGCTTTAGACTATATCTTCAGAGAGGGCAAGCTTGGCTATCGACTTGCCTTCCACAATCTTTGCAGCAGGGAGCCAAAGGCTATCTATGAGGAAATGAAAGTGGTCAGCGATTACAACAGTCGTTGCAGGAACAAGTTTCTCCGTATCGAAATAGGCATCGCACCGCAGGACGAGAAAAAGCTGTCTGTGTCCGAACTCATGTGGATAACCCATTTATTTGCCAAGCAAATGGGACTTGACAACCACCAATGGGTGGCGGTAACGCACAAGGATACCGACAACAGACACATTCACATCATTGCCAACCGCATCAGTTTGTACGGAGAGGTCTATGATACTACTTTTGTGAGCAATAGGGCAGCAAGGGTGGCGGAAGAAATCAGCAGGGAGAAACACTTGACCATCGCAAAGGAGGTCAAGGCGAAAAAGCAGCATCAGGAGCCAAAAGCCAGTCCAATAAGAGAGCAGACAAAACAGCAGGTACAGCAAATCTGCTATGCCCTGCTTGACAAGTACAAAGGTATGGGTATTACTGGGCATTCCATGTTCCTTTACGAGTTGAACAAGAACGGCATCGCGATAGAGCGCATGAAGAACAAGCAGGGCAAGGTCTATGGCTTGAAGTTCTCATACGCAGGACAATCATTCAAGGCATCCGAAATCGGCAGGGAGTTCGGCTACCGTTCCCTGCAGAAAAACTTTGAACCAACCAACAGGGAAGAGCCAAGGAAACCACACCAAACAATACAGGAGGCAACAGAAAAGAACGAACGCCCTGATACCGGTTATCAACTCGTACCTCCAAGCCGCTCCTCAATTTCACGAGACAATGACACACCACAAGTGCAGAATCCTATTAGTACAGTGGCAGACACCATTGTTAGTGCAGCCGATGAAGTTGTGGAAGGATTAGGCGATTTGATTACACCATCCACACAGGGCAATGACTATGCTGAAACAGCGTGGCAGCGCAAGCTCAGGAACCAAGCCAACAGAAAGAAAAAACGTGGAAGAGGATTATAACTCACGCCTGAACAAAATGCAGAAAGAAGAATATCTCATCAAGAACGCTTGTTATTCGGTAACAAAGTATTATCTTTGCAAACAGAATAACAAGCGTTCTTTGTTAGGCAGAAAACAGCGAAACCAAGTAACTCGCTCGTTTCTAAATCGTTACCAGTTTAGTTCTACTAACAAGGTAACTTCTTTATTTTCAACAAGTTGTATTTTAAGAATTATCTTGCAAGCCAAAAAGGCGTTAATTCGAATGCAATTAAGCCTTAATAAAAATCGAGTAGACGAAAAATACTTACAAAGAGGATTGCTAACAATTGAACTATTAACCTCCAAGATCTCTAAAAAACCTACTTTAAAAGATACTGTTTTCTCGACTCTATAATATCTTCCATGTTCTCACTCGCCCATGAAAGGAGGTTGTCGATAAGCGGTAGTAGACTTTTCCCTTTCTCCGTAAGCGAATATTCAACGCGGGGAGGTATCTCTGGAAAGACTTCCCGATGAATAAGTCCATCACCCTCCAACATCTTCAGCGTTGCAGTCAGCATCTTTTGAGAAATATCGGGTATATTACGTTGCAGTTCCTTAAAGCGTTGGCAATCGTTGTTCTCCAACGTGAAAAGCACCAACATCGACCACTTGTCCCCTACTCTTGATAGTACATTTCTTATAGGGCAGTTAGGATAGAGGGCATCTCTGACTTCGTTTCTATTCATACTTATAAGCTCTTTAAGTCATATTACTGCACAAAAGTAACTATTATAAGCTAAGGCTCGCATCTTTTAGTGTTAAACTATGTAAAACAAGTACCCTTTAAATGCTTTATTATCAGCATTACTTACCTCAAGGTAACTGGCTGACATTTGCGTGCCTACTTGCAGAACAGACTGAAAGTCAATACCTTTGCATCATCAAAACAAACAAAACAATAAAACAAAAAGAATTATGAAAACAGTTGAAACGATCAAGAATGGTAAGAACTTCACAGCAGTAAACGTAGGTAAGCTCAGCGATATCAAGGACTATGTGCTCCCATTCGGAGAGATAGAGATTCCGGGTAAGGTATTCGTTGGTCAGGCATTACAGACGACAGGTAGCGAACTTTCATTCCAGACACTCGTTCCCGGACAAGATAGTGGTTTCCTTCACACACACAAGACACACGAGGAACTTTACTTTATCCTCAAAGGTGAAGGTGAGTATCAGGTTGATGGCGAGGTCTTCCCAGTGACTGAAGGTAGTATTATTCGCGTTGCTCCAGAAGGTAAGCGTGCGCTGAAGAATACTGGTAATGACGAGATGTTAATGCTCTGCATCCAGTATAAGGCAAACAGCTTTGCTGAGAATGATGCACCTGCTGGCGATGGTGTGATACTGAATGAAGAACTGAAATGGTAATTGACCCACTATTCCCTACGTGTCCGATACGTAATATCCTCTCACGGATATGCGTGGCGGACACGCTTTGCCTTATCCAAACACTCGGTAAGAAAGGCAGAGCAACTTACGAAGAGTTAAGGTATGACCTGCCCGACTCTCCCCTATCCGCCTCGCTAAATATATTAAAAGAAGATCGGATTATTGTTGAAAGCGACAAACAATACGTCCTTTCAAACATTGGGAAAGAACTCTTTCCACTCGTCTCAACCCTCATCGCTTGGTGTGAGAGGAATGTTTCCCCATCTCTAAGGCAATAGTTCTAACAAGGTGTAACATTGTATTTAGTGACATTTCAGGCTTCTACAAAACGAAAAGGAGTGAAAGAAAATATCGTTTCTTCCACTCCTTTTTTCTTATATAAATATAGTCTATTAGCTAAAAGACCTACCCTTTGAAAATACAGGATAACAAAAGGTTCTTCCGAAATATGGAGTAATAAACTAAAAGTCTTATATAATAGGCACACGGAGTAACGGAGGGGACGGAGCTAAACGTAATGTCACGGAGGTGCCGACAGCACAAAGAGCGACGGAGGTATAGCGTACAGATTCTTGATAACAATTTTGAGGTAAACGCTTTGTATATAAATTGCTAATAGAATTGGCAAACAAGCTCCGTCGCTCTATGCACCGACGGTGCCTCCGTGACTTCTATCGCTTTTTAATAATCCTCCGTTTTCTCCTTTTCTCCGTGTGACATTTCGTTAGAAACCTAACTTTATGTGTCAAACCTTATCACTCCAAAATCCTGAAAACCTATAAATAAACCTTAGCACAAGTATAGGTTATGAGAAATTATGATTCATGATAAAAAAGCGTAGAAAGTCAGAGGTTATAAAGTTTGTTTTATAGAAAAGGTTCAATTTGTAAACCAAACTTTATAAAAATGTATGATTCTTATTAAGTGTGATTTATAAGAGTATTAGTAAAGTTGTTGTCCCTTACAAATTTTATCAATAATTCCAGATAAAGTCTGCTTTGTTTAATACTTTCTTTATATCTTTGTAGGGTAGAAAATCGTTCACATAAAAGGAGGTGACACGATGTTGTGTGGGTGAAGATAATCACTTAAGCATAAGCGTGTTTAGAAAAAAGAATCAGATAGTAATGCTTCGTTATATCAATACAGATATTGTCTTTCAGGAGTTTCCCGATGAGGTGACGCTTGCCATTAATATTTCGGGATGTCCGTGTCGTTGTCCGGCCTGCCATAGTCAGTTCTTGTGGGCAAACAAGGAGATGAATTGACGGCTGAAGCACTGTCTGCACTGATTCATGGTGCGAAAGATACCATTACCTATGTGGGTTTTATGGGTGGCGATGGTGACCCAGCGGCTGTTGACCTGCTTGCAAAATATGTCCAAGAACGTCACAACGGTTTGAAGGTTGGTTGGTACACAGGGCGCACAGCAATCTCTCCGCTCATCAATCAACAGCATTTCGACTATATCAAAGTGGGAGCCTACCTCCGCCATCTTGGTGGACTCGATTTCCCACGCACCAATCAACGAATGTACCGCCGCTGCACAGATGGAAGCTTTGAGGATATCACTTCTCGCTTTTGGACACATCAGATAGGCAATAACCTATAAAAAAGTCACCTTTGGTTGATAATATTTAACCCAGCGTTCCTTGACATTTTGCTTAAAAATTACTACCTTTGCACTCGCTTAGAAGGTAGTTAAATTCTGTTAACATGAGCATGCGTTATTGGTCTTATAAATACCAATCCCGCTTATACAAAGGATTCGTATGTCTTGCGCTTTGAGAGTATCTTCCATTAAAACAAGGATTAAAACACAGCCTCATCTACAGACGACATCTCTGGATGACTTTGAGAGTATCTTCCATTAAAACAAGGATTAAAACAGCTCAATTCCCACGTAAGAGTTGGTTGAGCCTGGCTCTGAGAGTATCTTCCATTAAAACAAGGATTAAAACTTATAGATACTTGCTTTTTTTGTACCCAAACTTGTTTGCTCTGAGAGTATCTTCCATTAGAACAAGGATTAAGACTTAACTAACTTGTAGAACGTATCAGCTTTGATTCGCTCTGAGAGTATCTTCCATTAAAACAAGGATTAAGACTCTTTGTTACAAACTTTATCGCCAATCTTAATCTCTGAGAGTATCTTCCATTACAACAAGGATTAAGACTCATTGTCTTTATCGTAGTTCATTTCAGATGACTCTGAGAGTATCTTCCATTAAAACAAGGATTAAGACTTACACAAATTAAGTGCAGTTTCTAATATCTCTTTCTCTGAGAGTATCTTCCATTAGAACAAGGATTAAGACACCAAGTTTTCTCATTTTATTCCACAAGATAGACTCTGAGAGTATCTTCCATTAGAACAAGGATTAAGACTTGCTACCCTCTATACAGTAGCTTGTACTTGCCCACTCTGAGAGTATCTTCCATTAAAACAAGGATTAAGACTTTGCTGTCTGTTTCTCGAAGCCTACGAATGTCTCTTGACTCTGAGAGTATCTTCCATTAAAACAAGGATTAAGACTTATTAATACCTAAGTTAAATTTCATAATTTTATCTCTGAGAGTACCTTCCATTAAAACAAGGATTAAGACTAAGCCTTTTTTCTGTTTAAGCATTATCATCACCTCTGAGAGTATCTTCCATTAAAACAAGGATTAAGACCATCTTTGTTCTTCTTTGACACTGTTTTGAGTGTGCTCTGAGAGTATCTTCCATTAAAACAAGGATTAAGACATTCCTATAATTGCAGGCGCAAACAATACGAACGCTCTGAGAGTATCTTCCATTAAAACAAGGATTAAGACAACAGGTTTGTCCAATGTTAGACACAAGCGAATGTCTCTGAGAGTATCTTCCATTAAAACAAGGATTAAGACTTCTAATCTCCAGCGAGGAAACTTTCTGCGATCTCTGAGAGTATCTTCCATTAAAACAAGGATTAAGACATCATCTTATGCACGCGTCCATCTTCGAGTATCACTCTGAGAGTATCTTCCATTAAAACAAGGATTAAGACGAATTGCTAATATATAATATTTATGCTTTACGATCTCTGAGAGTATCTTCCATTAAAACAAGGATTAAGACAAATACCTCTTCAAGTACTGAGTCAACTTTCATTACCTCTGAGAGTATCTTCCATTAAAACAAGGATTAAGACAAGATAATAAGTGTTCCAAGACTCAAAACGCTTGTCTCTGAGAGTATCTTCCATTACAACAAGGATTAAGACAAGATTTTAGATAATCTTCATAAAGGCGGTGCTTTCTCTGAGAGTATCTTCCATTACAACAAGGATTAAGACCGGCGAATAATTCGTCCATGCTATCATAGTTCTGGCTCTGAGAGTATCTTCCATTACAACAAGGATTAAGACTAGAACTCAAGAACAACATTCTTGGTTCCCTTTCTGTCTCTGAGAGTATCTTCCATTACAACAAGGATTAAGACTAGAACTCAAGAACAACATTCTTGGTTCCCTTTCTGTCTCTGAGAGTATCTTCCATTACAACAAGGATTAAGACGCTTTAGAAGAAGCCAATTCTATATGCTGAGATATGCTCTGAGAGTATCTTCCATTAAAACAAGGATTAAGACAGTGTAGCGATTTTAATTTCCTTTTTCATTGTTGCTCTGAGAGTATCTTCCACTAAAACAAGGATTAAGACCTTACGTCAATGTAGATCTGACACGCAATAAATGCTCTGAGAGTATCTTCCATTAAAACAAGGATTAAGACTACTTTGTATGTTCATTCGATGGGATGATATCACTCTGAGAGTATCTTCCATTAAAACAAGGATTAAGACACTTGCATTCTCATCATCACGAAGTTGTGCAACCTCTGAGAGTATCTTCCATTAAAACAAGGATTAAGACACTCCATATACCGTAATATACTGTTCCATCGATCTCTGAGAGTATCTTCCATTAAAACAAGGATTAAGACTTTCTGTTATAAGTTTTACACTTTTCTAGCTGTGTATTCTCTGAGAGTATCTTCCATTAAAACAAGGATTAAGACATAGTATTAAAAAAGTTTATCTTCGTCGAAGTGTCTCTGAGAGTATCTTCCATTAAAACAAGGATTAAGACCCCATATAACACTATCTTTATAACGATTATAATCTCTCTGAGAGTATCTTCCATTAAAACAAGGATTAAGACCTTGAACCTATGACCTTCTGATTATGAGTCTGCTACTCTGAGAGTATCTTCCATTAGAACAAGGATTAAGACACTTGTTTAAGCGTTGTTGTTCAAAAATCTGCCACTCTGAGAGTATCATCCATTAAAACAAGGATTAAGACTGCTTACCACCATTAGCTACTACTGCATCCAACTCTCTGAGGGTATCTTCCATTAAAACAAGGATTAAGACTCACCAACTAACTGCTGACGAAGGTTAACCACCGACCTCTGAAAGTATCTTCCATTAAAACAAGGATTAAGACTAATCAGCCAGTTCTGGTATTAGGCGAATCATAACTCTGAGAGTATCTTCCATTACAACAAGGATTAAAACTTTAGTTAATCTTTATAATTCTCCTCGAAATGAGCTCTGAGAGTATCTTCCATTAAAACAAGGGTAAATAGAGCTGGCAAAGTTGAGGTGGATTATTGCTTAGTATTTTTAAGCATGGTACTTCTACTTTTTTTAGTAGTATTCTCACTTTAGGAAACATTAGACAGAGAGTAGCTTATAAGAAAAAGTCTGCTCCGCTTGACATTCTGTTTTAGAATCATTACCTTTGCAATCGCTTTACGGCTACTCCTAAATAATGGGAAATGTAATTTTAGAGTCCTTGTAAGTCAAAGAATTACAGAATAATAATGAAAAAGTTTAAGACAATAATCATGTTACTATTGGTTGCTATTGCATTGTATGCGCAGCGAACTCCAAGAGTGACGAATGATTTTAAGGAAGGAGACTTAATCTTTCAAGTATCGCAAAGTCGTCAGTCGCCTTTTATTCAATTAGCAACTAATTCTCCGTGGTCACATTGTGGTGTGATTGTAGAAAAGGAAGGAAAACTCTATGTGCTTGAAGCCTCTAATGTTGTCAAGCTCACTCCACTTAAGAAGTGGATTGATAGGGGTAAGATGGGAAGGTGTAAGAGAAGACGAGTACTGAACAAACCTGTCAAAATTAAGTATGCTAAATACCTTGGTAAGCGTTATGATTTAGCCTTTAAGTTTAATAATGACAAGTATTATTGTTCAGAACTTATATACGACATCTATAAGGATCAGTTTGGTATTCAACTTGCTACGCCCAAGCCTGTCAAGTCTTATCATATCTTCGGACTTGGTAAACTAATGAAAAGACGTGGTATGGACCCAAATCAGAAAGTCGTTGCTCCTTGTGACTTGTTATAGATTTAGCGGCATAGCGGAAACCAAGTTCTCATGTTGCCTTGTACTCTCCACAAGCAACCTGTTAACTTGTCGGCTCGTTCACTCGTCTAACTTGTCACCCCTCATGTTGCATTGTTCTCTCAATACATTTCTATAAAACAAACTTTGCTGTCACTGCTATCACTCGAAGAACTCGTCTAACTTGTTAGTTTACAGTGTGATTACTTGAAGTGTTAAAAGTGACAGCAAATGAAAACTAAACTCTTCTTGTAAGAAGTGTATTAGTCTCTTGCTTTTTTCAAGCCCTTCTCGCCCCATATATTATAAGTACTTACCCCCTGTTCCCCTGTTACTTTGTCTCCCTTCACAATTAACTTGTTCACTCGTCAACTCGTCTTCTTGTCCACTCGTCCCCTTGTTACTCTGTCTTTCTTCGCAATCAACTCGTTCACTTGTTCACTCGTTCCCTTGTCCACTTCCCTCGTTACTCTATCTTTCTTCGCAATTAACTTGTTTACTCGTCCACCCGTTCACTTGTCAACTTTCTCCCAAGAGTGTATTATTTACGTAATATCCTCCCTTTCCTATTGCTTATTTGTTTTTTTTATTAACTTTGCCTAAGTTCGCCAACAACAGGGGGCTTACAATCTGAATAACAGCCCCATAGTGCCATTAACCCTGCCCCTTGAGACAGCAGTTAAGGCATGACAAAAGAAGAATAAAAACCTAACTATTATGTATAAGCAATTACTATTCGGTTTACTATTATCGTCATTAACAGCGACACCGATACAAGCTGATAACCATCCTACGGGAGGCTATCTCTTCGGTCAGGCTACAGCACCAACGGGTGATGAGTGGCAGTCGCCAGGTGCATTGGGCTACAATAAGTTGCCTGCTCGTGCCTTGTTTTCATCCTTCTCATCCGTCGATGAAGCACGGAAGGTGCTGCCAGAGTTCGCAAAGGATTACCTTTCTCTCAACGGAGAATGGCATTTCCACTTCGCAAAAAACCCTGATAAACGTCCAAAGGACTTCTTCGCAAAGGGTTATGATGATAGTAAGTGGGATCGTCTGCAGGTGCCTGTAAGCTGGAATATGGCAGGTATTCAGAAGGATGGAACGCTGAAATATGGTGTACCAATCTATGTCAATCAGTGGGTTATCTTTAAGTATAACATCGAACCAGGCGACTGGAAGAAGGGTGTTATGCGTGAACCACCAAAGAACTATACCACCTACGAATATCGTAATGAAGTGGGTTCATTCAGAAGAAGTTTTGATATCCCAGCCAACTGGGACGGCAAGGAGGTCTATCTGAACTTTGATGGTGTTGACTCCTTCTTCTATCTATGGATTAACGGCCATTACGTAGGCTTCTCAAAGAACTCTCGTAACACGGCACAATTCGATATCACACCTTATATCACAAAGGGTAAGAACGAGGTGGCTGTTGAGGTTTACCGCTCATCGGATGGTAGTTTCCTTGAGGCGCAAGACATGTTCCGCCTGCCTGGTATCTTCCGTAACGTGAGTGTTACGGCAACGCCAAAGGTGCATATCGCTGACGTGAAGGCAATCCCTTCCTTTGAAGATGGTAAGGGTACTATCGACCTCAATACAACACTGCAGAACCTCACTGCTAAGAATGCAAAGGACCTCCACCTCCGTTGGAGCATCTATAAGAACAGACTCTTTGCTGACGACAACGAACTCGTTGCAACCTTCGAGGATACGAAGACGAGGACCGCTTGTGGCAGCAATGCCCAGACCGACCTCCGGCAGACGCTCACCCTGAACAATGTGGCAGCGTGGACGGCTGAAGCGCCAAATGTCTATGTCCTTGTTGGCGAGCTGTTGCAGGGGAAGAAGGTTGTTGAAACCATCAGTTTCCAAACTGGTTTCCGTACCGTTGAGATTAAGGATACACCTGCCAGTCAGGACGAGTTCGGTTTGGCTGGAAGATATTATTATATCAATGGTAAACCTGTGAAACTCAAGGGTGTCAACCGCCACGACACGAATCCATTGACGGGTAAGGTGATTTCTCGTGAGCAGATGGAACGTGAGATTATGCTGATGAAACGTGCGAATATCAACCACATCCGTACCTCACATTATCCTAACGACCCTTACTTCTATTATCTCTGCAACAAGTATGGTATCTACTTGGAGAGCGAAGCCAACATCGAGAGCCACGAATACTTCTATGGCAAGGCGTCACTTTCTCACGTGCCAGAGTTCCAAGCAGCCCACGTCGATCGCGTCATGACAATGACACGTCAGTTGGTCAATCAGCCATCCATCGTAATCTGGAGTCTTGGCAACGAGGCAGGACCAGGTCATAACTTCGTTGTAGCTTACGACTCTTTGAAGGCTTACGATGCATCCCGACCCGTTCAGTATGAGCGCAATAACGACATCGTGGATATAGGTTCTAACCAGTATCCAAGTATTGCGTGGACTCGTGATGCCGTGAAAGGAAAGATGAACATCAAGTATCCTTTCCACATCTCAGAGTATGCCCACTCAATGGGTAATGCTGTCGGCAACCTCGTTGACTATTGGAACGCGATGGAGTCAACCAACTTCTTCATGGGTGGTGCCATCTGGGACTGGATTGACCAGAGTATGTATAACTACACAAAGGATGGCAAACGTTACCTAGGTTATGGTGGCGACTTCGGTGATACACCTAATGACGGCCAGTTCGTTATGAATGGTATCATCTTCGGAGATGAGCTGCCAAAGCCACAATACTATGAGGTGAAGAAGGTTTATCAGTATATTGGTACAAGCTGGAAGGATACGAAGACCGCTACTCTGGACGTATTCAATAAGAACTATTACACGGATGACCTCAGCAATTACGCTATGTCGTACGAGTTGACAGCTGATGGCGTACGCGTAAAACAGGGCGAGCTCGAACTTGGTAGCGTACCCGCACGAAAGCATAAGAGCATCACGATAGCAGGCCTCAACGAGGGTCTCGACCCTAACAAGGAGTACCTCCTTCACGTTACCTATCGTCTCAAACGTGACATGCCATGGGCTAAGGCGGGCTATATTCAGGCTGAGGAGCAGTTGCCTGTACAGGTAGCAGCGGTGCGTCCTGCCCTCGACGCAAAGGGTAAGGTGATGATATCTACCGTGAAGGATAACAAGTTAGCCCTTTCAGGTAAGGACTTTACGACAACATTCGACCTCTCTAAGGGTACTATTTATAACCTTCAATATGCTGGTAAGACCATCATTCCTGATGGTTGTGGACCAGAATTGAACGCCTTCCGTGCGTGGGTCAACAACGACAACTGGGCTTACGAGGATTGGTATGCGAACGGTTTGAACAACCTCCAACATAAGTGCACTGACTATACCACCCACGCCAATGCTGACGGCTCAGTGTCAGTGGTCTTCAACGTTGTGTCACAAGCACCTTATGGCTATCGCCTTGAGGGTGGCAATGCCAACTGGAAGAAGCTGATTGAGTACAAAGAGAAGCCTTTCGGCAAGGACGACTTCCACTTCAATACGCAGGTGGTTTACACCATCTTCCCTGACGGAAGTATAGAGAGTGAGAGTGCAATCACAAGTAATAAACCTAACCTGACACTTGCGAAATTGGGTTATACCCTTCGTATTCCTAACCAGCTCGGTCGTCTGAACTACTATGGTCGTGGTACCATAGATAACTATCCCGACCGCAAGACGGGTCAGATGATTGGTATCTATGCACAGCCGAATGTGAAGGATGAGTTCGTTGCCTTCCCTAAACCACAGGACACTGGCAACCATCAAGATACACGTTGGCTCTCACTGACGGGTGACGATGGTAACGGTGCGCTCTTCGTGGCAAAAGATAAGATGAGTTTCTCAGCGCTGCCTTGGTCGGATAACACCATCGCCATGGCTAACCACCCACACGAGTTGCCACAGAGCGACTACACCTATCTACACCTTGACATGGCTATCACGGGGCTTGGTGGTAACAGCTGTGGACAGGGTGGTCCGCTGAAGCACGACCGTGTAATGGCAACGCCACATACCTTCGGTTATATGATTCGTCCTATGTCTGCGGTCAAGACGGACGCACTCGTGCGTGATGCGAATGTAAGTCTGAAGGGTGCTACCCCACTGACCATCGTTCGAGATGCGGAAGGCAACGTGACAATCAATGCAAATGGAGCCAAAGGCGACATCTTCTATCGTATCAATGGTAGCAAGAAGGCGATGAAGTACATGGGAGCAGTGAACCTACATGATGGTGGTACCATCTCAGCGTGGACGAAGGAGAACGATTGGCTCGTTGCTTCTCAAACCTTCTCACGCATTGAGAGCATCCCATTGTCTGTTGTCTTTGCCTCAAGTCAGGAGAGCGGTGAAGGTGATGCAAGTCACTTAACTGACGGCAACCCAAGCACTTACTGGCACACGATGTACTCAGTGACAGTGGCAAACTACCCTCACTGGGTCGATTTCGATTGTGGCGGTATGAAGACCATCAAGGGCTTCACCTATCTTCCTCGTCAGGACAGCAACAATGGTAACATCAAGAACTACAGCATCCAGGTGAGCAACGATGGTAAAACATGGAGCAAGCCTGTTGCTGAGGGTACCTTTGAGAATAACCGAAAGGAGAAGACCATCCTCCTCACCACCCCTGTCAGGACCCGCTTCGTCCGCCTGACAGCCCTCAGTGAGCAGAATGGTCAGGACTTCGCCACTGGGGCAGAGTTTAAGGTGTTGGAGAAGTAAAAAGGGAGGGGCGTAATTACCGAGATACCCCTTTGGTTAGTTGACGAGTTGACAAGTTATATGTAGCAAGAAATACAGCAGACGGAGGATATCATAATTATGAATTGACGGAGATTATGAATTAAAATGTTTCTATGTTACTCTGTCTTAAATTACCCTGTCAACAAGCAACTTGTTAACTCGTCAACTTACAGACTCATCAACTTGCAAACTTGCCAACTATAAGCCTCCGCACCATTTATATTAATGCTTGAAGAGGAAGCTTGTCAGGGAAAGCGCGTTTATATTACCATACAAACACAGACCATCTTGCTAAATGACTAATCTTTCAGACATGCCAAAAGAATCACAATTTTTGCTCTAATAGCAAAGATTCTGATTATCTTCGTATTACGCAAATAGTTCGGTATTTTTGCGGCATTTCGTTCGGTATTTTTGCAGTAATTTTACTCAACATTTTACAAGCAAATTGTTTCCTACACTCCTCCCCTCTGAAGGGGATAGTGGAGTGAGGCTGTATTGTCTTTTACAGCCACTAAAATCATAAAATATAGGTATTGGCGTGTAAAGAAAATATCTATAACTTTGCATAATTTCTACGCCTGACGCTAGTCAGGATGACGAATTAATAAATAAAACAATATAAAATGAACAAAAAGATTATTTTGATGTTAGCCTTCATGCTAACAACCCTTTCAACGCTACAAGCGAAAACAGCTTTAATGATTGTAGCTCACGGATCACCAATGGAGTCATGGCGTAAGCCCGTATTAGACTTAGAGCCACTTGTGAAACAACAGGTTGCAGAGGGGAAACTAAAAGGTATTGATATTGTAAAGGTAGCCTTGATGGAATATACCGAGCCTTCAGTGGCATCCGTGGTAAAGGCATGCGAAGCAGAAGGTGCTGACACCATCTTTGCACTCC
The DNA here is from genome assembly GCF_018127785.1 of Prevotella scopos JCM 17725. Classification (NCBI taxonomy): domain Bacteria; kingdom Pseudomonadati; phylum Bacteroidota; class Bacteroidia; order Bacteroidales; family Prevotellaceae; genus Prevotella; species Prevotella scopos. The sequence continues at coordinate 1,308,667 of NZ_CP072389.1, forward strand.
CTATCTTCATCGCACCATCCGGTCATACAGAAGAGGATTTGCCAAACATCCTTGGTCATAAATACAACCCTTATGTGCGCGAAGAGCTGGCTGAAGAGAAGACGGAGATGGTACACACGAAGACGCCAATCATCCTCGGTCCCACCTTCTATTATAGCTACCTCTTAGAGAAGAGCATGCACGACCGCATTCAGAGTCTGTCAAAAGACCCTCAGAACGAGGCTGTCATCTTCCTCGCACATGGCGATGACGAGCGCATAGGCTTTTGGAAGGAGGTGCTTAACAACGTAGATAAGTACACGAAGGAGAATACGAAGATTAACTATGTTGACCATGCACTCATTGAGATGGGACACAATTTTAGTAATGAGCTGATGCCATTGCTCACCAAGGCTGCCCAGAAGAAAAAGCGTATCATCGTACAAGGAATCTATCTCACCTCTGATGTGAAGCGTATGGCTGACCGTCACAAGATGCAGGATGTGCAGAAGGAATTGGTGAAGAAGACTGGTGCAGAGATTATCTATAGCCCAGACGGAATTCTTCCAGCTTCTACCTCTCGTGTTGTAGAGTGGATTGTAGCCCAGACAAAGCAATGGGTAGAAAGCAAACGATAAATTAAAAGAAATGAAAAAACTGTTGGGATTGGGTGTCCTCGTATTGACAACCCTTTTCATCAATCCTATTGAGGCAGTGGCACAGCATCAGAAACTCTATGGCTATGTCACTGACGCTAATAACGAAGCCCTCATTGGTGTGACTGTCCATGTGCAGGGCACGAAGATAATGACAGTGACGGATGCAACTGGACGATATCAACTGAGTGGAGATTGGGGAAGTGGGACACCGATTTCCTTCAGTTACATTGGTTATAAAAAACAACAGCTGAAAGATGCTGGCCGCGAACGCATGGACGTGAAGATGGTTGAAGCCGACAACCAAATGGGTGAGGTCGTCGTAAAAGCCAAAAGCAATATCAACGCCATCGACCTTCGTGCGAAAGCTGGTATCGTTGAGAATGTAGATATCAAACGGCTCACTGACAAGCCAATGATTGACATGGGACTTGCCCTTCAGGGTATGGTGCCGGGCTTGAACATCATCAACACAAGCGACTTAGGAAGTGCACCACAAATCAGAATCCGTGGTAACTCATCCTTCCGACGTGGTAACACGAGCAACGAACCCCTGTATGTCCTAGACGGAAAGATTATCACGGCAGAGACGTTCTACAACTTGAACCCACAGGACATAGCAAGCATTAAGGTGCTGAAAGATGCTGCTGCCTGTGCCTTATATGGTATAAAAGCTGCCAATGGCGTTCTTGAAATCACTTCGCAGCATGGTTATACCGGGAAGATGACCCTCTCCTACAGCATGGATATGGGCTTGACACTTCGCGGCCGTCGAGGTATCAAACTGATGGATACGGATGAGAAGCTCGAACTGGAACGCTTACTACAGAACCCTGCCGCACCGGGCTATTTATACAGTCGTGACTACTACGAGCGTTACCATGCCGCTGACCCGAACAAAGAACAACTGATTGCAGAGGGCGAACAGCGTCTGGCAGCCCTTCGTGCGATTCATACCGATTGGTTCAAAGAGCTTATCCACAACAACCTCTATCAGAAACATAACATCAGTATTAAAGGAGGGAACGGGTCAACAACCTATTATGTTTCAGGGAACTACACCTACCAAGGTGGACGAATCGAGGGGAACGACAAACGACGTTTCAATGTCAGGATGGGACTTGACCAGCAGTTGGGGAAGATAGGCTACCTGATGATAGGCGTTTCGGGCGGATATGCTAAGAGCAATTCACCGAATGGTACAGACTTCGACCCCACCTCACTCGTTTATAACCTTAATCCTTATGAACAAAAAACAGGTCAGCTTTTCTCTTATCCTAACAGGACCTTTAACGACTTGATGCATCAATATCAGAGCGATGCAACGGATAGGAATGCTGGAGCCGACATTAACATCACACTTACCCCATGGAAGGACCTTACCCTAGCTTACGTGGCGGGGCTTGACTTCTTACAAAACGATGTGCATCGTTTCACGCCAGCCTCAGCCTTCTCAGAACAAAACTCGGGCATCCCTGTACTTGCACAAGGCATCTACAGCCGTACGAAGGGTACGACAACAAATATCTCGAGCAACCTTCGTGTGACGTACAACCATGTCTTTGCTGATGTTCACGATGTGACCCTCGGTGCTAACATGGACTACTATGGCACTAATTCAGATGCAGTAGGCATTGTTGGTTATGGCGTTGGCAATATCGATGCACCATCAGCCATCAACAACTCCCTACAAGGTTTCCGTCAACCAACGGTTAAGAACCCTCGCGATAAGAATGCACAATTGGGAGTTGGCTTCGTGGCAGGATATACTTACAACAACGTTTATGATGCTTACTTCACCTATAAGAACGATGCATCGTCAATCTTGCCAGCGGACAAACGTTGGAACACGGCATGGGCAACTGGGCTGGGCTGGACACCAACGAACTACTCATGGCTGAAGGACAACAAGATACTGACGCGCCTAAACCTCAAAGCCTCTTATGGTGTGACCGCCAACCTTAATGGTGTGACGGTATCCAACACGGTGGGTACGTTCATGTTTGGCGAGACGGCTTACGAGAACAGTCGTGTCCTTTCATTGATGTCATTGTATAATAAAGACCTGAAACCAGAACAGAATAAGTCAACCGACTTAGGTTTGTCTGTCGAACTATTAAAACGCCTCACCTTAGACGTGAACTGGTATAACCGTCGGACGGAACAAGCACTCTTGGATGTTCCTATTGCCACCAATTCAGGCTTTACCTCAATGAAAAGAAACATCGGTATCCTTGAGAACAGAGGTATCGAGTTCGGACTCAATGCAAAGCTCCTAGATGCCTACGACTATCGCTTGTCCGTAGGTGGAAACATTGCTTATAATGATAACAAAGTGATTAGTCTTTATTGGACCGACAAACTCTACATTGACGAACAATCCATTGTACCCGATTATGAGGTGGGCAAGTCATACGATATGCTCTACGGCTTACATTCCTTAGGCATCAATCCACTCACGGGTTACCCTGTCTTCTTAACGCCTGATGGTAAAGAGAAGCAAGGAACTGAACAGCTGACACGCGATGACTTTGTTGCGCTCGGCCATCTCACACCGCCTTACTCAGGTAGCTTGTATGCGAACTTCTCATATAAGAACTTCGATTTCGACATTGCTTTCTATTATGTCTTAGGAGGAAAGCAACGCTTCAATTATCAATATGTGCGCAACAAGGACAACGCCATCTTCAACGCTGTCGCAGGTCAGACGGAGAAGATGTGGTTCAAGCGAGGCGATGAATACAAAGATTACTGGACACCTTTCTATACACAGAGTATTGCCGAGGACAACATTGCCCTCTATCCTAACTCACGCACAGTGGGCAGTAGCAATTACTTAAAACTCTCAAGTTTCTCAATGCGCTATAGGGTTCCATCAAAATGGTTGAAGCAGGTGTTGCCACTTGTGCGCTATGCGAACGTTGGTTTGCAAGGCTCAAACCTCTTTACATGGACCAACTATAAAGAGTCCGACCCAGAAAGTGGTCGTTTGGTGGGGACACTCCAACCTGTCTTCACCTTCCACCTCAATCTTACATTCTAAGAAAGGATTATGAAAAGAAATAAATTGGTTTTCAGAAATATCATTATAGGCGTATCATCCATCCTGCTCACGGCCTGCAGTTTGAATATTCCGCCACAGGACATGTACTCTGACCCTGACGCCATTACAAACGTCTCAAACGCACGCTCGTTTCTGGCTTCGGCTTATCAGGCTTACCCTCATCATGAGTATGATTTCTCTTTACTTGGTAACGATTTCGTCCCAACATCACTTTCGGTTAAGAACATCACAACCTCAAACCTCTATAACTGGAACGACCTTGAGATAAGTAAGATTGCGCCAAGTCTTTGGCTGGATTATTACAACGTCATTGCCATATGTGACGGAACACTTGAGCGCATGGATGCTGTCGTAACATCAACTGATGACGAAGCGAAGGAGAAACAAAACATCATTGCTGAAGCGAAGGCATTGAAGGCTTTGGCTTACTTCCAACTCCTTAAGATCTTTGCACCTGCTTACGACTTAAACCCTGACGCACCGGGTATCGTACTGAAAGACAGACTCGGCAGAGAAGACAAACCGCGTTCGTCAATCCGTGATTGTGTGGCAACTATCAACCAATTGCTCAGCGAAGCCAACTTCACGGATGAGACCTCACAACGCAATGGTTGGTTATCGGCAACGGCTGTTAAATATCTGCAGGCTGATGTAGCCCTTTATTCTGGCGATTACGCTACGGCTATCAGCAAGGGTAATGAAGTCATCGCAAAGAGTAATGATAGCTATTTCACCTCAGAGGGTTTGAACAGTTTGTGGACAAAGGAGAATTACGCAGGACGTATCTTTGCGTTCAACACCAACACTACCTATTATTCTGCTATCCAATACAGTGCTGCTGAAGGCGATTATTTCTGCGTCAATCCGAAGTTGCTCTTTGAGAACAATGACGCAAGACGCACGTCGTTCTATTACCCATTTACAATGAACGGTTCTTCACGTACACTTCTTGGAAAGTATAATCGGAGCAATAAACTGAACCAAACGATTACCTATATCAACTTAATGCGTTATGCTGGAGCTTATTATATTGTAGCTGAAGCCTACTGCCGCAAGGGCGAGACTGAGGCGGCACGTACGCTGATGAATCATTATTGGGCATGTGTTGGTAGGACAGAAGCACCTGCAACCGTGTCTGCTCAGGACCTCTTGGCACTTATCCTTACTGATAAGCAGTGCGAGTTTGCTGGTGAGGGCGTTAACTTCTTTGACCTTAAACGCACGCATACGACCGCTCTGCCACGTTATTCACAATGGGGAAACAGCGTTAGTAACTCAATCGCAACGAACGACTACCGATGGACCTTCCCTATTCCGAAGGCTGATGTTAGATACAATCATCTGGAACAAAATGCAGGTTGGCCAACGAATTAACCTCCGTTCGGTCAGCATCCTTTCATCCCTTCAATCGGTCTGTGGCTCGCACAACACAAGGGAAATAAAGTAGAACAAAGCTCCCGCCTCAACACTTTTAAGTAGGAGCTTAAAACAGAAAAGTAGAAAAATGAAGAAGTTATTCTATAGTTTTTTTCTTATCCTTGTGACGACGCTAGTTGCCTGTCAGTCACAAGAGAATCCACGTGAGACGATGACGAACAGTGTTGAACTCACTATCCCTGGTAATGCAATCCTGTCAGAAGACGACACGGCTAGTGTCCTCGTTCATGCCATGATTGCGTTCACACCATCTGAGCGGGTCGCGCTACCATTGACTTTCACTGGAAATGATGACAACATCTTGCAGACAGACAGTAAGGAGATTGTCTTCGAACCGGGTCAGAAGGAGGTTGTCTTCCGTGTGAAATCTAATGGGAAGCATTTGCTTTCACTCCCAAGAAACATCCTGCTACAGGTTCGCGAAAGTGCTAACCCAGTGGTGAAAGGATTCGGGAAAGGCGTTCACCTCATTGTCAATCCTGATACTGACATCCCCGTACTGACAGCGGCGCAGTTGCAGTTGATTAATGACGTAAAGGAGAAGTATGGCTTTGACCTCAGCCGTCTGCTAGGAAAGGTCCCTGTCAAGACCACCATCACGTTTAATAAAGGTGACGAGGAGGGTTTCTTCCAAGGACAAGCACAACGCACCTACGAAGGACATAGCATCATTACGCTTGCGGACGATGCGACCATTGACCAGCCAAAACTGAAAATCCTGACGAACCCAATGGGGCTCACCACGTTCCTCTATGACGTGTTAAAGCGTAAGACGGTTGATGATAACGAGTTCTTCATGCAGACACCTTATGGTAAAGCTGCCGTGAAGGCTATTAACTATCAGGCTGACAAGGAGACGTTCACGGCTTCGTTGGATAATATTGGTATCAACCCAACCACGAAGGACGTTACCTTTACAGGACAGAAGGAATCCCCTTATGGCGATATGATTACGTGCATCCCGTTCAAATACGACTACTCCGCATGGAACCGGCTGTTAGAAGAGAAGGCAAAAGGAACAATCGTCGAGATTGAAGAGGATGGGAATACCGTTGGTTATACCATCGACGACGACTTCCTCTTAATGGGTGGGTCGCTCAATCCGAATAAGTTCCTTGGCGTGAGTGACATCAGTAGTGATGGCTTCGGTAATAGTCCAAGCGACTGGATTGCATCATCATCGGTATTAGACTTCACGAAAGGGACGCTTACCTTTACCTTCCCATGGGACTTTGCCGATGCCAATGGCTACGAACAGGTGACTGTCGTTTATACCCTGCACCAATAGAACAATAAACACATTACATGAAGCTTAGATTTAACAGATACGCACTACTATCCACTATCGTCCTAGGGCTCTTCCTCTGTCTTAGCACCTCAAGTAAGGCCTGCATATTGAAACAAAAGTATATCGCCTTGCCTGCCGGAATCGTGGAGGGGAGATTGGATAACGGATTACGTTATGTCATTCTGCCCAACGAGTTTCCACGGCATAACATTGAAGTACGAATGATTATGAACGTGGGCTCGCTGCAGGAGGAAGACGACCAACGAGGTGGGGCTCATTTTCTCGAACATAGTGCGTTCATTGGGACAAAACACTTTCCGCAACGTTCGCTCATCGATTACTTCGAACATCAGGGAATGAAGTTCGGACGTGATATCAATGCTTTTACGGGCTTTGACCGTACCATCTATTGTCTGTCTCTACCGAACTATCCCGACAACACAACCCTCCTTGACTCTACGTTCTTAGCTCTGCGCGACTGGCTCTGCGACATTGACTTTAACGCTGAAAGAGTGAAGAAAGAACGTGGTGTGATTGTTGAAGAGTTGCGTGCTTATCAGCAGGATGACGACTTCTATGCACTAAAGATGGGCGAGAATCGTTATGCAGAGCGCATCCCTTTGGGCACAGAGAACGATATCAACAGCATTGACAGCGAACGACTGAAGTCCTTCTATCATCGCTGGTATAAGCCATCGCATGCTACGGTGGTAGTGGTAGGTGACGTGAAAGCGCCTGAAGTGATTGCACTACTGAACAAAGCTATGGGCACAATCCCTGTAGCTCAGCATGATGCGGCGTTTAAGCCTTACCCCATGACTTATAAGAAGGGCGATGCGTGGATGCAATTGGCGGACAGCATCAAACAGGAAAACAAGTTGGAACTGATTATCCCCCACCCGACAATCATCGAGAGAACCTTACAAGATGCAGTCGATAAGCAGCGCATGCACATGCTCGTGCAATGTCTTTCAAGTCGCTTAACGACCGACGACGTGAAATGTAACGTCTCTAACGCATGGTATTTGGCTGATAAGGACCACTTCGTCTTTGCCTTCCATGGTGCAGCTTCCGCAGCTTTGGCAGACCAAGTGGCTGCGACCTCAAATGAATGTCACCGACTGCTAAAATATGGCGTGGGGCGTGATGAGCTACATCAACTCATCCAAACCCGTCTGGAGCATCTACAACCGAACACATCACAACGCTTCTCGGATGCTCTTTGCGACGACCTGACTGATTATGTCCTCTCTGGCGATCGTGCAATCTCTGATAGCAACGACCTCGAATGGGTGCGCAACCAAGTACAGACAACAACCACACAACACCTACAAACATTGCTGGAGGAGGTTCTGCAGTGTAAGAAACAGCATTGTTTGTATGCTTATACACATGCAACGGACAGCACTGGAAGTCCGTTGCTCACCGCTGCATCCGTAAATAAGGTATGGAAAAAAGGATGGAAAACCACACTGAAACCTTATGTTTTTCATCCGAAAGAAACGGAGGAAGAAGTGCACATCACCCTGCCTGACTGCTTGCGTAAGGAACCTGTTTACACCGATAAGTTCATTAAGGCACGTCACCATTGGACTAATTTAGGCGTTGACGAGATTACTCTGACGAATGGGATAAGGCTGATTGTCCGCCCAACGATGGATGGCGACTCAACGGTTTACATTTCAGCCCTAGGTCGTGGCGGTACTGCTGACCTGCCAGCGAAGATGCAACAGAAGTATCATGATGCTGTGAGCTATGTTGACATGGGCGGTCTGGAGAAGACCTGTAACGACACCTTGCTCGCTGCCATGACACAAAAAGAGCTGTCGATGACCGTCGGACAGGATGCTTACTGGTACCAGCTCTTAGCCTCAGCACCTACGGGAAAGACCTCTGCACTGTTTAATCTCGTCTATGAGAAGATGTGCCATCCGGGTATTAATCGTGACGACTTTGCTGAGAGCATAGCCTCTGAGATTGAGAGTGTTGGCAAAGAAAGCGTTTTAGAACGACTGATGTCGCACGATGTCGATCGATTGATGTCAAACACCATCGACTCTCTGGTGGGGAATGTTTCTGCAGGGGACGGGCAGGTGATGACGAAAGCGGCGTTGCAGGCGTTGAATATCGACACGCTCACCACGTATTACAAGCAGTTATTTTCTAATCCTAATGGGCTAACCATCATCCTGACGGGCGACTTTAATCCTCAGCAGGTGATACCAAGGGCGGTTGCCACCTTCGCACAGATGAAAGCGCCTGCCGCAGCACTACCGCTTATGGGGTCGCCTTTCATCCCAAATCAACAGAAGATCGTCAGAGCGTTTGAAGGGGGGAACGACCATCAAACGGTGCTGAAATATGTTTTCGCAGGTAGTTACGACCCGTCCCTTCAGGCGTCATTGAGCATGAAGCTGATACGTGATGTGTTACAGGATAGGGTCTTGAAAGTCCTACGTGAGGGGGCAAACATCGTTTATTCGCCTTACGTTGATCTCTATTACGATGGCGTCCCACAACAGAAGTACAACTTCATCATCACACTCTCGGTGAAAGATGAAAACCGCCAACAGTGTGAGCAATTGCTGAAGGACATCCTTGACGAACTAAAGGAGAAACCTATCAGCGAGGCTGAACTCTACAAGATGAAACGCTCCTTCCTCGTCACAAAGGATAAGGTGCTCACGGACAAGGCACCAACGGAATGGAAGAAAGCACTGATGACACTCGTGAAGAATGGGGAGTCGCTCTCTGATTTCAACGACTATCCGTCTGTGCTTCACAGTATAACGCCAAAAATGCTACAAGAAATGATAAACGAAATGTTGAATTGGAACCACAGAATCGTGGTTTATAAATCGCAGAAACAATGAACAGAACAAGAATCTTACGTATTGTCTTCACGCTGCTTTGCTTATTGATGACAACACTGACACATGCTGAGAAACAGCCTGAAGCTTATAAGCTCTACGATAACAAGGGGAACGTCATCACCTATGACCAACTGATTAAATCTCTTTCAAAGGTTGACGTCGTCTTCATTGGCGAAATCCATAACTGTACCATCACCCACTGGCTTGAACTAAAGTTATTAGAGAGTTTATACAAAGCGGATAAAAAGAAGCTGAAGATAGGTTTAGAGATGTTTGAACGTGACAACCAACTGATTCTCAACGAGTATCTACAAGGACAGATTACGAGCGACCGCTTTGAAGATGAAGTCCGCCTGTGGCCTAACTACAGCACTGATTATGCCCCATTAATCAGCTTCGCACGTGAGAATCACGTTCCCGTCATCGCTACAAATGTGCCACGCCGCTATGCTACTGCGGTGAAGGAGCATAGTCTTGCCTACCTCGATTCACTCTCTGCGGAAGCGAAATCATATATGGCTCCCCTGCCAATTGAGTATCAAGAGAACGAAAATGCGGAACAGGGCTTCGCCATGATGGGTATGCTCGGAAAGAACAAACATTCGAATGCACGCCAGATTGCGGAGGCACAAGCCATCAAGGATGCCACAATGGCTTGGAGCATTGCCAACAACCTGCAAGAGAAATTCGTGCACTTCAATGGCAATTTCCACTCTGACGGACGTAATGGTATCATCCCTTACCTCCTTAAATATAAACCAGGCGTATCCTATGCCGTGGTAAGAGCCGTGCGACAAGAAGATATCTCCAAATTGGAAGACACCTTCAAGGGGCTTGCCGATTACTATATATGTGTCCCAGAGGACATGACGACTTCCTATTAATCCTATATCATGATTCCTTTATAAAGCTTATATTATTGTGTTCCTGGCAGTAAGCTTCCGCTTACTGCCAGTTTTTTTTGCTCTATAACAAATCATGTGGGTGATTCGCCATAGAGCCTAAAATTATTTTTGGAAGGTATAGTCTCCACCTAGACACAACTCCAGATTGGTCTTAGTTTTAATATGCTTAACGCACATTAAATCCCTACTCTTCCACATACAGCAATGGTGTTAACCCTTCGCACATGTGGTGCATACCATCCGCACCATTAGTGCTAAGCACCCGCACCACATGTGCTAAGCACCCGCACCAAACCGGTGGAGAATGATTATAATAATGATTGAAGGTAATTACGAAGATCTTTCCAATGATAATACGGGAAGACATCTGTGTGTAATGCAAGATGTGCCTCTTTTTCGTTATGGAGGACCTTCACCAAGATATCATTCTTTTTATTCTTATAGAAAACAAACTGAATGTTGCCTGCCATGGGTACAGCCTTGAAATCACTCCACACATTATAGACTTCATAAGGATTACTAACACTGACATCAAAGTGTTCAAGTTTGATGAGAGCCAGCAATGGAATAATGTTGCCATCATGACCGAATCTCAAGGTGGCTGCAATGTTCTTATTTGCAATTGCCTCATCGGCACTTTCTATTATATTCTTCACCAATGGCGCAGCCTTACCTGGACAAGCACCTTTTCCATCTGCATGGTTGGCGCCATCAACATAAAACTTATAGTTGATGACCTGCCACAGGTCGAACAACTCACGATTGGTCAGCACCTGAGGCAACTGAATATTGGTATCAATGTCCTGCATATCAACAACTATCCAATAAAGTCCCCACATGAGTTCGCTTGGATTTACCTTCTTCAACACGTAGATGCTATCGTTAAAAATAGACTGACACATACGTTCTGGGTGCGTCTGAGCGAGTGAGAACTTGCGATATTCCTCCACCTAGGGGCCATGCTTTCCATCGGCAAATGCATTTGAGGCTTTCGACTGCCAGTTCAAATATTTCACATATTTTTCACTAGCCTCGAGATGCATGTCAAGTCCAGGTGATAATCCTTTAAGTTCATCGCAGAAGGCAGCCATGCTCATTGCACACCGCAAGGACATGGTGGATCTTGCAGAAACCTTCTTCCCCTTTCGAAAAACTTCAGGATAGTGGGCATACATTCGATGTGCAATTCCACGATGCTGACGCTCACCTACCGAAGTAAGGTCACCACCTCTACCCTCTACCACGGGCCACAACTCTTCGAGTTTAGTAAGCAAGTTGCGTCCCAAGTCAGTCAATGCTTGCTGCGCCTGTGCATCCTTGAGCAAGTCTATAATCCATTTATAGTCCCTGTCACCCAAGAGAAAACGAGAACCAAAAAAAAGACCACTTCTGTACTCGATTAGGAGTAAAGAAATGGTCTTTTTCTTTGCTTTTAGGAAAACTCAACTTAAAGTTTGAGAATTCTCAATTAATAAAATTGTATATTTATACACTCTTAAAGGGGAGGGTCGCCATCTTGCATATCATCCCTTCCTAAGGCGATTATCACTTGAAAACAAGAGTGTTACAATTACAACAAGAGGGGATTTTTAGATAAAAAACGTAAAATTAGCATAAGATCCTACACTTTTATCATTTTTTTTGAGAATAAAACTTTGAAGTAAGGAAAAAATATATATTTTTGCCAACGAATTACGATGAAAACGACACGGCATATAATAAGAACAACTCAAATATTGTGAAAAGTAAAAAGTGCACCTTACTAATTTAGAATAAGATTGAGAAACGAAACTCATAGATAAGTTTGGAAAACGACATTAATAAGATAATAAGATAAATTGTAAAGGTTGGTTCGGTTAATCAGCTTGTGACGTTTTGCTTCTTAGTTAAGCGAACTCATCCGTCTGCGTAAACGTGCATAGCTATCTATGTGTCAGAAATGAAGGTGGAGATAAGCCAAAGCTAATATTGCAGGAAGTCGCAAAAGCGGTGAGGTGGCATGAGGATTCGTCCTTATGGTGCTACCAGGAGAACAATCCTGAATGATCATTCTAGCTGCATGATGTTGATTGTGTAAGCTATTACGATATAAACCGCTGACTCAAGTGGTTTCTTTTTACCTATTAATATTAACAAATCAAAAAATTAAAGAAATGAACAGTTCTTTACTTAAGGCAGTTTTGCCTGCCACATTGGCCTTACTTGCCATGACCTTTGGTTCTTGCTCTCAAGATGAGTTAGTAACCCAGTCAAAGGAAGAAGGAAAAACGGAGGTTGGAACTCAAGCTGATATCCAAAACTATCTCCGTACCTTACCTTTGGCACCACAGATGACGCGTGCCAACACACCCGTTGACCCTGAAGATGGTTCGCCAATACCAACTAATGAAGGCGACTCTGTTATTGAGGAACATGGTAGCCTTGATGGTATTCCTGGTAACTGGGTAAAAACGACACGTCGTTACAAGATGACGCACTCGTTTGATGAGAACTTCCTTTTCGACCCAACCGTTGATATTATCTATCCTGGTTGTGTTCTTAAGGGTGGTACCATCGCTAACGGAACCTATGCTATGATTACATCTCACCAGACGGGTGACATTACATTCTCTATCAGCTTGGCACCTGCTAATCCTGCAGAGGCTCACGCTACATCTGCTACGATTCCAAATATTCGTAAGAGCGAATACCAGGAAGTGTGGAACAAGTGGGCTACCATGGATTGGAAGGAATCACCAGTCACAACGATTGAGAGTGTTGAGAAGATTAATTCACAGGAAGAGCTTGTTACAAAACTTGGCGTAGCAGTGACAACTCCTGTTGGTAATGGGTCAGTGAACCTTGGTTTCAACTTCAATAAGAAGCGTAACCATATCCTTGCTCGACTTATTCAGAAGCACTTCTCTGTGTCAACAGATGCTCCAAAGAAGGGTACAATCTTTGAGTCTATTGACAAGGATGCACTCGATGGTTATCAGCCTGTTTACATTTCTAATATCAACTATGGCCGTGTTATCTACCTCTCTATTGATACCGATGAGAGTGAAAAGAATATCAATGAGGCTATTGAGTTTGCACTCAATCAGATTAAGGGTGTTGATGTAAACGTATCAGTTGATCAGGCCCTTACCTACAGAAAGATGCTTGCTAAGAGCGATGTTCATATCACTGTTCTTGGTGGTGGAAAAACCATCCAGCAGGAAATCCTCAAGGGTGATATCGACTCATTCCAGAAGTTCTTGGCAGCCGACATTCCAATGGAGCAGATGCAACCAATCAGCTTCTCACTCCGTTATGCTGTGGATAACTCACAGGCTCGCGTCGTAACTAATAACGAATTTACTGTAACACAGCGCGACTTCGTTCCAGTATTTAACAAGGTACGTATGCAGCTTCGTTTCCTCGGCTTCTCTGGTAAGAATACAGGTCCTTTCCCAAATATTGATAAGGACGCAAGAATATGGGGTGACGTAGGTATTTCAATGAACGGTCAGGAAACTGGACTCGTTAGCATACCTAAGAATAATCCTTTCTATTTCGATTATCGTGAGAAGGACGAGACGATGCACCCATTCGATCAGAACAATGTCGTAAACATTGAATTCGATAAGACGGGTGACGAGAGCTTAGAGGACTTCATTGATCATCAAAAGATTTCATTCTACACCGATCTTCATTCAGCAAGAGGTAATTACAATTTTGGAAAACTTAATTACGACCATACATTTGGTACACTCTATTCACTTTTCAAGAGTGACAACCGCGTTATTAAGTTGGATTGCTCTCGACAGAAAGTCAGAGTCTCTGCCTATGTAGAGATCATGGATCTCAAATTCTTTAACAAGTAATCAATATCCCAATCCGTTCAATAGGAGAAAAAAAATACAGCCAACACCTTATCTCAACACGAGAAAAGGAGTCGGCATGACAAAAAAATACTCTTCTATCATGAAACATGTAAGCTTAAAAAATGGCTTGCAGACATCTCCTATTGGGCGATTGGGATAAAAACAATTCTTAATATGAAAAAGATTTTTTCACTATTATCGTTCTTGCTAATTATATGCCAGATGGCATTAGCAGGACCTGTTGACGAAAGTCAGGCTTTTAAGGTTGCCGAGAACTTCTTTGGTGGCGGAACAACAAAGTCACAGTTGAAGATGTCTTACAAGGCTCCTTACAAGAAGTTTAGTAACGGAAAAGGTGAGTCAAACCTCTTCTATGTCATTAATCGTGGACATGACCAAGGTTATATTGTCGTAGCTGCGGATAACCGCGTTATGCCTATCTTGGCCTTCTCTGACAAGGGTTCGCTTACAGAGGATGACCTCAATGCACATCCTTCAATTAAGTGGCTCTATGACGAGTATCGCAATGAGATTAAGTGGGCGATTGAAAACACCCCTGACATCCCTTCTCCAGAATATAAGAAGGCAATCACATCACGTGATGCAGCCAACTACGAGGTAGAGATTCAGCCTTTGTTACAATATGCGACAGACAGAGCCACAAAGCTGGAGACTCCTATCAGCTGGGGTCAGAGTTGGCCTTTTAACCAGTATTCTCCAAACTATCGTTATAACGGAAGAACCTATCCAACAGTTTCTGGCTGTGTAGCAACAGCTATCTCTACTGTTCTTCGTTGGCACAAGTGGCCACGGAAGGCAAAGGGCTCAGTAAGCTACTATTGGAAGAACAACTATATGTCATTAAACTTTGATGGCAATGGTCCTGAGAATGCTGCTTACGATTGGTCACAGATGCCTGCCGGTGTTGACAGTTATGGCAATGACCGCGCTACGGGTCGTCGTCTTACTGACGTACAAGCTGACAACATTGGTCGTCTTCTTCGCGATGTTGGTTATGCAGTGAAGATGGACTATAACCCAGCTCGTGCTGGTGGTTCAGGTGCTTATGTTTATGATGCACCAAGAGTTCTTATCAACAACTTTGGTTACAAAAATTCTTTACGTTTCCTTGAGCGTAGTAACTTCACAATCAACAACTGGTTGAAAGAGGTACATGACGAGATGCGCGACTACGGACCAATCGTTTATGCAGGTTTCTCTAATGGTGGTGGTCACTGCTTCGTTCTTGATGGTTATGCATCAAATCGTTTTGTACACGTTGACTGGGGTTGGAACTCCAATTCTAATGGATGGCACCTCCTCACCGCTCTTCAGCCAGGTGAAGAAGGTATTGGTGGTGGCTATGGCGGTTACAGCCGTAACCAGCAGATGCTTCGTTATCTGAAGCCAGATCGCGATGGTGACCCTGATCCAGATCCTAATCCAAATCCAGAACCTCGTCCAAACCCAACACCTGACGTAGAAACAGGTGCTAACCTCTACATCGCTCAGAAGTGTGAGCAAACAGCATTGCCACAGAGCAACTATGTTCCTGTAACTGTTACTGTTGGTAATAGAAATGAGAACGCAGCTTATTCTGGTCGTTTGGCATTGGCTATCTTCAAAAATGGCGAAACACGTGCGAGCATCGTTGCTACAACTTCAACAGCTGTCAGCGCTAATGCATCAAAGGCTATCACTTTCTATGCTAACCTCGCTAACGTGACACCTGACACTTATAACTTGGTTGTTTCTTATGCTAAGGACTCTAAATATGAGACTATCAATCAGATTGCTGGTACAGTAACAATTGGTAAGGTTAAGCCAGAACCTAAACCAGATCCAAAACCAGACCCATCAACATTAGTACCTGATCTCTATGCAGTGCAAAGAGTGGTAGAATATGTAGAGAAGGGTAAGACTCCTAAGATTGTTGCTACTATCGCAAATCAAGGTAATGCTACCTATGATGGCGACTTGAAGTTATATGCTCTCCCAGCCGGCACCAACGATACCAAGCAGGCAGTATTGATTTCTGAAGGTAAGGCTAAGATTGGTAAGAGCCAGCGCGTAACCTTCTCATTCTATACCAATGACAATATCAAGGAACTTGCTGAGGGTAAGTATAGTCTTGTCGCAGGTTACTTCGTAAATGATAAGGAAATCGCTGTTAAGCCAAGTTCAGGTTCTGAGGCATGGAAGATTGGTGAACTTACCATCAACCCAGCTGACAATGATGAAGAGAATATCACTGTTCACGACGTGAAGTTGCAAACTATCTTCTTCTATCAGAATGGTAAGTACATTGGTTCTGACAACTCATTCATCTCTAAGAAGTATGACACCTTCACTGCACGCGTTTACATCAAGTCTGTAAATGGTTATGAGGGTCGCATCAGCTTCTACGTAACTGATCAGCAGTATGGTTCAAGACCAATGAACAGCAATATGGTTGACAAACGTACCGTTTCTATTAAGCCTAACACCAATGGTTATATCGAAGTCAGCTTACCAACAAGATATCTCAACAGCAAGCGCTTCTACATGAATATCCTCTTCAACAATGGTGGTGCTAACTGGTTGTACTCTCCAACTGACGCTGTTCCATTCTATACAAGCTCAGCAAACGATAATCCTTCTGATATGACAGGATGGAGCTCTAACCCAACAATGGGCCCAACCTTCGACTTTAACGAGGCTCCTGTTTATGGCGAGCAGTATCAGTCAATTGGTAACAAGGGTGAAGGTGGTGTTATCGACAGTACCACAGGTATCAACGAGGTGAAGACTGGCAACGCTGAACTTTCTGTTTATCCAAGCGTCGTTACAAACGAAATCAATGTTTCTGCTCCTAACGATGGTGTTGTAAATATGTTCAGCATCCAGGGTAAGCTTATCGGCAAGCACAATGTGAAGGCTGGTGAAAATGTCCTTGATGTTACAAACTTGGCATCTGGCGTTTACCTCATCAACATGGGTAAGGCAACTCAGAAATTTATCAAGAAGTAGTTTTTAAGTTTTAATATGCACTTAGGGCAGGCTCCTGCAAAGATTGCTTACTTAATCTTTGAGGGGTCTGCCTCTCTTTGTTTATAGACACAAGGCAGTTAACGAGTTGACGAGTTGACGAGTTGACAAGTTAACAAGTTGCTTGTAAGCAGGATAATATAAGACAGAGTAGCATAAGAACGGTTTGAATTCAGAAACCAGAAATAAGAAACCAGAAACCAGAAATATGATTTGCTCTGTTTGCTGTGCTTATCGCTACAAATAACTTGTTAACTTGTCAACTCGTCAACTCGCCAACCAAACCAAAGGGGGAGGAGCCGGTAAGTTTGGAAATTTATAGTAAGTTTAATTTAGTTCTGGGTGTACTAATTCTTAATTCTGAATTAATATTCTGCGCGCCTTCATGACACCAAGTGAGAAGAGGGTGCTCACAACACATAGCAATGATGCTACTCCCCAGCGTAACCAATCGTTATCAGAACGTACACAGAGGAAGACGAGGATGCCGATTGTCAGATGGAGGACGGCATAGAACGCTAAACATGACGACAAACGATAACGATAACGCAAGTAAGCATAGACATAGACACAGACGAAGTTGAAAAAACCTGCTACTGCCATACCCACACCCGCACCAAAGAGTCCCCACTTGGAAAAGCCAAGTAGGACGAGGACTACCAGAAAAACATCATATGAAGACTCTAAAAGCAAATAAGACTTTGAATCACCTTTTGCCAAAGGAATATACTCAACCGGCAAACGAATAGCACGGATATACATCGCCAGAACGAGTACTTGCGCCATGTTGAGGGCTGGTAAGAACTTATCGGAATAGAGAAAAACAATCAACTGGGGCAGCAACAAGAGGAAGATTGTGAGCAAAGGAGAGATGAGCAAAAGGGTCACTTCAATCTGTCGGTTGACAATCTGATTAAATGTAAACCTCAGATTGTTCGCTCCTGACAGACGCGGGAAATAGTCGGTCTCCATCGCAGAGAATATCATGCCCGCATACACCATCGTCATCATAAAGGCTGCATTATAGAAACCGACGGTGTCGATATTGGCAACATTATTAAGGTAACTGCGGATAATCAAATCAGCACCTGAACTTAAGATGCCAGTGATGACGAAGGCCGTTCCCAAACGAATCATCCCCCACCCCTTGCCGAGAAAAGCCTTATGGAAAGAGATGAGATAAGGATAAAGACGATAGGAAACCATTATCGTTAACAGCAATTGCACAAAGGCCATCAATACCAACGACGGAACGATGGCAGCAATGCCAAAGAAATAATAAAGGGGAATGGTTAGGACTAAGGCTGCCAAGACGTTATAGACAGAGATGAGCGCTAACGAACGCAACTGACGAACTCCCTTGAGGATGGCAAACTCGCCACCTGCCAAAGCTGCCAATGCTACGCAAGGAGAGAGAAGGATGAAATGAAGCGTGTGTCCGTTCCACGAGAAGGTGTAACGGCTCAGCCAAGGACTACACACGACACAGACGAAAAGGCCCAACAATGCCGTGAGCATACTCCATGAGCGCACAACGGCAATGTCTTCCGTCAATTTCTCCTCGTTGTTCTGGTCGTAATCCTCTGACAGCTTACGCACTGCACTCATGGATAGGCCAAAGCTCGTAGAGTCGCTGATAAACCTGATGGTGGAATTAAAGAGTGAGGTAAGCCCTACACCCTGCGTGCCGAGAAGCATAGCAACAAACTTATTGCGAACGAGACCTATCAACACATTGAGCACTTGTACACCACCGAAGAGACTGATGTACTTCAAGATATGCAGATAGCTGTCAGGATTAGAGGCTTTTTTCATTACATTAACTAACGGATTTCAAAGTTTTTTATTATTTTTGCATCAAACAATATTACATGAGACTATCTATTATTATCCCCATCTTTAACGTTGAAGACACACTCCAGAGATGTTTAGAGAGTGTGTTAACGCAGGCGGATGAGCGGATGGAGGTGGTGCTCATTGACGATGGATCAACGGATTCCTCTGCGAGGATAGCGGAAGAAATGACGGCTGACAAGGGGAATTGTAGGCTTATCCACCAAACGAACAAGGGTCTTTCGGCAGCAAGAAATGCAGGAATAGAAGTGGCAACGGGCGATTATCTCACCTTTGTCGATTCTGACGATTTCGTTGCGGAGGGTACATACGATGCGCTGTTGGCTGTGTTGTCAGCACATCCCGACTATGATATCCTTGAATATCCTGCTTTGCTGTATTACGGAAGTGCGACAAAGCAACGCCTGCTGACTTTCACTGATACAACCATCGGTTCTATCCGTGACTACTGGTTGGACAGAGCTCATCTCCACACCTATGCTTGGAATAAGCTTTATCAACGTGAACTCTTTGCGCAGACGCGCTTTCCAGAGGGTAAAGTATTTGAGGATGTCTATACTTATCCTTTCTTGTTGCAGCAGGCAAAGAGAGTGGCAACAACGTCTGTGGGACTGTATTACTATTGTCAGAACGACAAGGGTATCACTGCTCAGGCAGGCGGAAAAGAATTAAACGATCTCTTGGAAGCGCATCTCAAACACCTTAAGCTGTGGGGAGAACTGACCCCTGCTTACTATCAGTCGCTGGTTAACATTCAATTAGATGTCTATGAGGCTACTCATGCTGCCCCTATCCTACCCGTTCTGCCCTATAAAGGAACCTTGAAACTCTTTATTCTCCACGTAATAGGATTAAAACGCTTATGTCAACTCAACCAGTTTATTCACAAAATAAGGAAGATAAGCCACTTGTAAGCTTCGTCGTGACTTTCTATAGCGAGCCTGTTGATATGCTAAAGGAGTGTATCAGCAGTATCTTGGCATTGAGTCTGAACGAGACGGAACGCCAGATTATCGTCGTGGATGACGGTGCGGAGTATTCTCCTATCAACGAATTGCTTGCCCTTTCATCAAATATCGTCTACGTACGTCAACCTAATCAGGGGTTAGGACAAGCACGAAACACGGGTATAGCGTTGGCTGAGGGAAGCTTTATCCAGTTTATTGATGGCGACGATCTCCTGCTAACAAGTCCTTATGAGCAGTGTTTGGATATCATCAGATACCGCGAAACGGATATGGTCTTGTTCCAGTCAACTGATAAGAAAACCGCAAAACCACTTGCCGATGCGGAGGGTCCGATAAGTGGAACAGAGTATATGACGCACCATAACCTGCGTGGAAGTGTGTGGACCTACCTTTTCCGCAAGGAGATTCTGCACGACCTGCGTTTCCCAAAGGGCGTACTTCACGAGGACGAAGCTTTTACGCCACAGATTATGTTGCGGGTAGATAACCTTTATACAACGAAAAACAAGGCTTATTACTATCGTAAACGGGAGAACTCTATCATGCACAAGCGTGACAAGCGTTGGTATATCCGCCGCCTCGCTGATGCCGAACAAGTAATCTATCGTCTGAAAGACAGAGTCGATTATCTCCCTGTCAAAGAGCGTATTGCAATGGAACGACGCATCGCCCAACTGACAATGGACCACATTTACAATGTCATTACCATGACACATGACGAGACCCATCTTGACCATGTGCTCCAACGTTTGTCTCGACATGGGCTCTTCCCGCTGCCCGATAAGGATTATACAACTAAGTATAAGTGGTTCAGAAGGATGACTAACAGCAGTTTCGGGCGTAAGACATTAATAATGCTTTTGAGGGTAAATAAGAGATAAAAGAATTGCATTAGAATCTAAAATTACCCCATAAGACTTGTATAAATGTAATTTATAACCATAAGAATAATGGCTGATTATTACAAAGAAAAGACTGAGGAAGGGGACAAAAAATGAAGAATATCAAAACACTCGACCAGATAAAAGACAAATACTATGGTTTAAAAGGAACTCCTGAACGTGATGAGTTAGAACGGGAATTGGAGTCGCAGCGCATTGGTCTGAAGATAAGAGAGGCACGCGAACAACTCAAGATGACACAGGAGCAATTAGCAAACCGCATTGACAAAAAACGTTCCTTTATATCTAAGATAGAAAGTAATAGCGAGAATATCACACTGAAAACCCTTTTTGATATCGTTGAGCGTGGTTTAGGTGGTAGGCTCAACATTGACGTTTCATTATAATAGGGAGTATAAAGCCACATGAAAATCCTACTATTAGGAGAATATAGCAACGTACATAACACGCTGGCACGGGGCTTACGTGAACTTGGACATACGGTAACGGTGGTGTCGAATGGGGACTTTTGGAAGAATTATCCACGTGACATCGATGTTACCAGGCGACCCGGTAAGATGGGGGGCATGCTTTTGATGGTAAAGATTTATGCGCTTCTACCCCGTCTGCGAGGCTATGACATTGTGCAATTCATCAACCCGCAGTTCTGTGAACTGAAGGCGGAACGGCTTTTTCCACTCTTTCGGTATCTGAAAAAGCATAATAAAAAACTTGTACTTGGTGGTTTCGGAATGGATTATTATTGGGTGAACACTTGCTCAACAACCATGCCACTGCGCTACAGCGACTTCAATATCGGGAAAGAACTGCGCCAGAATAAGGAGGCAAGCATCGAAAGAAAAGACTGGATAGGGACCGAGAAAGAACGCCTGAACAGACTGATGGCGGAGCAATGCAATGGGATTGTGACCGGACTCTATGAGTATTGGCGTTGCTATGAACCTTGTTTCCCTGAGAAGACAACCTTTATCCCCTTCCCCATTGTTGTGGGGGAAGCCCCTGTCATAGCCGATGAAACACCCGAGAGGTTGAACCTCTTTATCGGAATCAGTAAGAGCCGGTCGATATATAAAGGGACAGACATCATGTTGCGAGCCGCTGAAGCCGTGAAGAAAGATTATCCCGACCGACTCAACCTCACCGTTGTCTGCGGCTTACCTTTTGCCGAATACGTGCGAAGGATGCTTGGCTCTGACGCTATCATGGACCAGCTTTACAGTTATACGCCCTCAATGAATCCACTTGAAGCGATGGCACATGGTATTATCTGCATCGGTGGTGGTGAGCCAGAGAACTACGAAATCATCCACGAGACGTCCCTCCACCCTATCATCAACGTCCTCCCTACTTACGAGAGCTGTGTTAAAGAGCTTACTCGCCTTGTCAATAACCTTAATCTCATCCCACAACTGCGCCGCGAGAGTTATGAATATGTACGCAAGCATCATGAGTATATCAAGGTTGCTCACCAGTATGAGGTGTTTTATCGGGGGCTGTTAAGGGAGAAGGAGTATTAGCCTTATTGGGCTAATAAGGCTAATAACAATTGGGCTAATAAGTCCAATAAGGCTAATAACAATCAGGCTAATAAGCCCTATTAGGCTAATAACCCCAATAAAAAAAGTGAAGCCTAAAGCTTCACTTTTTTCTTTTTCCCATGACTCTCGTTACTCATGCGGTCGAGCGCTGTAACGACATAGACGTATTTTGTTTGCCCATCCTTATAATTAAGGCGGAGCTTATTACCATATGGCATTCCCACAATCTTTGAAGGATCGTTGAGATTGATTGGCTCATCAGCAAAGAAGCGATAAACGACATAACGATAAGGAGCATCCTGCCAACCTTCTCCCTTTGGTGCCTTCCATGTCAGATAATAGTAGCCATCACTCTCCTGTCTTGCCTTCACCTTCTTAGGCTTTGATGGAGCCTCATCATCTATAAATGGCATCAAAGGCTGCAAAGCAGGATAACGCCAATAATGGGTGCGAAGGAGTGTACCATAGTTGCCAGGATTGTCAACAACCGACTTAGCATACCACAAGACGGTTCCCTTCACATTCGATGCCTGATCATGTAGCAGTCGTTTCGCTGGTAGCTGATGGGAGTTAGGGTTCTTCAAATCAGCATATCTCACCGTACGAAGCACGTCCTCACCAATATAAAGCGGACGATTACCTGCATAACGATTCCACCATCCGATGAGTTCCTTATAATCGGCCGCACGGTTGCCTATCTCCCAATAAATCTGTGGCACACAATAGTCTATCCAACCATTGTTCACCCACTTCAATACGTCCGCATAAAGGTCGTCATAGTTCTGCAAACCATTTGTCCGGCTACCATTGCTTGGGTCGCTCTTTTGATTGCGATAGATGCCGAAAGGTGACACACCAAACTTCACCCATGGCTTACGACGACGGATGGTCTCACCCAGTTGCTTGATAAAGAGATCTACGTTGTTACGTCTCCAATCGTTGATATTGGTAAATCCTCGTCTGTCACGTTGGAAGTAAGCCTGGTCAGGAATGGTCTGTCCCGGTGCTGGATAAGGATAGAAATAATCGTCAATATGCAAGCCATCAACATCATAACGGCTGATGATATCATCCACAACCGCACAGATATAATTACGATTCTCTGGCAGAGCAGGGTTGAGGATGTAAAGTCCATCGTATGAGAAGACATGCGAAGGATTAGTTATCGCAATATGGTTTGTTGCCAACTGCGTGGTGTTCTTTGTCTTAGCACGATAAGGATTAATCCACGCATGGAGTTCCATACCACGGTTATGACACTCGGTAATCATCCACTGCAATGGGTCCCAATAAGGTGAGGGTGGTGTTCCCTGCCGACCCGTGAGAAACTTGCTCCACGGTTCATACTTACTTGGATAGAGCGCATCACACTCGGCACGCACCTGAAAGATGATCGCATTCACACCATCCTTCTGCAGTTCGTCCAACTGATAACGTAGCGTGCGCTGCATCTCTTGTGTCCCGATTCCTTGGAACTGTCCGTTCACACACTGAATCCACGCACCGCGGAACTCTCGTTTCTTAGCTGGGACTTGTCCATATAGGGCATTACCCGCTCCAATGAAAAGCACTGCGGCAATCAATAATCTCAATAGAGAATGAAATTGTCTCATTATTTTAATTTAGTTATATGCGAATAAGAAGCCCCTCCCCCTTACCCCTCCCCCAAAGGGAGGGGAGTGAAATGCGTGATACCCATATCAGTTCGGAAAGTTTTTATGGGTGAAAACCCTATCAATTAAGAAAGCTTTTATGAGCGATACCCTATCAGTTCGGGAACTTTTATGCGTGATTCCGCCCCTCTCTCAGTAAGAGAACCCCTTTCTGTGAGTCCCCAAGCAAACTGTTTCCAGCACTCCCCCTCTCCCTTCGGAGAGGGGGCTGGGGGGTGAGGCTTTGTGTTGGGGGGTGAGGCTTTATCTCCTCCCTGCCATTTTCCTAAACATCTGGCGGTGGAAGCGGCGTTCAGCCTCTAACACGCGCATCAGCTTTGTGGCAGGAATCACCTTTAGCATCTCCTTATGATAACGCTGTTCTATTTGTTTTAATTGTATCTCGTAGGTATCAGCCCGTTCAATCATCTCGAGTGCCTCACGTTCTGACGATGGTCGCGCACTATGAATGGCACGCAGTCTATCGAAATAACCACGCTGCTTGGTCCTCATCTCATCAAAGATAGGAAAAAGTCGTGCTGCCTCTTGTGTAGTCAAACCAGCCTCTTGCGTTATAAAGCGATGCGTCTCTGCCTTTAACCTATTAAAGTCAACCTTCCCCTGTGCGTGCATCAATGTCGCACTAAAGAAAATACAGAGCAATAAGAGTAATCTTTTGTATTTCATTCCTTCACCATCATTATTATTATTCGCTTGCCAAAGAAGCATACATATCTCCCTCATCTATCATAAAATAGTCGGCTGTACGATCGAAATCATCACCTGACGAAGCTGCCTGATACTTTGTTTGTCCAGCCATACCATTGTGTACAGCAGTCTCGCTACCCTTCGAAGCATCAAAGTCATGGAAGGTTAGGAAGCCTATCAACACAATTCCAATGGTCATCGCTGCTGCCACTAACGGACGCAGATAACGCATCGTAGCGTGACGCGACTTCAACGTTACAACCTTTCCTTTCTGCTCCTCTGTTGGTATCTGATCCATCACACGGGAAGACAATTCAGAGAAGTAATTCTCCGGAACTGTGAAAGGGCGCTGCGTACCATATTTCTTTTGTAAATGATTCGTTGATTCCATAAAGTTCTTTCTTTGATATAACTTAGATTGCAGAAAGGTAGAATGGTTTAATTATCAAGGTAAAATATTATTCATTCCGCTTCACGTAGTCAGTAATCTTCTGCACAGCAATGTGATAAGAAGCTTTCAGCGAGCCCTCGCTTGTACCTAATATCTCGCTCATCTCGGAGTATTTCATCTCGTCATAATAACGAAGTGTGAACACCGTACGCTGCACATTAGGCAAGGTTGCGATGGCTTCCTGCAACAACGCCTGACTCTTGTCACCATCGAAGTAGTCGTCTGCCATCAACCGATTTGCCACCGTGAGGTCGGCATCAGCACTGGACAATGTCGCTGTCTTTTGATGACGAAGGAAGTCGAGTGCCTCGTTGATAGCTATACGATAGAACCATGTGGAGAGCTTTGCTTTTCCTTGAAAGGTCGGAAGATTCTTCCATGCCTTGAGAAACGTGTTTTGCAACACATCATCGGCATCGTCATGAGTAAGGACTATACTACGAATTTTCCAATACAACGCCTGGCTGTATTGGTCAACTATCGTGGGGAAAACCTTCTGTCTTCCTTCTGGACTCGCCAACTGGCGAATCACTTCAGCTTCATCGAGGGGAGTCACTACTCTTCTGGAAAAGGCTTAGATGGTCAAGCGCTAAACAGCGTCTTAACGGATAGATACCTTGCGGACTACATTGCCCACCTTAACGATATAGCATCCCTTCGGGAAGTTGAGCGTATAGTGCTTATCGCTGCCGTCAACTTTCACGCTCATCACGCGTACGCCTGTCACATTATAGACAGCTAACTGCTCATCCTCAGCCCCAACAACATGCAACACGTTACCCACAACTGAAATTGATATCGTCTGTGTATCAAAGTCTATCAAATCAATTGCCGCACGCGCCTGCACCGGAGCAGCGAAGCCTACAGACAGCAGTAATGTGAAAAGTAAAGGAGTAAATATATTTTTTATCATAGACTATGCTTTTTATGTTTGCCACAAAGATAACAAATTTAAGAATACATCTGTCCGCTTTATTGCCTAAGTCTATCAAGATTTAATGTTAATTAAGAGTTTATCTGCAAAGTTAATTCATAATTTACAATCCTCATTAATTCATAAATCATAATTATGATATACTCAGTTTGCTAAAGGCGCTACAAGCAACTTGTTCACTTGTCAACTTGTTCACTTGTCAACCCGTCAACTGCAAAACATTCAGATGAATTTCTGTTTCTTTGGATAAACAAAAGAATATATATTTATATAATTCGGCGACAAAAAAGTGTAAAGTTTAATTATTTCAGCAATCTACTTATTTGTCGTACATAAGCGAATCATTACAACAGAAGAAAGTTACTAATTTGTCGCCCACGTTCACAACCAACTGATTTACAAAAATCTACAATAGTAGTAAATCAACCAAAAAAGAACGGGATACAAATTAGTAACAATGATAAAGAAAGAAAAACAAAACAAATACGCGATATTTGTAAAGAAAAGAGAAAGATAAAGCCAGCAACTTCCTTATCTGTCTCACCACTCCTCCCAATCTGTCGGACATTCAAGAAAAAGACTCCCTTTTTGTCGCACAGAACCTACCTTACTGTCAAGGAAAACCTCCCTCGAAGTCGGACGAAACCTACTTATCCGTCAGTCATAAGCAGCATAAGCAGCTGTGTTTCAGAGCGTCTGAAATTCCTAAATAAGTCTAACTAAAGCGACTCTAATGACCGTCTAAAGCCTAGACGGGAGTGTTCTGTTAGCGTTTTACATACAAGAGCTGACACCCAGACTGGTTGCCAATGCCGTAAGTACAGTAACGAGAATATGCAAGATATTCTTCCAAAGAGTTTTATTCATACGATTTCAAACCATTAAAAGTGAATACTTAGTTAACGGAGGGCAGGGGCTGCGACTGTCACTCCCCTACCCTCACACCTCATGCTCAACGACTATGCGTGACCCTCGCCTGATGGTGTGTGCTCAGCAGTCTCTGAACCGGCTGAAGGCTCAGCGTTCTTCTTTGACTTCTCCTTTGACTTGGCAGCAGCCTTAGGCGCATCATACTGCACAGCCTCCTGAACACGCAAACCGCTGAGAAGGTTCTTCACACGACGGTGCATAGCATCAATGGTCACCGTTGGCGCAAAGAGAACATGCGCACCATAGATGTCACGTTGTGCATTGAAGTCTTGTGCCTTCTCTACACCCAGTGAGTGAATACCTACACGGAAAGTTCCCAATCCGTCGAGCTTCACACGGTTACCATCCTTGAGAACCTGATTCATCTCGAACACCAACGCACTGATCACCGCCAAGATGTCTGGCTCAGTAACAGTACAACGCTCACTGACACGCTGTGCGAGATCCTTAACACCAACAACATCTGGACATACCGCACGGGCATACCAAAAACCCTTGCGCTTGCTGTTCTTACGATTGTCTTGATACATACGAAACTTGATTGACATAACTTGAAAAATTTAAAAAGTGAAACAAAGAAATTATTGAAAAAAAAGAATCTAAAATCTTGCTAATCCGAATGCGCTTAAAGTAAGCCTCTCCTACCTCGCCGCCGTCCGCTGGTCACCCCCCCTCCCCAAAAGAAAGAAGGGGAGGGACAACAACCTAAAATACATATTGCGACAAAAAAGTGTAAAAATAAATAAACAAACAAATAAAAAAGTAAACAGATAAAAAGACTAAAAGATAAAAAGATAAACACGCAAATAACTAAAAACACAATAACGCAAAAACGTATAAAAATATAAAGGTAAAAGTTGGAAAACACAAAAACGTAAAAACATACTTCATCATAAACATAAAAGATTAAAAATATGAAAAGATATTCACGTAAATAATTAAAATTGCTATTCTCAATGACTTAAGATGCATCTTTCGGACTTATGGCGACAAAAAAGTGAAAAATCTCACCTGCTTCCCTACCCTATTTTGCTCCCAAAATCTGATGTCTGTTCTTCCCATTACGCTTATAACTGATGTGGATCCATCGTTTCATAACCGCGTCTTGAGGTTCAAGAATCATCTGATCGAAGTCGGTTTTGGAGAGAACAGCCGCATATTTCCGACACATTTCAAGTCCTGTGACATGAATATCAACCGCCTCACCGCGCAAATGTTGCGAGTGTTCAGCCCCCATAACAGCCCTGTTCACAGCCTCGCAGCGATAACCTCCCACAACGATCACACGTCCCACACACCTTCTAAGCGGTTCTAAGACGCATCTACAAAGTTCCCGAAGGTTCTCTATCACCTCCTCTCTAGAAGCCTCTCCAGGCGCTGGATTCTCCTCAGGCACATTGTTAACACCCATGTTCACCGCCGTCCCCGAGCGCATCATCTCGCCGACTGTAAAATGAGGAGAGAGCCGCTCCTCAAAGTCTATCTCAGTAGAATGATTATCGTTTATCATACACATTAATTATTATAGGTACGTTATAAAACCTCTGTTCGTCATCCCTTCATTTCTGATGACGATGCAAAGGTACAACAGACAAAAGCCGATTGCAAGGATGATATAGGTAGTAATGTATGTAGTCGGTACTAGATTATTTCAAGTGGACAAGTAACAAGTTTACGAAGTGCTTAAAAAAGACAAATAGCAGAATAAGACAAAAAGAACAAAAGACAGAATAATATAAAAACAAAAGCAACCTACAAATGCCCGAAGCAATTTCCTTTGGCTTTACTGTCCCTAATGGAATATCTACTATTGCTATAACGTTTAAATAGTAAAAGAGATAAAAAAGCACTTATTTTTTTTGATTAGTAGGGCTTAGATTTCAAAAATGATTGCGGAATTACCTTTATATAGGCAATTCCGCAAGATTTTATAGGGTATTTTAATTTTACCGGACAGCAATAATTCCTCAAAAACATTATTTGATTAAAGAAAAATAATTTAACTTTGTAGTAATAAATATCATTTTACATTAGTGAAGCTATTTCACTATAGTTATTGATAAACACTCAAGAAAAATAAAAGCAAACTTTTTGACAAAACAATATGCAAACAAAAAACGTTAACCAATTTGGTAAAAACTCTATCTTTATTGAGAAAAATAATGGTAATGTTTATATTACTGAACGTTATGTGGAAGAAACTACATCCGCATTTCATCAAGGTTCATACGAATTACGAGAATACAATCCAACAATTGAACCAGCTATTCCCAGAGAAGAAGTAAATCAAATTTTAGAATGGATAGAGAAAGATGCATCCACTAACAATCCTATGAGATTAGGCTTATTATATGGGAAGGCTGGTATTGGCAAGTCCATTGTGATGCACGAACTTCTAAAAAAACTACATACAATAAACGATTATTTAGTCCTTGGGTTGAAGTCTGATCAAATAGAGTTTTTAGATACAGATGAGTTATCTAAAAAGATTCATTTGGGTAATCCTTTAGAGATTGTTCTAAAGGAGATGGCTAAGAAGTATAAAAGAGTAGTAGTATTGATTGACCAAATAGATGCACTATCATTGTCACTTTCTTCAAACCGTACTCCTCTACGTTCTTTGTTAAAAATGATACACCAAATACAAGGCATCCCTCATATAAGAGTTGTCATTTCTTGTAGACCGTATGATTTAAAGTATGACCCAGAACTTGAGAAAGAACGTATAAAGAAGCAATGGGAGCTAAAAGAATTATCTAAAGAGCAGGTACAGGAGACAATACAGGCAAATCAATGTAAAGAGCGACTAAGTGACAACCTACTATGCTTTTTAGGCAATCCACTGAACCTATATCTATTCTTAAAAGTTAGACAATATGAACAACTTACGGATCCTCTTTCTACCAATATGCTTTATCACCAGTTATGGCGCAAATATATAAATGACGACAGCATACGTAAAGTAGATAAAAACACCTTACTATCGTTATTCGATAGTCTTGTTGATACAATGTACGAGAGGCAAGAGTTGTCTGTACACATTAGGACATTTGAAACTCAATATAATGCTGAGTTGAACTACCTTTTTACTAACGGTTTGCTAATTCAGACACAGACGGGACTAATTCAGTTTTTCCACCAAACACTCTTTGATTATGTATATGCAAGAAGATTTATTGAAAAGGGACATAATCTGTTAGAGGTTCTCAAAACACAGCACCAAGGACTATTCACCAGGGCTTCTGTAAAAAGTATCTTGACATTCTTACGTGAACAGGATATTCAGCAATATATTAACACAATAGAGGGGCTACTTTATACCAAAAATGAAAATGGAAAAGATACTTATAGGTTCCATTTAAAAGCACTTGCATTGAGCAACATTCCATTCTTTGAAAAACCATTACAAGAAGAACTAAGACTTATAAGACAAATCTATACAGATAAAAAATATATGAATATTATATTTGAATCTGTATATACACCAAATTGGTTTAATGCTATTTGGGGAATTGTTGATAGTATGGGTGGATGGATAAATCTGAATACTGAATATAAGCAGAAAGCTATGGTGATGTGCTTCCGTACATTCTCTATAGAGCCTAACATTGTTCTAAATAAACTGGAATTGGCATTAAATCTTGATGATGAAGAAGACTGCAAACATCTGAGCACTCTACTACAATACAATACTCAGAAATGCGATAGCAAAAAGTTAATAGCATTCTACAACAAATTGGTCAAGTTTGGAGGGCCATCAGAATATACTTCAATATTAAAAAATATTCTTAACGACAGTCCTTCTTTTGTATGTGAAGAACTAAAGAAGAATATTATCTTACAGTTAAAGGATAATGAAGTATACCATATAGGAGTTAATTATGAGGTGAGAGAACTTTACGAAGAACTTCTTGAAAAGTATTATGATTTGGGTATAAAGTTATTAGTAGAGATACTAACCATAATCTATAAATCAACTCATTACAATATCGATAATGCAGAAATATATTATTCAACAGCATTCGATTACTTTCAGAGGGGAGAAGATAACATTCTTAACTCTAACTTTTCTCAAGAAGCTGCAAACATTCTTATCGACAATTTCCTAAAAACGATTGATACTGAGCAAACTAAGCGGTACATTGAAACTTTTAGCAAAAGCAAGTATGAAGGCTTTGTTTTCATTGCTTTATATCTTTACACCTCACACCCAGAATGCTTTAAAGATGATGTTTATAAGATCATAACAAATCGTCAAGTTTTGGCAAATGCGCCTGCGTGGGTAGAATACCAAGCTGTAGAAGCTCTAAGAGTTACATTTCCTTTAATGAGTATTGAACAAAAAAGAACCATTGTAGAAAGAATACTTGCTATCAACGACAAGGGAGAATATAGACTAATGAGAGAGTCTACTGAGATAAGACTAAAATATGGAGTTCCACCTCTTCGTATAGATTCTCACAAAGGAAAAGCATTGCATGTTATACCGAAAGAAGAACTTAGAGACATATCATGGAAAGCTTACCAAGAACGCCAACGAATTGAACGTAAATTCAATAAGAATCTTCTTAGAAATGAAAAACCATCCAGAACGTCATCTTTTTTTGGTTGGCCATCTCTTAAACAAGAGCAAGGAGTTAGAATGAGCAATAAAGACTGGCTCAACTCAATGCTTAAATATACTAATAATCCTTTTGAATGGGAAAAGCCTTCGTTTACAGGACAATGCCAGTTATTTCGTAACGTGGTGGGGCAGGAGCCTGAAAAATATCTGGACTTGATAAAGCAGACAATTAAGAACGAAGAGATTTCTTTAGCCTATCCATTAGCAGGATTGGAGGGACTTTTAGATGCAAAAAAAATAAACGATGCAATGGATATCCTAAAAGATATTCTCAATGTAATCAACAATGACATCAACACAACCGAAAGAGGATTCTCTATCCATTCCCTCCTAATAGCACTAAATGATGTCATTAACAATGAAGACGTGCCAGAACTTGTTTTCGATTTACTATGTAATACTGTAATTAATGCTAAGGAACCAGAAGAAGATAAATATCAAGACGCTAAGGATATATATAACATAGGTATTAACCAGCCAAGAGGTAAAGCAGGATACATGTTAGTAGGCTTAGCTTATAACAAGAAATATAAAGAAGATATTTTTCAAACTATAGAAAAGATAGCAGAAACAGCATCAGTGTATACACGAGCAGCTATTCTTCTGGATTTAGCAAAGTTAAACTGGTTAGATCAAAATAGAAATTTAGATCTATTTAAGAAATTGTTGCATGATTATAATCCAAGACTGATGGCACTACCTGTACATAACTACAACCCATTAGTTTATTTTGTCAATTATGCCATTGATGATTTGATAGATTTCTTTCAGCATACTTTAGATTATCCAGAATGCTATAAAGAGCAAGTTATCATTTTATGGTTAGGATGGCTACATAATCATAAAGACGAACGGTTAAAGAAATTCATTGACCAAATGTGCAATAAGAGTGAAGATGCAAGACTATCACTTCTACAATTCTTAAGTAGACTAAAAGACAATATAAACCAGGAAGCCGTTGATTATATTTTGGATTTAATGGATTCTCGTTTTGAAACAAAAGAAATGGGAGAGGCTTACGATAATTTGTTCTGTCATATCAAGAATTGGTCTATTACGTTTCAATATCAAATTGCAGAAGCCTTTGCAGCATCTCCATTAAGCAAGTATCAAATAAGAAATTTCATTAAATTCTTAGGCAGCTTTGCTGTCAATTATCCTGAGCAGACTCTTGAATGGATATCAAAGATAATAGAAAAAGATACACCAGATGATGTATTTACATGGAATAACATCGTTGAAGTTGTTATCCAGTCGTATAATGGTATCAAAACATTCTATAATAATAGCAACCAACAGATATTAGAGTTTGCTATGGATTTAATAGATACTATTATGCAAAGCGAAAGTAATAAAACACTCATTACCAACTTTATAAACAAACTTGATAATGAATAAGGAGTATCAATTAGGACAATTACGAAAGGTAATAGAAAGCCCAGATACCTTGTCTGGTCTGTATCTAATTGATACAGTTTTAGACGATAACGAGATAGAAAAGCATATAAAGGGATTAAATAACTGTGCTTATCTAAAATTACCTCTGCTTCCACCTAAAGATAGTTCAGTCTTTGAAATGTTTGTGATTGGGTTAAGCTATAAATTCGACAATCAAACATTAGCAGAAATGGTGAAGTTGTTATTATCAGATGCTACACAAAAAAGAGATAATGTCCTGTTAACTATTCTGTTAGATATAATGAGAAATCACATAGAGAGAAGGACTATTCTTCATCTTGAGGGTGAAAAAGATTTATCCTCATTTATACATGAGGACCTTTGTAAACTTAAAACATCTTTAGATTATAGTTCACACCCTATCATTATAATTAATAAACCAAAGCATGCTATAGGAATTAAAAAAGACCCGAATATAAACATAATAACATTTCAAGAGAACAATTTTATGGAAAAAAGAACTGAGAAAGTGCATATATCATATAAACATGATACTGCATATGAAGCTGATATCCTTGCAATTAAAACAGGACTTCAAGAGAACAATATTCCATATTCTATAGATGAATACGACATTTTATATCGCGACAATATTGATGACTACGAGAAAGAAATTGGCAGTTCAGACATTGTCATTATGTTTGTAATACCTAATTATTTAACATCTTTAGAATGTATGTTTGAAATGACGCAAATATTTAAAAATGGCAATATAAAAACAAGGGTATTTCCTGTTGTTGATATGGGAAAGATTAAACGAAATGGAGATGGCTTAATAAAGATAAAAGATTATTGGAGCAAAGAAAAAATAAAAAAATCTGAGCAAATAAAGACAGAACCAGGTGGCTCAAGCTTTCTTATAAAAGAAATACAAAAAATAGATGATATCCTTAAAACAATGGATGACTTATGGACGTTCTTGTGTCGTGAAAACTCTGGTAGCTACCATAAACTTATAGATAATAATGCAAAACAATTAATGGAGGAAATAAAAAAATACTTATGTCTTAAATTGGCACCAGATACTGAGAACTTCACGCCTACAACCGCAACAAAGCCTACAGGAACCCGAGTTATCACTCAGAATGGTGAAAAATCTTTATATATAGAAAATAATAATGGAAATATTACTATAAGCTAAAAAGAGGTTCTTCCGTTAAATACTTGGACACTTTTCTGAGAAGATAGGAAAACAGAACGACATATAAAAGACAGATAAGATGCCGACAAGAAAATAAAAGATGTTAGGAAACAAAACGGGTACGTCATCTGAACTGTGTCATTGGCTTCATTTCTTTAGGAGCATGAGGAATGCTGATGGGCAAACCGGAGCAGTCTTTCTCTTGGTAAAATCAGGCTGGGCTCGATGCCCAGCCTGATTTTTAATTTGCTGGTGGTATAAACCATCGCATCTTCTCTTGGTGTTGCAAAGATACGACAGTATTTTTGAACTGCCTAATTTCCGGATGCCTAACTTCATGAACCTATAATAATTGGAAGCGGTCGCCAAACTTTATAGCGAACTGTTGGGCTGTCTGGCCCCAGTTTCGCAATGGCTGAGTCCATTTCTTTTTGATGTTACGATAGGCAAGATATACGAGTTTGAAGAGAGCTTCGTCAGTTGGGAAAACTCCCTTTGTCTTTGTTACCTTACGTATCTGACGATGATAACCTTCTACAATGTTGGTAGTATACATGATACGTCTGATAGGTTCCGTATAGTCAAAATAGTGTGAGAGGTTATCCCACTTGTCACGCCACGACTTGATGACGATAGGATATTGCTTACCCCACTTTTTCTCCAAATTATCGAGTTCTATCTCTGCTTTCTCCTTAGTTTGTGCAGCATAAACCATCTTCAAATCCTTTAGGAACTCCTTCTGATTCTTGCTGGCGACATACTTCACTGAGTTACGGATTTGATGTACAATACATAGCTGTACATCCGTCTTAGGAAATACGCTCTGGATGGCATCTGGGAAGCCCGTAAGGCCATCTACACAAGCTATAAGAATGTCTTTGACACCTCTGTTTTGAAGGTCTGTAAGTACGCTGAGCCAGAAGTTAGCGCCCTCGCTATGAGATACATACATACCCAGAAGATCTTTATGTCCTTCCTTGTCAACACCAATGACATTATATATTGCACGAGATGTTGTAGCACCCGTGTCGTCATGTGCCTTGTAATGGATAGCATCCATCCAAACTATCGGATAGACTTCTTCCAAAGAGCGTGTGCGCCAGGCTTTTATCTCAGGCCAGACCTTGTCCGTAATGTTACTTATTGTCTCTTTGGATATCTTGGTACCATAGTTCTCTTCAAGGAACTTACTTATGTCAGACATGCTCTGACCTGTAGCATAAAGACTGATAATCTTATCGGACAAACCTTCTGCTAATATCGTCTGTCGTTTTTTGATAATCTCAGGGGTAAAACTCCCTTCTCTGTCACGTGGAGTATCTATTTCTACAGGACCATACTCTGTTTGAACCTCCTTGGACATCTTGCCGTTACGGCGATTAATCTTTGTGGATGTCTTAGTGTTATAAAGGTGAGAGTCCATCTCACACTCGAGAGCTGAATTGAGGAAATCTTCCAATACACGATGGAATGCACCATCCTTACCAAACAAAGGAGTACCTTGTTTGAACTGTTCTTTTGCCTGAGACAACATCTCGGCGTACTCGTCTTGTGTCATTTGCTAAATCTAAGTATGCTGATATAACAGCGGTTATATGAGTTTATTGTGTTAGCCGTTGACACAGTTGATATGACATCGTCAACAAAACAAAAAGTATGAATTTAGTCCATTGTGGCCTAATGACTGATTTGGGTTTAATTATTCATCATCTAAAGTTTCTGTAGAGAAAAAGAAAAAGGTTTCCCAAACCCTTCCCTTCGGAACTGCAATCCGACGCGGTATTTGAGAAACCTTTCCTATTTCTGTTGCAAAGATACAACTTATCCAGCTAAAAACAAAAAGGAGTTAGGAAAAATTACCCAACTCCTTTTCTATTTTTATCAAGCAAATAAGCTGTCGGCATTGTTTTTATCACTTCATAACCTTATCATATAATGTTTTATAATCCTTAGCCACACCATAGACCACATTGCCACTGGTGCTAATAGCCTCAAAGTGGCGGGCGGCACATTCAAGTTTAGCATCTTCAGCACCACGGAGTTGCGAGCGTTGCCACTCGTTACCTTTCGTCTCAGCAATGAAGTAGATATGCTTTACCGTACCCTCGTTGAACGCAATCGCCCAGTCTGGGTTATAATGTCCCATTGGCGTATTGATATAGAAACCACGTGGCAGCTTGGTATATACAGCCACGTCCGTCTCCTCTTCTAATGATTCTGCAAAGTGCTTCTCTACGCCCTCACTATCAACCACCACAAGGTCGTACAACGATTTAGTACTTTCTATGGCATTGACACCAATCTTTCCGCGCACGGTGTTCTCGGTAAAGATATCCACAGCGTATGTATTATTGGTACGCTCATAACAGATTTTCTGTACCACTGCCATCGCCTTCTCGTCGTTGATGATGTTACCAACCTTACGGATGAACTCCTCTGGATTCTGCTTAAACTGAAGGAAGGTGGCGTGCTTAATACCTTTCAGGATCGCCACGATAGTCTTACGCATCAGTCCGGTGTCAGCCACCAGCCTACCCACTAAATCGTAAGCCACACCTGAGCCTACCGTCTCACGCACGTGGAAGGTGTCAACCTTCTCTCGTGCCATCGCCATACCAGCCTCCAGTGTTTCCTTATCCGGTATCTCATCCATTCCTCCCGATTCCACGACAAGACGAATCTCTGTCACACTCAGGTTTTTATCTATTGCCGTTACCGCCTTTTGGATAAGCTCCGCACGCTCAAAATCAACCTTATAGTAGGTCTTCACATTGATACGTCTCCACAACTCCTGGAATTGTTTCTTCTTGAAGATTTCTTCTTGGAAGTTGGCCTCCTTCGGTTTGCGTCCATCATCTATCCTGATGGTTTGAGGATTGAAGACGCTGTCTAAGGTCTGAATGATTCCAGCTTTAACAGGCTCGAATTGTTCACCAAAGTTGACTGTGTCAGTCGCTTTTGCCTCGAAATAGGTATCGGTCAGCTTACCATCATCATCAACATAATCGCGCTTGATGAGTTGATGATAGATTTTCCTACCGTCATCAACCGTCATCTTTATCTTTCCTCCCTCGGCTGTCTCATAGACATTATCCACAAAGAGGTTTGCAGTGATCACCACTGGGCGGTCGCTGACCACTTCAGCTATTTCGTGTTGCAGCTGCTTAGAGAAGTTCTCATAACTCTCACTGGCAATCACAGTTAATATATTGGTGTCAAACACCGAATCACCGAGAATGTCAGCGTCTTGGCGTTCGCCATACTTATTCACACAGAGACGCATACCACGTCCCACCTCCTGACGCTTACCA
The DNA here is from genome assembly GCF_018127785.1 of Prevotella scopos JCM 17725. Lineage (NCBI taxonomy): Bacteria > Pseudomonadati > Bacteroidota > Bacteroidia > Bacteroidales > Prevotellaceae > Prevotella > Prevotella scopos. Next base: position 1,346,215 of record NZ_CP072389.1, read on the forward strand.
ATCTCATTTGCGGTATTCTTCAACGTACAGATCTGAAAGACATTCGGGTTGTCCCATCCTTCACGCAGCGCCGAGTGAGAGAAGATGAAACGTGTAGGCTCGTCAAAGCTCAACAGTCGTTCCTTATCCTTCATTATCAGGTCGTAGGCACTCTCATCGCTACTACCACTCTCGCCACGTTTCACTTTTGAGTCAACAAACTTGCCCTTCTTGTCCTGAGAGAAATAACCATTGTGTACCTGTTCTGCCGTGAAGCGTGACAGATAGCGTGCATAAGCCTCATCGCCAAAGGTAGGCATTAGCTCTTGCACCATACGATGATATTCTTCCTCGAACATTTCGGCAAACTTACCTTTGCCATCATTGTGCTGGTCGTATGTACGATAGTTCTCGACATGGTCGATGAAGAACAAGCTCAACACCTTAATCCCTTTGGAGAACAGCTGGCGTTCACGCTCAAGATGTGTCTTGATGGTTTCGCGTATCTGTATCCTGCGTATAGTGTCTTCCGTAATCTCACCTTGCGAATCTCCCTCATAGAGTGTCACGCCGTTGAGGAGTTTCAGGCTGCCTGCCCGTCCGTCGATACGCTCCACCACGTAATTGTCACGATACTCTGCCATCTGTCCGCTCTGCGCATATAGGTCGAACCCCTCACCTACGAGTCGGGTTATCTGGCGCACATTGCCCGTATTGCCTACGCTTTCGAAGGTGATACGTGCTTGTGGGTTCTTGCCCTTGCTCACCACAACCTCGTCAAGATAGAGGAAGCTATTGGTAGCCGTACTTCCCACCTGGCGTATACCCTTCACCTCAATCTTCTTCACCAACTTCTTGTTATAGGCATCGATGGCATCCAAGCGATACACCATGTTCAACACCTCGCGGTGTGTAGCTGAATAGTGTAACAAGGCAAGCGGATTAAATAGTTTGATACCTCTTCGCGTTGCATTGTTGACATTCGCGCCAAGCACGCTCTGTGGCTCATCGACAATCATGACAGGATGGGTCTGTGCCAAGATGTCTATCGGACGCCGACTACCAAACTCATCACGCTTTGAGAAGATGATGCGGGCATCCTTGTTCGAACCCGCCTTGTCCTCATTGAGTGAGGCGTTGAAAGCCTGCGTGTTGATAATCATAGCGTGCAGGTTGTTGTCACTGGCAAAGCTGTCTATCTTCGTCAGTTGCTTTGAGTTGTAAACGAAGTACTGCATGCGTTTGCCATATTCATTGGCAAAGTGGTCCTGCATCGTCTCAAAGCTCTTATATACGCCCTCACGAATCGCCACACTCGGCACGACAATGATAAACTTGCTCCAGCCGTAGTGTTTGTTCAGTTCGAACATTGTCTTGATATAGGTATAAGTCTTACCCGTACCCGTCTCCATCTCGATGGTAAGGTTTACGCCCTCGCCCTGCAAGTGGTCAACAGGCTTCAGTCCTTGCTCCATCTGAATAGCGCGCACGTTAGCCTTGATATCGCTGCGGGAGAGTTTAAGCGGCGCATTGCCAAAGCCCGCATCGAATAATTGCTTTTGCGTGCCCCAATCCATAATGAAGTTGGCACTGTCATAAAAAGGCTGTCCCCCAAAGGCACGTACCACGTTGCGGGCAGCCTCAGCCTGAAACCCTTGATGTTTATATCTAATCTTCATGCTCACTTTCCTTTTTGTTGATGTTCCCCAAGCGTTTGATCGCATTGAGATAATCATGCTCGGCATCGCTGATGGTGCGTTGCTTGTATTTACGATATTCGGTTGTGGCGTGCTCCATGGCGTCATCGTGCGACACGCTTCCACCATCTTGTAGCAGTTGCTCGCCCGTCATGGTGAGTATTCGGTCCAGATAGTTTGCCCAATCGTTCATGGTCATTGCCTGTTCACGCTCAGCCTGACGCTCAGCGAAGTCCAAGTATCCGGAAACCAACTGCCCCATCGCACGGAGTTCTTTCTCGTTGAGATAGTTCTTAGCCGTGCGTGCTTCCAATAGCGTTGGCTGATTATCCTTGAACGTCAGCAATCCCATAAAATCTTTTTCAGCATCTGCACGTGCTACAATGAGTTCAGCAGCCGTATGTCCATGGATGGCATAATGTATCTTGTTCTGCACCTTTTGAAAGAACTTCTGCGATACAGATGCACGTGGGTCATAGTCGATACTGGTGGCATAGATTTCCAACACCTGCCGATACAACACCTTCTCCGTGGAACGAATGTCACGAATACGCTCCAGCAATTCTTTCCAATAGCCACCACCGCCCAACTGCTTCAGACGGTCGTCGTCGAGCGTAAAGCCTTTCGTGATGTATTCCTTCAATCGGATAGTGGCCCACTGACGGAAACGTGTTGCAATGATGCTGCGCACACGATAGCCAAGGGCTATAATCATATCGAGGTTGTAATAAGGAATCTCACGATTTACCATCCTGCTACCTTCTTGGCGAACCTGTCGGAAAGTCCGACAAGTTGCCACTTCCTGTAATTCGCCTTCCTCATATATGTGTTTGATATGTTCCACCACATTGGTTCTCGACGTCTGATAGAGTGCGCACATCTGTGCCTGTGTAAGCCACAAAGTTTCGTCTTCGAGCTTTACGTCTATCTTCGTCAGTCCGCTGTCGTCAGTATAGATGATGATTTTGTTTTTCTCGTCCATAGTCTAAGCCCTATCCTCTAAACGACCCTGATATTCTGTATCGCCTCCTTCTCGTCCCAGTCAAGTTGTTGCTTGAAGCGTTCAAAGATATTGATTTTCGTCTTGTCCTCATCGAAGCAGCTGTCACGGAAGAGCACACGCAGCGGTTGCTTGGCAGCCATAGCCTGCACCACGTTCTCGCTGATGTTCTCAGCAAAGCAAGCCACGAGTCCGTTGCCATCCACAGCGTAGATCTTGCAGCCGTCAACTTCTTCCGTCGTCATAGGCAGCGAGAGCTGTACGCCCCACGCAAGCATAGCCCCAAAGAGGAGGTCGAGGTCGGTGCGGTCGGCTTTGATATTGTCAACAAAGAGGTCGAGCATCTGCTGGTTGTATTCGTTAGGCTGCATCGTAACGTCCTTATAGTTGCCGCTGTCAATGCGGAAGACACGGAAACCCGTATCTAAGTCTTGAGTGGTCAGCGGAGATTCTTCCTTAATCTTCTTGCCAGCCCTACGGATACGCTCCTTACCAATCTCGCAAATCGTGTCGTAACCCGCCTTGCGTGCCTCGCTACCCTCTGGCGTTTCCTCTGGTAGCTGCACACAAATGTACTTACGCTTACCACCATCCTCTGCATTCAGCTGCATAACAGCGTGGGCGGTAGTGGCTGAACCTGAGAAGAAGTCGAGGATGAGGGAATCGGGGGAGGTTCCTATTCGTAAAGCTTGAAGAAGCAATCGTGTTGGTTTAGGAGAGTCAAAAGGAGGCTGTCCATCAAATAATACTTTTATTTCTTTTCTGGCCTCATCATTGTGCCCACATTCATCGTACGACCAATATGTTATAGGAACAACTCCATCTTGAACTTCTGATAAATATCTTTTTAGTTGGGGAGCACCATCTCCTTTTTGACCAAAGAAGATACGCCCTTCGTCTATCCATAACTTAATCGTTTCCTTGTTCGTCATCCAACTTCTTCCTTTGGGAGGAATATAGGATACCCCTGTATTGGGATTAATAATAGGAAAGTCATATGCAGCTGAATAAGTTCTTACAGATAGATTGTCTGAGCGCCATTTCCCTTTTCCGTCATTACTATCATATTTATATAAATGATTTTGTTTTTCTGTTCTTGGTAGAAGATTGCGCTTAAACTCTTCTTCCTTGCGATATATTATGATGTAGTCTAATACATTCGAGAAAGTCTTAGCATCATTTGCAGATGCATAATTTCTATGCCAACTAACTTCCGCCACAAAGTTCTTTTCCCCAAACACCTCATCGCAAATCTTGCGCAGGTTATGCACCTCGTTATCATCAATCGAAATAAATATCACGCCATCCTCTTTCAGCAGGGAGTGTGCCACGAGCAGGCGGCTATACATCATTGAGCACCAATCAGAGTGGAAACGGCCGTTGGAGTCAAGGTTGCGGCGGTAGCGATAGCCTTCTTCATCTATGTTGCCCGCAGCGAGGTCTTCTTCTTCGGCAGAGTGTGCGAAGTCGTCATGATAGACAAAGTCGTTGCCCGTATTGTAAGGTGGGTCAATATAAATCATCTTCACCTTTCCCATATAGCCACGCTGCAGGAGTTTCAGCACACGCAGGTTGTCGCCCTCGATATAGAGGTTCTCGGTGGTGTCCCAATCTACAGAGTCAGCAGGGACAGGGCGCAGGGTGTCGTCGATAGGTTCTGCCGCCTCATAGCGTGCCGCCCGTTTGCCCGGCCACGTAAACTGATACATCTCCTCGTCCTCATCCACAGCATCGCCGCCAAGGAGCTGGCGCAGTGTCTCAAAATTGACCACGCGCTTTATCTCTCCCGTCTCTTTGTCCTTCTCTTCGGTGAAGCACGAAGGTGCTATCTGGTAGAGAGCCTCTAAATTAATTTTCGTGCCATCTACCGATGTTGTTTCCAGTCTGATTGGTTTCATTCTATATTGTTTTTTGTTTCCTCTAATGTTTATATTCTTTTGTTGCTATGTACTCCTTGACTTTTTACTCCTTGACTTTTCTATTTTGATAAAGTTTCGATTCACTTCGCTACAGAGAGTATCAGGATTTCATCATTATTAAGCGAATTTTTCGTCTCAAAATTAGTTCGCTCTCCCATAGAGAGTAGCATGGTTATATCTTTTGTTTCCATATTCAATAGCCTTCTTCGGTATCTGCTTGCTCAGCAATGTGCTGTTAGGTAGTGCGTACATAGGTCTTACTCTTCGCCAATAAAACTTATTGTTTGTGAGTCCTTGAAAGTAGCAGAATTGCCCATTTCTATTTGCACACCATATTCCATGCATATTGATTCAAGTTCTTCAGTCGAAAACGCTGTGGCACCCATAGGATTAAGTAATGGACAGCTTATCAAGCCAAAAATATTCCTATTGTCTATAGGACACCCTCTCTTTGAAAGTTGAGAAATAGTATCGGTAATCTGTTTGAGCGCACTTTCTTTATAATTTTGCCATGAACTTGCATTCTCACTATACTTCGTTTCAACCAATAAAAAAGCATCACCATTATTGTCTGAAGTGGGGAATAATAGTGCATCACATTGCCCAATACTTTGTTCAGGTCTCCAAGCATTTTTTCTTAATCCCAGAGAAGTTATTCCCATTGGTGCATCAGAATGGATGCTAACTGAATATAGGGATATATTTATACCATCAGGCTGGTTTTCTAATGTATAAACACAACAGCCTCCAGCCTTTTCAGGTTTAAGCTCAGCATGTTTTTTAAAATAATCACCATCCCAATCTATTATCATCCAGTTAGAAGATAATGGATGCTCTTTCCAATTACTTGGTCGTATTTGTTTTAGAGAGGCTTTCATTTGGAAGTAATCTTAATAATTGGAACATATCTTCGTGATTCTTCTGGAACTCACTATTAAAGAAGTCTTTTGTCAACAAACCAGTGCTTGGATGCTGTAAGGCTTTAATTTCCCCATCTTTAAGTAACCAAAGTCCCACCTCCGTAGGATTAATCTTGGTTGTACCTGAAAGTTTCTCAGCAGCATCGGGATTCTTCTGCTCAACTAATCCTGCCAGCATACAGTTGTTGAGTGCATACAAGATATAAGGACTATGAGTTGTGAGGGTGAGAGTATGCTGACGCTCACTATCATTGGTCAGGTAAGAAACAAGGCGTTGTAGCAATCCTCTTTGTGTAGAGGGATACAGATTCTGCTCGGGCTCCTCCACAACCAGATGACTACAGCTGTAGTCTACTTGATAACCGATTAACTGCCATAAAGCATCTAAACCTTTATCAGCTATATTTTTCTTATCGTCTTTCATTGCAGAAAATAATATATCTATAACAGACTCTAAGCCTGGGATCTCCTTCTTAATACGACTAATCTCTGCAGGACTAATAATCCGTCGCTTCTTGTAAGTAGACACCATAACCTCTTCAGCTACCAGCAAAAGAGGCAACAGAGACTGTTGTCCACTTGATCCAGACTGAAGGTTTACCTCGTTGTCTGCAACTTGTATAATATCCTGCTCATCATTCTCCTTGTATCGATACGTGAATGATAAGTCTGGTAATTCTACTTTAAATCTATTTTCTTCCTGATATGAAGTTTTTGCAGCATACCATTCATTGAGAAAATTTATAGTACTATTATATGACTCCGTATACTTATGAATATTCTGAATGCTTGCTACAAAGTTTCGTTCTGCTGGAATATACTCTATCTTAGAATTGTGATAAATTTCTTTATTCTTATTTTTCTTATAAGATGTTTTGGGAAGTATATTTCCCTTCTTATACTTCATTTGAATAGTAGTCCATGAACTTTCATAGATGATTTCAGCTTTAGGATTACTAAAGTAATTCTTGTCCATATTATGGAAATCCAAAAGTCCATTGTAGAAGTCATATTCTTTTCCCATTATGAGAAAGTTCTTTTCTGCCCACAATGCTTGAGAGATTATCTTAGCAATTGTACTTTTACCAGTAGATTGTGGTCCCATAAACACATTTATGCGCTTAATGTCAAGGCTAACTTCCTTTAAAGGACCAACATATTTGATTGTTATTTTTGCCATAATACTATTAATTTTATCTTATTATCTTACAACGAAAAAGCAAATCAGTTCAAAGTCGTCCAACCCCTTAATCTCTTTAGAGAACAAATCGCCTCGACGCCCCTTCGAGGAAGCTGAGTACATCGCCGCCAAGGAGCTGGCGCAGAGTCTCAAAATTGACCATGCGCTTTATCTCTCCCGTCTTTTCGTCCTTCTCTTCGGTGAAGCACGAAGGTGCTATCTGGTAGAGAGCCTCTAAATTAATTTTCGTGCCATCTACCGATGTTGTTTCCAGTCTGATTGGTTTCATTCTATATTGTTTTTTATTTCCTCTAATGTTTATTTTCTTTTGTTGCTATGTACTCCTTGACTTTTTTACTCCTTGACTTTTTTACTCCTTGACTTTTTACTCCTTGACTTTTTACTCCTTGACTTTTTACTCCTTGACTTTTACTCCTTGACTTTTTACTCCTTGACTTTTTACTCCTTGACTTTTTACTCCTTGACTTTTTTACTCCTTGACTTTTTTACTCCTTGACTTTTCGTTCGTAAATTCCTACCCTGTCCTACACGGCAATGGTGTTAACCCTTCGCACATGTGGTGCATACCATCCGCACCATCCGTGCTAAGCACCCGCACCATTAGTGCTAAGCACCCGCACCAAACCAATGGAATATCAATACAAAAGCCATACGATGCGTTATAGTGCCATTTTGTCCTTCAACGCTTTTAGTTCTCTGTTCATTTCCAACTGTCGACTGAACTGCTTTTCGCTTTTTATTTTCTTTTGCAGGGCGGCATATTGCCGTTTCAGCAGTTCTTGCTGTTGCCGTTGTTCGGCAGCTTTCGCATATTCAGCTTCCGTTCGGGTATTTAAGTGGGACAGTTTGCCTAAGAAGTCGCCATAGAGCATATCCATGTCGTGCCCTGTAATCGTAAGCGGCGTGGCAGACAGTTCAACATTCGTCCATGCTTCCATCTTCCCATTCTGTGCGATGTGTCCCTGAGCGTTGATTGTTTTGGGGAACATCATCAGGTCCGTACTTCCGTCACGGTCTATGATATAGAGCGTATGTCGGGGTAAGAGCATATCGAGTTCGCCGAGCAGTTTTTCGTCAATCTTCGTTGTTCTCATCTTACAGTAGAACACGTCTATCTCGTGTACCTGCTGGCCATCGGCAATATTGAGCGTTGAGGGATGCAGCTTATAGAGCCACAGAATGTGCTCAAAAGCCTCAGTCAGGAATGTGCGCAAGGCAGTCGTTCGTTGCGCCTTAGCCCGTTTATAGAAGGCGTTCTTTGGCACATTCTTCGCAACGATTGTCGACGTTGGAAAGTTGAGCGGATTATCTGTATTCATTGTTGCTCGCTTATTTTATCACAAGGAAGGCAATCAGTTCGAAGTCGTCAAGCCCCTTCACCTTGTTCTCTAAGGCTGTGGTATCTCCTTCAGAGAACAGGCTGTCGATATCCGACTCGTCCTTCACGGTGATGATACTCTCCACTGCCTTTTGCAGGAGATGGCTGTAGGTATCCATTCGGTATCCGTCTTTTGTCTCCTTATTGAATTGTTGGCAAAGTTTGAGGTCGGGCGCATCCTTTCCCTTGCATGCCAGGCGCATCGTATCGAGCAATCGCTTGGGTGAGAGGTGATTGCAGCGCACTTCCCCTTCATCAGAGAGATAAACCATATAGAACGGATGCAACTGATTGGTACGATCTATATTGACCCCATTGTTACGATTCTTCAAGATAAATATTACCCCCGCTGGCACGAGTTCCGTAGCAGCAACGACCGCACTCATGCCAAAAGGCGTTAGGTCCATATTAGGATGTTCCTTCGTATAGGCTATCAAGTCGAGGCGGAACTCGTTGAGCCCTAAGTCCATAATAGAGACACCGCTGTTCATCTCTTCCAAGTCAACGACCTCCTCTTGCAGGCGTTTCAGCTGATTACGTCGGTATTCGAGGTCACCTTTCTCCTCATTTGAGAGTAGGTTGTCATCGCCTGTGGAAGTCATAACCGACACTTTCATACGGTTTTCCACGCGCGCTTTAAGATTGATATAATCATCGAGCGTCATGTCTGGCCAGTAGTTCACCAACTGGATGTGTGTGTTCTTTGAGCCGATACGGTCGATACGTCCGAAACGCTGAATAATACGCACTGGGTTCCAATGAATATCATAGTTGATGAGATAGTCACAGTCCTGCAGGTTTTGTCCTTCAGAGATACAGTCGGTAGCAATCAGCACGTCAATGCCCTCATGGATATCAGGATAGAGGGTTTCTTTGTCTTTCGAGCGTGGAGAGAAGAGGGTGAGTGCCTGATTGAATGACAATCCTTTGCTGCCCTTTAGTTTCAACGTACTGCGCGCATCTACCGAACCCGTAATCAGCACGGTGTTCAATCCGTGTTTTGTCTTGATATCCTCTGCAAGCGTATCATAGATGTATTCCGCCGTATCAGAGAAAGCCGTAAAGATAATCACCTTCTTATTGCCTTCGTTGATAGGGTTAGCCCATTTATTGCGCAGGTCTGCCATCAACTGGAGCAACTTTGCATCGTGTTCTGGTGTGATGTCCTTCAGCATTAAGGTGAGCAGACTGAGCGTCTCTAAGTCGGCTTCAAGATAGCGTTGCCACGACAGATAGTCCATATCGGTCAGGCTGATAGTGGTCTTACCGCCACCAATAAAAAGTTCGCTACCAGCGTCATCGAGGTCGAAACTGTCAGAAGACGGGTAGTCATCAACAACGACAGTCTCCCCTCTTTTTACTGCTTCAATCTTGTCTAGTGTATCCCTAATAACCTCTTGAATGCGTCCCAAGGTAAGGCGGAAGGAGTGTACGGAACTTTCCAAGCGTTTCAGAAGGTTGAAGGTCATCAGTCGTCGTAAGCCTCGCTCACGCCCCGACATGGTAAGTCCGCTTGCCATACCCTCATCATTGACCATTTGATAATTCTCTAACTTACTCTTCAAGATAAAGTCAGACGGCGTATAGATTGCGAGGTTCAGGTGGTTGATTTGCTCAAAGATTTCATTATAGGATATGGCACCCTCGAGATCAGTAAGGTGAGGCCGTTGCGACTTCACGGGCAACCGTTTTGGGAATGAGCCAATATCGGTGGTATCGTAATACTGCTGGATATGCCGACGCGAGCGGGCTATGGTCACACTGTCGAGCACTTCAAAGAAGTCGAAGCTCAACTCAGACAGCAGGCGTTCGGTGGTGCGCTCCTCCTCTGGCAGCTTTGCCCATCGGTTATAAACCGACTGTGCTTGCCGGAAGATATCATCAACGGAGGCACTGGTGTTAAGAAGTTTATCAAAACGCTCGGTCTCACCCTCGTAAGCTAACTGCAACTGGTTTTTGAGGTCGTTGAAACGATTGTTTACAGGGGTGGCAGAGAGCATCAGCACCTTGGTCTTCACACCTTTCCGGATGACCTCATTCAATAGTCGGAGATAACGATTCTCCCGTGGGTTCTCGTCGTCGTCGTCAGTTGTCACCTTACCCCCATTACGGAAGTTATGACTCTCGTCTATCACCACAAGGTCGTAATTGCTCCAATTGATCTTTTCTAAATCTATCCCGTTGCTGTCACCATTCCTGCGTCCTAAGTCGGTATGGAAAAGTACATCATAACGCAGACGATCGCCAGCCAACGGGTTGTTCACATAATTACTTCTGTATGTCGCCCAGTTGTCGTACAGCTTCTTAGGACAGAGTACCAGCACTGACTTATTGCGATTCTCATAATACTTTATCACGCTCAATGCCGTGAAGGTCTTGCCCAATCCGACACTATCCGCCAAGATACATCCATTATATCTCTCCAACTTATTGATGATGGCGAGCGCAGCATCTTTTTGGAAGTTGTAGAGTTTCTTCCAGATTAACGTGTCCTTAAAGCCCGTTGCCTCGTTGGGCAGTACGTCCTCTGACAAATCTTCCAGAAACTCACGGAAAATATTATAGAGCGTAATCAGGTAGATAAACTCTGGTGCATTCTCTTTATAGACATTTGAGATACTTTCAATGACCTCATTAGTTACATCTTGCAAACGTTCCTTATCCTGCCAAAGTTGTTCAAAAAGCTGAGTATAACTTTGACTAAATGGAGCTTCGGACTTTTGAATCATCGTATAGGCATTATCCCCTCGCTCTACGCCCAATTCAACAGTAGTAAATCCTGTGAGTGGCATGTAAGCACAATTGTCCACTACACCAAAGCCCATCATATTCTCTTTTGTGCAGTTAGACTTGAATCGTACCTTCTTTCTAATCCATTCGGCACACTCACGGGCAATGGCCTTCTGGGTTAATTCGTTACGAAGAAGTATCTCAAACTCACTTCCCGTTAGGCTACGCTCTCTGTTAAGGCGAGGAATATAAAACTCTCGCTGTTCTTTATTTGCCTTATCAGTTATGAAGGTCGGAGAGGTAAAAATAAAACGTAATTCCTCGATGCCCTCGAGTTCTTTTCGGAGCTCCTGATAGGCATAAATAGAGAAACAGGAAGCCGCAATAGACATGTGGCTGCCTGTCGTAAGCTCAGAACGTAGATCCTCTGCAAAAGTCTTTTGTATATTATCAATCAGCTCCATAATAATTATTTTCTTGAAACCTATAACTCCTCGATGTCAACATCAAATATTAGTCTTGTTTCAATTAGGTTTTGAGTGAAGGCTGCACCTTATCAGTTCTACATCTTGATATCGTTTTCTCAGCTTTCCCGAGTCTGAGCGAAAACCACTTTTTTGTCTTGTGATTCTCTACCCTGCACGTTTTTTAATACTTGTATTAATGCTATATGATGATTCTCAAAATGAAAACAGCCATTATACCTGCAAAGGTAGCGTTTTTAATGGAGATAACGGAAGAACACATCGTTTTTTGTGTGGACATTTCAAGTTGACAAGTGGACAAGTTAGACGGGTGAACAAGTTGCTTGTTGAGAGGGTAATTTAAGACAGAGTAACAAAAGAACGGCTTTAATTCATAATTCATATTTCACAATTCATAATTATGATATGCTCAGTTTGCTATGTTTTTTCCGACAAACAACGGGTCTATAACGCATTGTATGGATTGTGTGTTGATATTCCACATGTTTGGTGGATGCTTGGCGGACAAGACTATGAAACGGAGCAACAGAAAGTCAATCAGATAGTTTCCACACTATACATATAATGTATTTTTTATTTCCTAATCAACGCGTATTTACGCAAAAAAAAACGAATAGAATCTTGATGTTGTGAGAAAATAACCATGTCTTTGTAGGCGCAAATACATTGATACTCCAGCAAAATACTATTTTGAAGACTTAGGATTACGCAATGTTCGATTGAATTTCCGTCAGACAGAACACACACACTTGATGGAGAATCTTATATACAATGAGTTGCGAATGCGTGGCTATTCTGTGGATGTAGGACAGGTTATCCAAAATACGAAGAACGAAAAAGGAATAAGTGAACGCAAGCAACTTGAAGTGGATTTCGTATGCAATAGGGGGCAGGACAGAATCTATATCCAGTCAGCTTACGCTTTGCTATTTGAAGAAAAAACGGAACAAGAACTAAGATCGCTAAAACAGATTAAAGATAGTTTTCTAAAAGTTGTCATCGTAGGAGGTATGCAGCCCACTTTCCGCAATGATGATGGTATACTCATTCTGAACATTTTTGATTTCCTGCTGAATAGAGGTGGACAGAATCTGTGACCCTCAAAAGAGGGCTTCGATATTGTCATTGGGAATCCACCGTATATTGAAGCGATGCCCAAACCAAGCACGAATACCCGCAATCGCAAGCCCGTGCGAAAATGATTGTACCTACCGATACTATCAAGCCCACAGGATACACATCCCCTCCTCGGGCATACAGACGATGGACAGGCAAGTTGCATGTTGACTGAGTGACATAAGAACGAGTTTATGTCTCGTACAATTTCATGGTCTGCTCTAAAGAGATTAGTTCACCAGGTTGCATCTTCGTGCGATAGATTTGCACACGTGAAGCACCGAGGGCGTGATAGTCGCCTAAGCGTAGTCTAAGAACTGGAACGCCATCCTTAACATCAATACTCATGCGGTTAACGTCATAATAGCCATCAATGCAACCACCAACCATCGGCAAGAGATACGTGATACCTAAGAGGTTGATATTGGGGACACGCTCCATTATATAGGTCTTACCCGCATGGTTTTCAAAGACTTTATAGTTGCTATCCCCTTTACGAACCAGACAGGTGAGCACATTCTTCTCTGTAACGTTAGCTGGTAACAGGCGTAATATTGCATCATCCGTCTTTGGCAACACCTGTTGTGGGTCATGCCCCAAAGGACATGGCTCTACAAAGAAATACGCTTCCAGTTGTTCAAGCAACAACTTGTTTTCCTGCTGACACTTCTCATCATTGTCAAGTGCCAGAGAGTAGATATCATCATATTGTTGGAAAGGCATATAAACCTTACCTAATAGTTGCTGGAAATGCGTTTCGAGGTATTCCTTATCATCGACACCTGGCTTAGCACGCATAGCATAGAAGGCATACTTCTCGGTCAAAGCCGCTTGTATCTTCTCTCTGAAGAGTTCACGCACCTTCTCCTTCCATTGTGCCTTTTGAAACTTATTCTCCCGCGCATAAAGCGAAACAACGTATAAGAAGTTTACATCATAGTGATAAACCAACAGCGTGTCACGATCAAAAAGTCTATTCGTAAAATGACGAGAGAGGAAGGTGTTTTCCTTACGGTCCGATGCCGAAATATTATCTGCATACGACAGCTTTTCGTCCATCTTGGCACTGATAAAGAAGTTCGGGACAACATTATATCCTTCTGTTCGGTCGTCCCTGTATTTCGGATGAGTTTTCTGTAATTCTTTATTCTCCTTACTTTCATCTAAAAAGAGGTTCAGATTCCACTGTATCACGTTACGGGCATAAGTGAACTGCTTATAGACCGACTCTGCAGAAACCTGATTACCAATCTTATAATACTTACTGTCGCCGATATAATAAATCGGCTTATCTTCCTCGTTGTTCGTAAGATTGCGGTAACTGTAAATATGGTCTACCCGCTTACCATCGTCTTGCTCCTTCAGTCCTCGTGGCGGTTCCTTATCGCCTATCAGCTCGTCGATGATAGCTTCAAAGACAATATTGAAGTTCTTTACCAACAGGTATTCTCGCTGTTCTGCCACAATATGAATCTGATGTGCCTTATCAAAGAAGGCATAGCACAACTCCCACAGACGCAGCTGTATGTCAGAGAAGTAACGATACTTTATCTGTTGCAAACGACGCTTACCATAACCCTTCAAATAATGTTCAAACTTTCGTCCTTTTATCAATTCAAAGCCCAACGAGATATCAACTGGGAAACCGTATGTCTCACTGATATGATTGAGGATTGAGAAGTAGATAATAATCAACTCCTCATCGGTATTTATCTGTCGCTTCTTATTCACTGGATTGAGATAGACTGGTCTGCCGTCTTGCACCCATGCCGCAGAACGTGAGATGGTGCGTGTCCAGTTTATCTTATTATAGCCTGAATGGAGGTTGCGAAGTATGGTCGTGAAGAAACTATGTTGCTCCTTGTTAAACCGTAAGAGTGAAAGCAAGATGTCAAGGAAGGTGTTACTCAACATTCGTTTGCCCTTCCCCATCTCAGCTATCTGCCGACGATAAACAATGTCATTCTTAGGATTACTCTTATTGAACACCTCAATAGCACGATATATCCATACAGCAAACTCATAGATAAAGCTACGCTCTTCTGACAATAGTTCCGTGCAGTTGTCAAGGTCGATGATGTCATGCGGATCTAATCGAGAGAATACTTTGTTCTCCTCATTGACCAATACCTTAGGAAGAATAAAGACACAATCTCTTAGCTGTGGGTGATAATAGTAGCCTACATAACCCACACTTATCTCGCCCTCCACATTCTCCAGCGGACTCAGCTCGTGCAACACATCACGCACCGCACTGGCTCGATAGCAATATCCTTCTATGATGACTCTCACGCCTCGTTGTCCTCTGCTGTTATTTCCTCTGCTGTTACGTCCGCAGCATCAACCGTCTTTAGCTTCAAATTGGTTAAGAATCGTGCGATAAGAGGCTCATTAACATCCTTTCCACCTTCGGTTTCATAGAACATCGGGTACTTCATCTCCTTACCTTCTTCCGTCTGGAACTCGTCATCGCTGAAGCCATAATCCTTAAACACATCGTTCCAAAGATAGAACAATACCTTACCCACAAAGGTCTTTGCTGTAATCGTGTGCCCATCGGCTGGCTTAACAAAGAAATAGCCAAGTTTCTTGTCTTCGCTGTCGGTGATACTGCCTATCTTCTCATTCACTGTATTCAAGAACTCCCACCAGTCCCATTCCTGTCCATCAGCTGCAATAACCCAGCCTTTTGCTTCATTACGAATAGGTACATACTCCCACTCCCAACGACGCTTAAACGCACTATCGATAGGGAACAAACTCTGGTCGCTGGTGTTCATCGTGGCAAGGATATAGAGGTTTGATGGTAAACAAAGCTCACCATTCTTGATACCTTCACTCTCACTTCCCAACGCTGTTTCTAAGTATGTTCTTATATCTGTGTCTGCCTTAATACTATAATCCGACTTCCCATCATCACCTCTATCCAAGAGTTGGAACAAGTCGCCAAATATCTGAGCACAATTACCTCTGTTTATCTCCTCAATAATAAGATAAACATTCTCATCTGTTTGATAAGCACGCACATAGGCATTTAGAAAGGCTTGCGGAATAAAATTATAAGCAATGCGCTTTTCTTCAACCTGCGTTCCCGTACTACTTTCATAACGTGGTACAACCTCCATCGTTGGCTTATACGCACCTACAAAAGTAGAGTAATCACTGTCAGGATGAAAGGTTGTGCGGAAAATATTATCTTTTGACACATTATTCCTTTCCAAAGCCCTCTTTATACTGCATGATTTACCTGTGCCAGGTGCACCATAGAAGATTTGCTGGAGAGGGAGATTTGATAATGTTTGTGTTGTTTCTAAGACATCTAAATTGTTTTCATTGTCATTGTCATCGTAATACGCTTCTGTCGTATTAACAACAGTTATATCAAAAATATTATCATTTGATTTCTTAATATGAATAGATGAATACCCTCCTGCAAGATAATTCCTTATAGTAAACTTGGTTCTTTGTAATTTCCCTTCTATATCAAAATAAGAATACTCTTCCAAAAGACCATTAAAATAAAAACGGTTGTCTATTTCTCCATTCTTTTTAGGAACATCCTTACGTGCATTCCACTTTTGGATCTTAAAATTTACTGGATTGCCAGCTTCCATGAAGAAACCATCCAACATATTCAATTGTTCTCGAATAAAACGCGCAGAATAATAAACTACTTTATGTACCGCAGAATTATCATACTTTCGTGGAAGAATAGATGCTATAAATAGAATTGCTTGTGATAGATTTTCTTTGCTAAATCTAACAGTAACTTGTTCACCAACATCCTTAAACATTTCATAATGTTCGTTATCCAAAAACAAATCAGTATTTTTAGCATCACCTGCATGCGTATTCCGATAGCTTGCATTTGTATCATTTATGTGCTTTACAATTTCGTTCATAGTTAACCTAACTTAATAGCTGATTGTATATCATTAAAACAATTCTCTGGAAGTATTCCTAATTTTAAGGATTGTAACATAGCCTTTTGCACATTTACCTCATTCATAAAATTAGTAATATTAGAATTCATTGTTGATATGTAAGGATTACATTGATAGCATTTCTTTAGCCAAATATCATTTTCTTCCTTCATCCCATAAACTCTAAAAACACAATAATCTACATCTTTCTTGCTGGCAAAGGATATCTCTTGATTACTAAAATAAATGTACTGATTAAAGTCGTAAAGTGTTGACTTTACATCTACGTAATTCTTATTATCAATAATAAAGTCATAAGGAGCACCAGACTCCATAGACTTATTAAGCCAATCAAATGATTGAATATTATTAGCCTGTTTTTGCTTTTCAAGATACTCTGCAATGAGTTCCTCTCCACGTTTACCAACACTACGAAACATTGCTTCAGCTCGCTCAATGTCGACTTTCTTGAATAACTTACTTTTATCTCCAATCTGGCTTGCTACTTCTATACCCTTTTGAACAGATATACTAACATTATTAATCTTTTGGGTCAATATCTCAATAGCTTTATCGTAATATGAGTCTTCCTCCCCATAAACACGATTCTCGTAAGGTAAAACTTCTCTAATAACATTGTAATCCTCAGAATCACTTCTAATAAGCCAGAAAGTAAGTTCTTCACTTTCCAGTCCAGACCAGATTAAATACCACTTTGATTTAGGACTTACCTTTGCAAATTCGCGAATCTTAGCAACAATAGAGTTATTGGAATCAGAACCAATTTTTATTTTAGGACTTCTAAATGACCCATCTGGATTCTGAATTCTATCAAAACTACAATCTAAGACCTCACAATAGTCATTATATATGAGTATACCTGATTTTACAACATCAGAATTTTGAAGGAATGTAAAAACACCTTCATAAAGACCTATATGGGTCTGATGGCTTGTTGAAAGTCCTAAATCAGCCTCAGTTAGTTTCTTAAATCCAAGTCTCTTTTCTTTATTGAACTTAAAGAATATAAACATATTTATTCAAATAATAAATGGTTTGTAATTAGGTAATATAAAACTGCATAAATAGTATTTACGCTCACAGCATTGCCTGCTTGCTTATAAAGAGCCCCATTTGAAACATTTCGACTCTGCGCTTTCGTAGCAAATTCTGCAGGGAAACCTTGAAGCATAAAAGCTTCTTGAGGAGTAAGCTTACGAATCTGTAATTGAGCTAATTGTTCTTTGGTATAATCAAACACATGATTTATAGCTCCATTAGATTCTATAAAGTCTTGACTATAATAATTATCTTGACATGCTCTGTGCATCTTGTGCATCGATGCTGTAAGTGTTCTTGCTATCAATTGGTTAATATCAGATTTTGATTTAAAATTAGCAGAACCGTCAGCTAAAATTGTCGGTTTAATCCTTTCTGAGAGATAATACTTCCTATCTACATTCTTTTCCAGAATTTCTAATGTATTTTCATAATGAGATACACTTAGCTTAAGATAGTTTTGATCAAATAGTTCTTTTACATGTTGTGAAGTAAATCTCTCAGCAAAATTGTTAGGGACATCTTCTAATGTTGCAAATATCAAAACACGACTTCTCTTTTGGGGTAAATGGAAATCAATAGTATTAAATACATGAGAGAACACATGATATCCTTCTTTTTCCAATTCCTCCTGAATTCTTGCATAGGTTTTTCCTCTATCATGACGGAATAGATTCTTTACATTTTCCAAAAGGACGTATCGGGGATGTTTTACTTCTATAATATCCATTATTCTAAAAAACATCTGACCTCTAACTTCATTAAATCCTGTTTGTTCCCCCATAACACTAAAGGTCTGACATGGAAATCCTCCTGTAAGTAAATCAAAATCTGGAAGTTTCCTAATATTGTCTTTATTTGATGTGAATTTAACAATATCCCCCATATCAATCTCATTTTCTACATTAAAATTTGCTTGATAGGTTTCCTTAGCCTTTGTATCTATTTCGGAATAACCAACACAATTAAAGCTCATTATTCCATCATTTGTTAGTAAATCAAGAGCACGACGAAATCCACCAATGCCAGAAAACAATTCTAAGTGTGTCATTTTATACCCTATCTATGAATTTCATTAATCCATCACCAATAGCTTTGGCAAGTTTCACTGGAACAGCATTACCAACTTGAGCATACCACATATTCTGAGCCCCTGTTATAATATAATCATCAGGGAATGTCTGGATACGTGCTGCCTCACGCGGACTAAGTCCACGAGCTTCCCAAGGATGAATATACATATTACAATCATACTTCATGTGAGAAGTTATTGTCTTACAAATTTGTGTTTCATCTAATTTAAAATATTTATCTTTGAAGATGCCATTTCGACTTTTGTATGGCATAATATCTTCAATAGAAGGATGCAAAGAGTTTGCCCCTTGCGGTAATCGCTTATAAATCTCAAGATCTCTGGGATTATTATATCTATTCTTATGATTGTAAAGCTTATATATCTTTTTATTCCCATTAATAAAACGATAAAAAGCTGTATTAGGATATATAAAGTCTCTTTCCGTAAACCCAGATTCTTCATTCTCAACATCTTTAGCGCCTTTCACTTTCTTAGCTCCAAGATGTGGAAGTCCCTGCAAAGCATCTCTCAACACAAACGGTTTACATTTATATTTATTAATAGTATCAAATATCTCAGATGGAGTAATGCCCACCCTATTACCTATCATTATAAAGCGTTCCCTATTCTGCGGAACTCCAAAATCTTGCGCCTTAAGAAGTCTATAATCAAATAAATAGTCATCTCCAAGATAATCTTTGAAATTTTGTTTAATTTCATCGATTTTATTTGACATTCCTTTTACATTTTCCATTACGAAAAATTGAGGGCGTACGTTCTTCAAAAAATAGAGATAAGCTTTATATAACTGATTTCTTGGATCATCTAAGATTCTTTGACGATTAGCCATGGAAAAGCCTTGACAAGGAGGTCCTCCACAAACCAAGGTTATATTACTTAGATAATTTTGGTAATCATCAATATGCTTATTTAGCTCATTTATATCACCTATAAAATAATGGTCATCACCAAGATTATGATTCTTCTTATATGTGTTACAAAATGTTTCAACTAATTCATTTACAAACCATGGTGTAAATCCAGCTTGCTCCATACCAAGACTTAATCCGCCACAGCCTGCAAATAAGTCAACAAATTTATATGTTTTCTTCCTCACCATTAATAATCCAACTTATTCAAGATAATGTGACCAAGTCTTTCAGTGTTATATCCGAAATCTCGGCAATAGTTATGAGCAATATAACTAAGTATTTCTATGTATTTTGTCATTGATTTCAAGAGCCTTATTCTATTACCATCTACCGCAGTGATTGTTGGTTATAGCCTTCTCCTCGTTTAGTACAAAACAGTGTTATACATACTCACTGCAAAGATAATCATTTTCAGACAGAATGACAAAAAAAACAGAAAAGAAGAGATTTTGTGTAAACAGAAGAGGGTGAACAAATCAGGATTGCTGTACGACGCGACGACGCAAAAAAGGTTCTTCCGTTTTAAATACTTGAAGACTTTACGTGTTGCTTTAACGGAAGAAGAAAACAAGGGGCTTCCAAGATTTGGAGTGATAAGGTAAGTCTCTCGATATAATACGCACACAGAGAAAGGGAATACCCCATACTCCCCTCTCAGCAAGAGAACTAAAAGCTTTTTGATTCTGGCTCTATAATGAGTCATGTGGTGCATACCATCCGCACCACATGTGCTAAGCATCCGCACCACATGTGCTAAGCATCCGCACCACACGTGCTAAGCATCCGCACCACACGTGTGGAATATCAACACACAACCCATACAGTAGGTTATAGGACCTTTCTTTTGTCATTATTGATGGACACGGAATAATGCAATACACTCACGGAAACTACATAAACTACAAAAACTTATATCCATTGTTAATCAGTAGGTTACGAAACAGGTTCACGGAATTATTACGAAGGTTCACGGAATTCTCACGGAATTTCTGTGAATTCTCAGGGGCATGTAGAGCTACTCCACCAAAACCCAAAAATTATCTTCACTGAATCTTATTCTACCTGCTTTCTTTAATTTTTTTAATTGATAATCTATCTTATTATTCTTTTGCCGAACATTTAACACGTCAGATAATTTATTCATTAACAAATTATCTATATCTTTACGAGAAGCTTTGCCAAATTTCTTCAAATACTCTACAATCATTTTCATAAAATATTCATCATCAAAGCTACGGTTTTTAATATATTGACTCTTCAGTCCCGTATCTTTCGTTTTAGATACAACCCCGTGTGATAAATAAAAATGTGGCTTCCTTCCTTCTATGAACTTATTCTTTCTAAGAAAAGCAGCTTGTTCATCCGAAATTAATTTTCGTTTTTGGACATTATCTAACAACATTATTTCTTCAAGACTAATATCAGGATTTTCCGTCAAGATACGTGCAAAGTTCTCATCAATTACCTTACCTATAATCGTTACTCTAACCTTACCGTCAGAGAAATCGTATTCAGGCAACGGAAACAATCTAACTCGTTGGTTAATAAACATTTTCTTTATGCCTCCACCCTCTGTCTCTATCATATTCAGATTACGCATAGCTTCTACCAAGAAACGGTTCCGATAAACAGACTCTGGACAATCCTTAGTCACAACATTTTCCACACTTTGTGGCAAAAACATTCCATGATTCTGGAAAATTATATGACTATCTTCAAACTCTACAACTTCTATTCTTGCACACTTTGTATAATCTTGGTGTGCAATAGCATTATTTAGAGGCTCTCGTATGTTAAACATATCATAACGTAACATTTCGTTTGGGAAAAGAGATTCTGGTCTCACGAGACAGTACTTCACATTCCTTACCTTGTTGTATAAACGGTCAATACTCAGCAGTAATGGCATTGGTAATATCTCATAATCTTTGTTTTGATTCGTTCCTAAACTCCTTAAGGACCAACGAATACAGGCTACATAAGGATTAAGAAGGTGTTCACTTTCTTCTTTTCCCAACAGTACAAGGGCAGCTCTGGTAATTTTACCATTGATTGTTACTTTCGCTTTATCAAGGAATTTCGCATTATCCCATGCTAAAATCTCTGCTTTCCGATAGGGATTACGGATAATATATTCCTTACGAGCTTTTTCTATTGCATCAGCATCTAAGTCTTCGATAGACGCATCAGGTATGATTTCGACACTCCAATCATCTGTGATTTCAAGTTCTGACAATATTGTTTTTAGTCTCTCTTCTCTCATTTCAATAAGAGAGTCACCAACTCTCTGCCATGCCTTATTATGAGCATAAACAGGTAACTTTGCTTTGTGTTTAGGGACTGTAATTATCCAAACAATTTGGTCAGTGTCCTCAGCTCTAAGTTCATCTATATTCAGATCCTCTATTGGCAGATTTCGACATTTCTCTGCTATTTTTGCTTTAGCAGATTCAATATTATAATTCCCAAAATTTTGAATACCGATGACCTCTAATGTTTTGTCTTGAATTCCAAGAACAATGGCACCACCATTCATATTAGAAATTGCAGAAATATAAGAAACAACATCATCACCTTCATGTCCACAAAGACTGTTTTTTAGATTCTTATACTCTTTCCAATCGCATCCTTCGTTCTCGTTAGGATATTGAATCCGTATATACTCTGTTATATCTTGTCTATTCATATTTGTCAAAATTATATTTATATCACAAATGTACAAAACAAAACTGAAATGGCACCCACAAATCATCAAAATAACATATTCTATCTTTCTGCCCCATCCCAAAGGGAGAGGGAGTGAATAGCAAGATATCCTTTAGGCTGGTGTACAAGTTAACGAATTAACAGAATATACACACATCCACTTATTTATCTATATATATCGCGACTACTTGTTCGTCTGCCCTCCCATTGTTCCCTTTTCCAACACCTCACTACCCTATTCCTCTGTTACCGCCCCCTATG
This sequence comes from Prevotella scopos JCM 17725, assembly GCF_018127785.1. Classification (NCBI taxonomy): domain Bacteria; kingdom Pseudomonadati; phylum Bacteroidota; class Bacteroidia; order Bacteroidales; family Prevotellaceae; genus Prevotella; species Prevotella scopos. The sequence goes on from NZ_CP072389.1 coordinate 1,368,596, forward strand.
TGTTCATCTGTTACTATGTCTTTTACATACTCAGTCCCCTATGTCTTTATGTCATTCTGGCTTCCGTTCCTCTGTTACTATGTCTTTTACATACTCAGTCCCCTATGTCTTTATGTCATTCTGGCTTCCGTTCCTCTGTTACCATGTCTTTTACATACTCTGTCCCTTATGTCTTTATGTCATTCTGGCTTCATAAATGTAAAGTATTTTTACAAACTTCCTATTTTGTCGGTAACTTGTGAGTGGCAAGTTGGGCAATATCCTCCCTTTTTGTCTCGCACGTTTAGGGACAAATTCGTAAGTATCAACAAAACAATAGTTTATAAGATAAAACAAAGAAGGCGAAATTCGAAAAATCACAAGTTTATTTATGGATGAAGTGCAGGTAAAGAAGTGAAAGAAAGGGAGATTCGTTATAAAAAGGGAGAATTTGTTTATATTTTTCACAACAAAGCCTTATTCCTTCCCTATTCGTCGCACCTAACCTCCTAAGTTGTCGACCACCCCACCCCAATAGCTACTAAAGTGTCGCACCATCCTTACTAATTTGTCGCAACCTACTTACTAATCTGTCGCCGCTAAGTTACTAATTTGTCGTCGATTAGTCGTGTAACTATTTAAGATTCAATGGCTTTGAGGTCCCTTACTAATATCTAATAAAGATTATATAACGATAATCTAAGTTCTGAAGAGAGTTTTTGTTTTAAAGAAAAATATATTTTCTCGGTGTGTGAAGAAGACTTTAAACAAAGCTTTTGGGTGCAACCTCCCTTTTTGTCGCACATAGGTTTTAGGGTACTACGGGCGGTTTTTGTTGCGTCGTGACGTGGTCATGGGTGGTTTTTTTGATAGAGTTTTTTCGCTTGGTAGCTAGTTTTTAGGAGTCTGGCAGTGCGTTGAGTGCTTGCTTCTTTCGGGTGATATTACGCACTTTGTCGCACGTATTTGTTTTGTTTTCAGAGCGTTTTAAGAAGGTGTTTCTTTGCGTTTTAATGCTTTTTTGAAGTAAGATACGGGCATTTAGCTTGCTCTGAATATATTTTTATATATTTGTGTATCAGTATATTATCCATTCCGTTCGTTTCAGTTGCTAGCTCTCCCCTATCCCCCTGCAATACTTTTGTTTCCAGCGTGCTATGTGTTGCTTTTGTATCTTTTTCTTCTCTTTGGATCGTCGCTTTAGGTTTAGAATTTTCTTCTGTGCCTATTGCGATTCATTGTGCAAGAAGTTTTGTGTGTTTTCGTTCACTTTTTACGCTTGTTATTGTTGTGAGTTTTCTGTCTCTGGCTATCTTTCGATGTCTATGTCAGGTGTTTTTAGACTAGAGTTTTTCTTCCTATTTTGTCGCTCTTCGTTGTTTTTATGTTTCCAACGATTATAATGAAGGTATTTGAGCGTACATGATAACTGAGACAAATAGGGAAATAATATCCGTAGTCTATCCGCTTTTGAATGTACATATATAACAGATAATGAGCATGTTACACGTTTTTTATTCATCTAAAATCACTTAAAAGTAAGAAAACTTGTCACTTTTTTGTCGCACTTTACTTTTATCGTATCTTGCTTTACTATTGATTTTCAGGGATTTACATTGCTATATACAGCTATAGAAAAGAACTTCCCTTTTTGTCGTGTCAAGCCTAATCGGACGTATATTCCCTATTTGTCGGAGCCATTCAGAATGTTATGATTTACCTTTTTTATATATAGTTTGGAAGAATCTTCCTATTTTGTCGCTTTACTGCATTGTTTCAAATAGAGTTTTCTCTCCCTATTTGTCGCATCATTCACCATAGACTTGCTGAGGTTTTTCCTATTCTTGTAATGTTATATGCCCTCAGCACGTGCAGTGCTAAGCCTTCGCACCAAGTGTGCGGAGCCTTCGCACGATAATAAATAATGTGTACGGAGATTCATCATGAGTTCATAATATCTTTTAAAGTGCTTTACTTTTTGTATTTATATCTACTAGTTTAGTTATCAATTTGAATAACTATCTATTTTTCTCTATTAATCTAAAAGTCTATTTTACAAGTATTTAATGTAAAAAAGCTAATTTAATAAAGATAATTAATTATCTATTTTGATAATTGAAATAAAGTTTTTATCTTTGCATCATCTACATATACCTGAAGCTTATGATTATAACCTCAGAAGACGAAGCTCTCTTCGAATTATACACAAATGGCAAGACATCAGATAAAAGATATAGGAGTTTGCCGCCCCAAGTAATAAAGGGGTTTAAGAAAGCCGTTGATTACATGATAGCTGCTCGGCGAATAGAAGACCTCTTCCCTTTGAAAGGACTTAACTACGAAGCCCTGAAAGGTAAAAGGAAAGGACAAGAGTCAGTACGTTGCAATGGTGCATGGCGGCTGATATTCCGAAGTTCTCCTATTGATGGAAGCATCATTATTACAAACATTCAACTATTAGAAATTTCACATCATTATGACTAAGTTTAGCTTTAATCAGGCTGTTCCCTTTGAGGCAACTCACGTGGGAGAAGTGATTAAGGACGAGCTCTCTGCTCGCGATATGAAGCAGAGTGAATTGTCTGGACTCACTGGCATACAGAGACCAATTCTGAATGATGTCATAAAAGGCAAGCGTTCTCTAACGCCTGAAATGGCATTATTATTGGAAAAAGCTCTTAATATTTCTGCGACATTTCTCATGCAGGTTCAGACACAATACGAATTAGACAGTGCAAAACTGAGCGAAAGAGTTGTGTTGCAGACAAAAATGTTGGACGTATGGAATGTTCTCAAAGAACAAATAAACACACTATTTTTTAAGAAAGTTGGTATTATAAATGGCAATGTCATCGACGATGTCAAAAGAATCTTTGATGTGTTTTCTGTTGAAAATTTAGATAGTTTCTTGGAACTTAAAGCAAAGGAAAAAGAACTTTCTTACTATTATCGTAAGTCTGACAAAGTTACCACGAATCCGATAGATATCTTTTCATGGAAATACTATTGTTACTATCTTTCTCAACATGATAATTCTTCTTTGGGCAATTTCGATAAGAATGGTGTAAGTGAATTAACAAAAGGTCTTAACGAAGTATTTAAAGAGAATAAGGAAACTATCAAAAAGACAGCCACACTTCTGAATAAATTTGGTATTCGCTTTTTACATGTTACGAAAATTGGTCAGGTCCCAGTGGACGGTATGTCATTTTGGATAGGTGATAACCCAACCATTGTTGTTACTGAGCGCATCCCTTTTATTGATAATTTTGCTTTTACAATTTTACATGAGGTTGGTCATGTTTACAATCATCTTGTAAGGGATGGTCAAGCAATGATAAATATTCCTGATGATAAGAAATCTTTGGAGGAAACAGAGGCTGACGAATTTGCTTTGAATGCTGTTATTCCAACTCCAGAATGGAAGAAATTTTTAGTTAGGACTCGCGATGTTGTTCCTTATAAGATTGCTCCTTATATAAAGGCTGAAGCTGAAAAGCATGGTGTAAATCCTCAAATACTTTTTGGTAGATATAAGTATGAGATTGGCATGTACAAAATAAAGAATTGTTTTGAAAATAAGATTTTATAGATTAGAGCCCAACTTATGGGAATGATATTGCGTATTGCCTCAAGTCATATTGTGGGGTAAGGGGATATTGTAGGCAAAAGTGGGTGCTTCAAGTTCAAATTATCTGCAAATTCAGTAATGAGAGGATGTGTACACGCAAGAAGGACGTTGAAAGGCTTTGTTGCGGATTTGAGGCTATACTATATTAAAGTTTCATCTTCACCCCTATCTCTGCCACCTTCGCAGCATCATAATCGGCCTTGATGCGAGCATAATCTCTGCCGCCATACGAGCTTGGAACAAGATAATAGAATGGCTCTCCATACTTCTCCAGCACCACATCGATATATAATATCTCTCCTGCCTGCAGGCGCATCATGGGCAGATGGTCGTATCTGAAGCGTACCTCCATCACTCGACAGTTATACTGACGTGCCTCCCAAAGGTTAAACATGCTCAGATCCGTCGTGAAGTAGGCCTCGTCAATACCGCAAAACAAGTGGAATTTACCCGCAATCAGGGTGAAGACTACGCCTTTGAACTTATAGTTTTTATACGCCATGTAAGAACCATGATACGCAAAAGGCAGGTGGGCGTAAGAGGAAAGTGCCTCTAAATACTCCGCCTCGCTGATACGTTGGCAGTCTTGGAAGTCGTACAGTCGTGCCACAGCCATCGCCTCATCTTCATGGTACACACTTCTTGCCACACCCTCTTCTTCTCTGAAATCGTGCACCACCTGTCCACCTCTAAGATAGGCATATTCTGGCCAATCATAGCCGTGAATGAGCAAATACGAGTCTAACAGATGCAGATCCCGACGTATGATAATCTCGTGAAGTATATCTTGCGTGGGCTTCAACGCTTTCACGGCGTGGGCTACCGGCCCGCAAGCCTCTATCTTGAGCATCAGGCTGCTCTCTGACAACGCATGCGCCGTCTCAAAACCATAGTCTTGCCACAGACACCTCCATACCTCTGCGAGCCTTCTCTCTATCTCTTCCTGCTCCGTCTGCCAGTTGCTGCGACGCAGCGGAATCACCACCGAGAAGCGCATCTGCTCTCCGCTTCCCGTGAGCAATCCTACCTCCGTCAGCTCATAGGCGTACACCATCGAGTCTTCAAAAGCAAGCACTCTATTCTGCCCTGCGGCAATCTCCTGATGCGTCAGTGCCTCTATGGCTGTGGAAAAATTGTCTTCCCGTTCGATGCGATAGCTCTCGGTCGGTGCTTCCTCGCTCGCTGGCAATGCATCCGTGCCGTCCTCCGCCTTATCTGCCGACGTTTCCATCTCCAGCACGTCACGCTTCTCGGCCCGCTTCTTGGTGTAATGCTCTGCCCAGATGAGCGCCCCGCCGATGAGCAGACCTATCACTGTCGGCCCCTTACCGCCATCGGCAACGACCCCTAAGACCAATGCTCCGATTGCTGTCAAGACAATAGCAATGAGCAGCCATTGAAGTATAGAGTTGATAAAATGATGGTTCATATATGGTTTACCTTACCTTAATTCCGCAGCATAAACTCTTGTGAGAACTCCAATTGCCTGAGAAACAAAGTTCTCAAAACACTTGGATATGTCAGAAATTTCACCTATCTTGGTGCTGCAAACATAACAAGTAAGCAAAAATCTGACATGGCAAAGGTAGCAATTAAAAACATGAATATCACTTCTTTCGGTGGAATTTATCACATTATGGACGTTTTCTCAAAGTTGGGCTTTGAAAAACTTACCGAATCTGTATTGGGTGAACGTGGAAGTAGCGGCAAAGCATTCTGTTATGGAAGTATTTTTTGTGGTTATCATACTTCCCCATTGGTTTGGGTGGGGGCTTTTATGCTTAGAAAAGAGCCAAGAAACACCGAAGCACCTCATATCAACATATAGAGCCCCAAAAGACGTCTCAACATATAAAATTTTCTCACAAGAAAAAATATTGCGGAATTAGGGATATAAGAGCTTTGTTTTATTCCTCTATATTTCAGGTGATCATTGTCTTTCCTTTCATTGTTTTGAAGTATTTTTTGTTTTGCTGTCACTCCTCTCACTCAGTTTTATGTTGTAACCGTTTGAGTTATAGTTATTTTGTTTTAATTGTTAAAAGTGACAGCAAATTTAATCTAAACTTTTCTTGTTATTTATCTATTCTTTTTAATTTGTTTGTTACCCATCTCTGTTTATAGCTTGTTTTTTTTCATTTTTATATCCTTACTTTTCTTATTTCAGATTGTATTTTGTTTTATGCATTCTGTCTTTCCTGTTACTCTGTCTCTTTTATTACTTTGTCTTTCTTCATTCTGTTTTTCCTGTTATTCTGTCTTTCTTCTTATTTTGTCTTTATGTCATTCTGTCTCTTTTCATCTTTTCGTCGCACTTTCTCTTCTTTATTTTGGCTTCATTTTTACCCTTTCATCTGTTTATTTTTTGATATTTTTGCTTGAATATTTAAGTATATAAAAATACTTTTATTGTTTTATTTCTTTGCTTTTTTATTTACTCTATCTTTACTTTATTTCTTTATTTACGTAATTGTTTTTTTCTATGAATACAAGAAAACGTAAAGCAATAAATATATAAACACAAAAAAATATAATTATGTTTACTTGTAAAATAAATATATAAATATATAAAACAATATATAAACACTTAGATAAAGAATAAAATAAATATATACAATGCAAGGTGATTAATGTGTTTTGTTTTAAAAATAAAGAAATATATAAATACATATTATTCTTTTGTTATTCTGAAATTATTCTTTTACTTATTAATAAACCATAGTCGAACTATCATTGAAAGTTCCTGTTGTCTTAGTTTGTGTTATAGACATGCTGCTGGTGATTTTGCGTTCCTTGTTTTTTTTCAAATCACTTTTCTCTCTTTTCTTTTCAGATGTATTCTTCCTTCTTGTTTTTATTCTTTCTATGGTTCGTATCAGTATCCAAGGGAAGTCTTAGTTTATATGATTAGGAACCGTTTTTATAAGGACCAGGTGTGTAATCCATTGTAATGTTGAATTATATATATGTATATAAATCTATAAGTATATTTTTGTCTTTACTTGTAAGTATCTTCGTAGGTTGTTATATAACATTCATGTTTTATTTATCGGCTCTATTTCTTTTTTCTCGATGGTTTCGTATGTTTTTAAACATTTTTCTTATCTACATTTATTTATATTCTCTGAAATAATCGAATATTTCATATAGTTAGCTCTTGATTACTAGTATTCTGTATTTTTATATATTTATCTGAATATATTCAGTAGAATTTATTCGATTTAATCGAGATAATCCCTATTCTATAGCGTTCTTTTAGTGTTTTTTCGTTGCTTATAATGTATGCTCAATTCACCTTTGTCTAACATCTTATCATGTCAATTTTATGTTATTATTTATTTCTTTAAATCGTTATATGTATAAATACAAATACATGGAAAAAGATAAATAGATAAACATATAGTTATATCTTAGATGAACAAATGTATATACAATATATAAATATATAAAAACGTTTTGATGATTTATTTTCTATATGCTATTTTTGCAATATTCTTTTAATAAGAACACTCCACGCACTTAAAATTTTGAATATACAAACAAATAAATATATAAAAATATTAAGACACAGAGTAATAAATATCTAATTGTATTTTTGTTTTCTTATCTTTTTATTTTTCTCGTTAAAAATGTTTTGATGTATTTGTTTTTTTCGATAAATAGACGTATATTTGCAAGTATAAAAATATAACCACATCATTATGTGTGTATTTATTTGATTCCACATTTATATAAATAGATATGAAAATACAGACATTTTCTATTACATCTAAGTCTGGTCAGATTCTTAATTGGAGTTTGAGCTTACTTCTTGTTTTTAGTGTCTTCAATCTAATTGATGGTTGGGCATCAGCACCTATTGACGAAAAAGGTGTTCTATCTGAAGCCTTCGCTACCCTACAAGGTAATGATTTCATTCGTGCTATCGAATACTTCATGATTGCAGCAACCAAGTTGACGATGTTTGAAGTATTCCGCAGATGTCTGAATAAGGCAGGACATAAGATAGCACAGTTCACGCTTACCATTCTGATGGCACTCATATTCAGTCTGGCAATGGCAGACATATTGCCAATGTTCCTTTTTAGTTCACTGGAACGTGTGCAGTCATTGATTCATGGAGGCTGCCCATCATTGTTTTATTCATTCTCAAAGGTAACTTATGTTGTTCTGGTCATCACACAGTTCGTTCTATCTCTGCAATTAGTTAAGAATTTTGCCGGTAAGATACGTCTGTTTGGTGCTGCTTTCTTCGGTTGTCAAGTCATCACTTGGTTGGCTAATCTCGCCTACCTCTTTATATATACCTCTGTCGCAGGAGTTTCCATGGATGACATCATGACTTATAGTAAGATGGCTGATGTCTTCGGTTCTGCCGTTGGTCTGATTCCTTACTTCCTGTTAAGGACCACAATGGTTGCAGAAGATTAACGTATGCTGTTTCCCGCACAGAGAAAACCGCCTACGCACCAGCATTAAATATACATTGACTGCTGAAGACAAAATGTAAATACGAATGATACGACAGGTGCAGCATTCATATAAATATGTAAAAAGCTGTTTTTGTTATTAATGTAAATATATAAATATCAAATTGCGTAGATTTCGATTACATATAATCAGGGATTATTTTGAACATCCGTGTAGCGTTAGGAGCCATCCGTCAAGATAACATTCGAGCAGATTGCAGAAAGTGTTGAAAAAATCGTTCATAATTTCAAAATTTGCGGGTAAGGAGTAAGGAGTTTGAAAATATCGCAGAAATGAAAGCTGATGGAGTGGGGGACGGTTGACAGAATGAAAGTATTACGGATGAGAATCAGTCAGAGTGAGCAAGTTTTGAACTGAAATGAACAATAATGAAGATAAAACAATATCAATATGATATTTTTGATGTTCATAAAGTTGTTGATGAAAGAAGACGAAATAGCGTCCAAAAGGCGTAAAAAGCATACGAAGAGGACTAAAAGAACAGAAAGTTCGTCCTTCGCTCATAAAACTTCCAACATTGCGGTGAAGAGATAGGGACAAACTAGTCCATGCACAATCATCTGACGATAGAAAGACGAACCGACAAAAATACGTAAATAGATGAACGGATAAAGATATAAACATTCAAATACTATAATACGTAAATAAACGAACGGGTGAAAATATAAATACTCGAACGTATAAAAAGATAAACAATCGAAAAGGTAAAAATATAAATATATAAACAATGAAGAATAAGAAAATTGTTTTTGCAAATCAGAAAGGTGGAGTAGGGAAGAGCACGTTGTGCATCCTCTTTGCCAACTATCTCGCTGCAAAGGGTAAGGACGTTTGTATCATCGATACCGACTTGCAGAAGACGATTCTGATGCAGCGTCGAAAGGATAAGCTCATCTATGAGGGTGAGGAAGAACCCTATAACGTTCAGGACTTCGACGTGACCGATGTTGAGACAATGCAGACACTGGTCGATTCAGCTTCGCAGGTAGAAGGGTTCGTGCTGTTTGACTCACCAGGTAACATCAGCGAGGACGGTTTGGCACCGCTCTTCGTAGGTGCCGATTACATAGTTTGTCCTTACGAATACGAGGATAAGGCACTCGACTCAACTGGTGTCTTCGTGCAGGTACTCAACGTGTTGCGTGAACACAATCCACAGATGAATGCGAAGTTGTTCTTCGTTCCAAACCGCATCGACCCACGTATTGGTACGGCTGAAGAGCAGGAGATGTGGCGCAGAACTGATGAGGTGTTTGGTAACTTTGGACTTGTCACACCCGTTGTCAATAGCCGTGCGACACTGAAGCGCACAAACACGTTCGAACTGCTCGGTACACAGCGCGACGCAGTGAAAAAGGCATTTGATTATATGCTGAGGAGGATGAAGTAGAAGCCTCACCCCCAAAACGAAGCCTCACCCCCAACCCCTCTCCGAAGGGAGAGGGGAGTGCCTAACGGGATGAAGTTGGATAAAACTGGTTAGATAAATAGGGTCTGATAAAACTGATTAGATAAATAAAATCTAATAAAATTGGTTAGACAAACGATGTTAGACGATTCTGACTGAGAAGACTTCGTGAAGACGCAATAGGGGAGAGATGATGACGAGGGGACACATCAAGAGAAAGGAAATGATAAGGTCCCACGTTTATATATAATAAAGTAAAAACAAAGACATAAAGATACAATGGCTAAGAAGAAGAAAACAATGGTTATGATGCCTGGTGCAATGACCGACTTGGCACATAGCGTACAGAAGGGTGCAAGACCAAATCCTACTACCAATTCAGAGGAGACGACGGCGGATGAGCAGGAAGCTAATGAGCCTGCACAGTATGATACAAACAGTGTTGAGCAGGAGGTTCGTACTCAGGTTGAGGAACAGCAGCCAACGCAGTATGATGAGCCAACACAGGCCGTTGCTGAGCCAGCTGAACCTGCAGCACCATCAAGTCAGTTCGGACGCATAGATCCAAAGCAAGAGGCTGCTGACCGCAAGGATCGTACAGCACCTGCAGCAAAGAAGTTGCCGAAAGCTGAAGGCCGACAGCTGGCACGTGAGTATTCGCTAGCAAAGGATAGTGGTGAGGATAGCTGGCAGATATTCCTCGACTTGGCACGCGATTATAAGGCACGCGACTCTCGTCTGGCCACCGTCTATATCGACTCAGACCTCAAGGGTGTCCTTGATCGCCTGAAGTCCGCTACGAGCGTGAAACTCCCTTCAACAGCATTGCTTAGTGCCATTGTTGCCCGCTTCGTCTTCGAGCACGAGAAGGATATTAAGAACGCCATCTTCGGCGAGAGCTTGCTGTAGGCGTGAGGAGAAGCATAACTTTGTGTAGTTGACGAGTTTTTAGTTAACAAGTTAACAAGTTGTTTGTATTGAAAGACAGAAAATCTTTTGAAATTATGATATCCTCCGTTTGCTGAGGTTTTCCGTTACAAGCAGCAAGTTGACTAAAAACTCGTCAACCAACCCCAAAGTGTATCTCAATAATCACGCCCTGTCTGACAAATGGTGAAGAATTGTGCAAGAAGTTTATCTCTCTTTGTGTGCAATAATGGATGTTATCCTAGCTTATTCCTTTAGGAGGAAAGGTGGCTTGTGACTATTTTATTTACCTGAATGAAACGTTAATGGAAAAGAAGGTTACGGAATATAATGATATAGAATTCGAGTCACAATCAGATATAATATCTGAACCAATATGTGATTTGTTTTTTAACAATGGACAAAACGAACGTCACGAAGAAGGAACTTTGAGAGTTCTTTCTTTATTTTCAGGTTGTGGTGGTATGGATTTAGGATTGGAGGGTGGCTTTATATGCCATCGTAAATCTGTAACAAGTCCGACATGGATACATAGTAAAATAAATAAAGATTGGGTATTACTTCACAGAAATCGATTCCGTACTGTTTTCGGTTGTGATATTTTGGAGGAAGCAAGACTTACATGGTTACATTATATGTCAAGATATAATATCAACCCTGACATTTATCATTTAGATAGTATAGTCGATCTTGTAAAACTATATAAAGACGGGAATGAGAATATCTTTCCTAGTAATATTGACATTGTTACAGGTGGTTTCCCATGTCAGGACTTTAGTGTTGCTGGCAAAAGAAAGGGCTTTGAATCATCAGTATCACATGACGGAAGGAAAAGACTTAAGGACGAACCTTCTGAGGAAACGCGTGGAAAGTTATATATGTGGATGAAGCAAGTTATAGATATTGTTCAACCCAAGATGTTTATTGCTGAAAATGTAAAAGGACTTGTTAGTCTTGGTGATGTAAAGGATATCATTCAGCGCGATTTCTCTTCTGCGAATGGTAATAATTACATTGTTTTGAATCCTCAAGTACTTCATGCGGCTAATTATGGAGTTCCTGAAACAAGAGAACGTGTATTCTTTATAGGTATAAAGCGTTCAGCGTTAACACCTGCCGCAATAGAAGCATTGGAGCAAGAGGTTATTCCTGTAGAATATAATCCATATCCTTTGCCAACACATAATTATAATGTGAACAATGAAAAGTTGCCTAATCCTGTAAGTTGTAGAGATGTCCTTCAGGACTTACCAGAACCTTCTAATTCTTTAGATCTTGCACAACAATTTTATTCTAAAGCAAAGTTTTTAACCAATGGAAGCCAAGGGCAAACAGAAATAAACTTTGATGGTTTAGCTCCGACTATTCGTTCAGAGCATCATGGTAATATAGAATTTAGAAGATTATCAAAGGAGCATGGAGGGAAATTAGAAGAAGAACTAAATGAGGGGTATCAAGAACGTCGCTTAACGCCACGTGAATGTGCGCTTATACAAACATTTCCACCTGATTATCCATTTGTGTTCCGTAAATCGTATTCTAAAAGATATGCTGTTAGTCCTTCTGGTGCTTATAAAGTTATAGGAAATGCAGTACCACCAATGTTGGCATTTAATATTGCACGAAGAATTCAAGAAGTTTGGCCTTTATACTTTGAATAATTATGAATACTAGAAATAACATTATTGCTATCAGAAAGCGAGATGTAGATGCCGCTCATGAAGCTTTTGTTGAGTTGATGAGCAAAACTGAGGATATACTTAATACTGAGGCAAGAAATAATCCCAAGGATTATAAACAATTAAACGCATCAACTTTAGAACAATGTGCCGTTGAAAAAATAAAATTGGCATGTGCAGATTCTCCATTTAATCCTAATGAGGTCAAACTTATCTCAGGCCAGCGTTTTCCTGATATAGTTACAGAGAAATACTATGGAATAGAAGTAAAATCTACAAAAGAGAATCATTGGACTTCAACTGGAAGTAGTATCGTCGAAACAACTCGTGTCGAGAATGTGGATGATATCTATATGCTGTTTGGTAAGTTGGGGGGGTAAAATACCAGAGTTCAAATGTAAGCCGTATGAAGAGGTTCTATATGATATAGCCGTTACCCATTCTCCACGTTATCTTATTAATATGGAGTTGAAAAAATCTGAAACTATTTTTGCAAAGATGGGAACAACTTATAATAAATTCAGGATATCACCTGATAATATCTCACAAGTAAGAAAGTATTATCGAGAGCGCGCTATTAAACTTAAACGTGTAGAAATGCCATGGTGGATAACATCTGAAAATGTTGAAACGGGTCATTCGTTTAATATTCAATTATGGAGTACACTTACTCCTCAAGAGAGGAGAGAACTTCAAACAAAATGTATGATACTTTTTCCAGAGGCACTAAACCCTGCGGTATCTAAGACAAAATATAATAATACGACTCTATGGTTATGCTCATATAATCAGGTTGTTAATCCTAATATTCGTGACTTATATTCTGCTGGTGGAAAAATAACGCATGTGGATGGTGTGAAGTTAGATAGGCCTGTACCACAAGTTTTTAATATTATTGTTGGACATGCTGAGGATATAAAGGCGTTGCTAAACAATCTAACTACTGAGATGGTTATGATGATAAAGGATTTTAATCCAACTCTTCTGGAAAATGGTAATGCGTATGAGTCATGGCTCAGAACATGCAGTGAGTTTGCTAACGAATACAATGTACCTCTTAGAGAATGGATAGAAAGAAAACCAGAATTTCAATTTTCCATGTGAAGCCTTAAAATCAAAAGATAACAGCGTCTGTACGTATATGGTTTGTTCTTTAGATTTTGCGTCTTACCTTTGAATCTGTGTATAACATTATGTTGTTTGAAACTTTTAATCAGATAGAATTAAAACCTAATAATTCCAATTAGCCGAGAGTCTATTTTCGAGAAGGTGTAATGCACTAAACGTTAATGTGTGAACCGTGAGAAGAGGAAACTGATGGACAGATATCATTTGAAAAATTTTGAATTGATAAACTATAACAATATATTAAGCTATGAATGAAAAAGATGAATTACGTCAACGGACAAAGAAAAAGCGTCTTCGCATCACCTTTCCCGATGGGAAAGTGATTTGCTGTAAGAGCTCTTTATCAACGATGATAGCCACTTTTATCGAGATAGGCTCTGACAAATTCCCTTTGATTGACATGACGATGTGCCACCTCCCACTCTTGTCAAAGACCATCTATCCAAAGTATGAAGAATGGATGAAACCCGTCTGCGATGGTTGGTATGTTAACACACAGTCTGATGCAGATACGAGGTATATGCAGCTGCGGTCTATCAGTAATCAGCTCTCCCTAGGACTTGTCGTTGAAGTGGGTGCAGATTTTGATGTCCATACTGATTCCGATACCTCGAAAAGGAAGAGAAATAGTGATAGGTTGCAGGTAACGTTTCCCGATGGTGAGACGATAGGCAAGGGCAATGCTACAGAAACCTATCTTGAGGCGATAAAGAAGATGGGTATCAATGATATCGTGCGTAAACATATTCCATGGGGCAAAAGCGAATTAATAACATCTACACAGCAAACGAAGTATCAGGTGCAGATTGATGAACAGCGATGGCTTACCACCCCTACTACAACGAAGGAAAAAGTAAAAGTCCTGCGTATTGTCAGTGCTATGCTCCGCATTAAGATTGAGGTCAGCTGCGGGTAGAAGGGGGAAGACAGTAACGAGGCAGGCAGTAAAATAGCGACTACGAACATGAGGGGGTGTCAGAAGGCAAATTAATAACTTGACAACTTTCAAACGATAAGTAATTTTCTTAAAGCAAAGAAAAGACCGTTTCTAGACTCAAAATTGAGTACAGAAACGGTCTTTTTTTAATGAATTGTTTCAAACTGTAAGGTTATCAAAATGGTATTTGCATTTTGATATACCCATTCTCTTTCCTTCTCTATTCCCCCACATGTCCTGTTCGCTTCAGCACGCCCCACATCTGTAGTTCGCCTTTGATTGCTTTGAGATAGCTCTTGAAGAGGACATAATACATAATCCAGCGATAGAAGAAGCGCTGGGGGATAACCCACAGAAGAACCCATAAGCCTTCGCCTTCAAAGATGTAAGCCATGATAGACACACTCGCATCGATGATGAGGAAGATAAGGTAATAGAAGAATATCTGTAAGGCGTTACCACTGAAGAGTCCGAGTAGCATCAGCACGTCAGCCAGTGGGGAGAACGTTGGGATGATATACTGGAAGATAAGCATGTTCGGCATAGCCCACAGACCGAAACCCTTCTTGGAAGGCGCAAAGAGTGATGACCGATGCTTCCAAAAGGCTTGCATCACACCAAAGCACCAGCGGATACGCTGTTTTACGAACTGACGCAGGGTTTCTGGTGCTTCAGTCATTGCCACGGCATAATTCTCATTCTCAATGATATATCCATGCTCGTTGATACTCATCGTCAGGTCGCAGTCTTCGGCTAAGGTATCGGTGGTAAAGCCACCCACTTCCTCAATCACCTTCTTGCGGAAAGCCCCGATGGCACCTGGCACAACCGTTATGGCATTGATATTAGAGTAAGCCATACGGTCGAAGTTCTGACTACTCGTATATTCAATAGCCTGCCAGTAGGTGAGCATATTCCGTTGGTTCCCGACCTTCACATTTCCTGCAACGGCTCCGACACGCTGCTCCTTATCCGCAATGAAATGCTTCATCAGTCGGCTTACAGCATCATTCTTCAATTGTGTATCGGCATCAATACAAACGACATACTCTGTAGGACAGGCCGCAATACCATAGTTCAGGGCTGAAGCCTTTCCGCCATTCTTCTTAGCCAACACCGTGACCATGTCATCATTGTTGAAAGCTGCCCGCACTCGTTCGAGCGTATGGTCCTTACTACCATCATCAACGAAGTAGATATGCAGATTAGGATAGTCCTGCTGTTTGAGGGTTGTGAGCGTGCGCACGACATTCACCTCCTCATTATAACCGGGGACAATGATGGCAACGGCAGGTGCGGTGTTAGCATCGATTGGAGAATAGTGGCGTCGATTCTCCACACGTTTCTCTCGAATCATCAAGACATACATAAAGATTAGGCGCATCATGCCCAAGACGAGGAATACCAGGAAGAGCGCTGTCAGGAAGTCTGAGACATGATAAATCATCTCTGCTAACCAGAGGTTGGTCTGCATCGCATAGTAAGCCTTACCTTTATTAATCGCAGGCATGAGTGTTTGCTTGTCCATACCCAAGTATTGTTCGATGGAGATGAACTGATAACCCTCCCGCTGCAGCGTCTCTATGATACGTGGTAGGGCATCAAGGGTAGGCTTTCGAGTGCTACCACCCGCATCGTGAAGCAAGATGATATGTCCGTCCTCATGGTGTACGCCGTCGATGACACGTTGGTAAATCTGGTCAGCAGTGACGTTCGGTTCCCAGTCGTTCGGGTCGATAGATTCTCCAACGAAGAGATAATTCCGACGTGCAGCCACAATCATTGGCCATATCTCTTCGTGTTCCGTTGGGTCAGCATCGGCATTATAAGGTGCACGGAAGAGGATGGTGCTATGTCCGGTAACACTCTCAATGAGCATTCTCGTCAACTTTAACTCTGCATAAGAGCGGTCGTCAGAATTCTCAATCATGTTATGATGGGTGAAGGTATGGTTACCGATGGTGTGCCCAGCGTCATAAACCTGCCTTACCAGGGGCAGATTCTTCTCCATCTGCAGTCCCACCATGAAGAAGGCAGCAGGGACATTATACTTCTTCAGCGTACTGAGCACGGTTGGTGTCCAACGGCTGTCTGGTCCGTCATCGAAGGTGATGACAAGCTGTTTGTCCTTACATGCTCCTAATCGTTGTATTGTATAGGTAGAAGGAAGGGCACGATAATACTCTTCCGAGATGAGTCGGTTATCCTTATCAATCATTACGGAGATACGTCCGGGATGAGGTTCTGACGTCACGCTGAGTACCTCACCTGCACCAACGAAGTTGACATCATCGGTACCATTGAGTTGCATGAGCTTCGCAATAGACATCCTTGCTACGTTCTCCCATGACATATCTTTCCCATAGTAACGCCATATACGTTTGTCTTCAGTACCCAAGCGCCAGAGGGCGAAGCCTGCCAGATGGTATTCTGCACCGAAGCGCATGATGTTGAAGGTGGTGGCAGCATCGGTGAAGAACACCTGGTGAACCTTCTTGTCGTCAGTGTTCTGATAGGAGAAGTTAAGGTTGTAGGTATCGTCATCAAACCTCACCTTAGTGTCAGCATCCTGTGCGATAGCCATTGTCTGGTCGAAGGACACGGTTGTCCCACGCTCACCATTCGCCCAGTCGTAACCATAGGTAGCCATACCAAGGACAATCTTGTCATTAGGGACATTCTTAGCAGCCCAGTCGGTGGCTTTTTCTACCCATCGTTGTGAGCTAACCGCACCCGGCTGACTTTCAATGTTATGTTCGTCGTAAGCCATGAGGAAGAGGTAGTCGTTATATTTCGCTAGTTCCTGCATGTTATAGTCTTCGTTGAAAGGGGCTACGGCTTGCGTGACATAGAGTCCGTGTGCATGGAAGATGCGTGAGAAGTCTCGGACGAGCTGGTTGAGCAGTTCGTTATCTGCGATGTTAAGTTCCTCTAAGTCGAGGTTGATACCCGCAAAACCATATTGCTTACACTTTTGAACCATCTCATTGATGAGTGCCATACGTTTCTTATCGTTGCGCATGATACGCCCAATGGCTTCAGGACGGAAGTCGGAGTCATAGTTGTTTGTGAGCATTGGCAGAATTGGGGTTCCAGCCCGTCGCATCAGCCGAAGTGCCTGTTTGTCAATCCGGTATTCCACCTTGTCTGTCTTAGGATTGATGAAGAACCACTCTGGCAACACCATGTTCAGATGTTTAATGTTATTCTTCAGAGAGAGGTACGCATGCTTATCCCAGTTGACATACCATGCTGAGCGAACGCCAATCCGTGGGTCGTCCCACTCGTTGAAGTATTTCTGCGTTAGGCTGTCAGCCTTCCCTACGAATCGTTGCTTCTTGATGGTAGCCTTCGCATAGTTATTGTGCATCTTCTTCTCTTTAAAGAAGTCGCGGAAAGATTTATACAGCTTTGCCGTCTTATTATCTTTCGTATAAGCCGATGAGGCTGAGATGGCGTTTCGATAGTCGTGCCGGAAAGGCATCTGCGGACTACCCTCCAAGGCGAACATGGCGAGGAAGACGATTCCAAAAAGAGAGAGAATCGTGATGATTACGCGTAAGGTCCATTTGAAATAACTCCAGCGCTGACGGGAGTCTGTCTGAAAAACTTGCTTGCTCATAGTTTCTTTTCTATTAGATGAAAGCAATAATTAAAATCTTTTGATAGTGTGTATCGCCGTGTTTGCTGCTCGGTAGGTTTATCCCAAAGTATATTCCTTCAATAGGAAATGTGCTGTTGTCTTGATTTCTATAGATACTGTGGGAGATGTCTTTTTACCCATTCACCGCCTGATACACCATGAAAGACGTGCGTTGTTGATGTTTCAACACCGAGATGTTATCCTTCAATTTACCAACCTGTTTCCTTCTTCCTGTGCTTTACATTGTTTTTATTTCTTACATCTTGTCGTCTGCTCCATAAAGGAGTCGTCTGAGGAACGCTCGCGCGAGATGGAGAATCGTGTTGCTTGTAAGCGCACTTCAAGCGGACGTAACATTATCCTAATGCCGTTCAGGAAGATGGAAAGGACAAAAGGAACCAACTATTATCGATGCAAAAGTACAACTTTTATTATAAAAACAATCACTTTCGTCAGAAAATCACCTCCTGCAGTGGGCAATCATATATGCCATGCGTGTCAGTCGCTTATCAATTGGCTAAACAGAAGGCTTCCGCCATTATTCCAGTGTATCTGCTTGAGTCTGAATAGATAAGAACAAGACTGATTCGTCGTTTAATACCGTTGACATAAATCAATAATTAATCGATATATGGATATTTTTCGTATTTCTACTTGACAGTTTGGAATAATTGCAGTATCTTTGCATCGTAATTCAAGAGTTACATATCTGGTTACAAGGTATTAGACTTTACAGGTATTTGAGATTGCTCAGGATTATTTTTGAAAATGAAGATTTGTTTAGGTTAGTAATAGATTTAGGTTTTTAGTTATATTTTAGGTAAAGATTGTAGAAACATTATCGTCGTGAGACGGTGGTTATTCGGAGATAACGGAAGAGTAGTTGCTCTGCCGTTTTCTTTTTTTTATACCCCCCTTGCAAATCCATAATTCAAAATTCATAATTATGATTACTGCTGTTAACTGTGGCTTATCGCAACAAATAACTTTTCTGCTTTTTTACTCGTTAACTCGTTAACTACTAAGAGTTTACCCTGTCTTTATTTACCCTGTCTGCAAGTAGTTTATTCATTTGTCAACTATAAGCTATGTGCGGAGGCTCCGCACATGTGGTGCGGGAGCCTTGCACAGTTAGTGCGGAGGCTCCGCACAGTTAGTGTTGAGGCTCCGCACCAATTAGAATGTTGCTAGTCCCCGACTTTGGTATTGAACAGGCACTTAATGACAAGGAGCAAGGGCGTGTCAATGAGTATGTCAGTGCAGATGAACTATTTTCCAAATTAGGCATCTGATGGCATATAAACTCTTGACAACACACCAGTTTGAGAAAGACCTCAAACGATGCAAGAAGCGTGGGTTGCCAATGGATAAACTCAAAGAGGTTATCAACGAATTGGTAACTAACGGTAGAGTTCCTGCCCAATTTAGACCTCACTTGTTACATGGTAATAGGAATGGGAATGCCATATACAACCTGATTGGTTGCTTATATGGGAGCAGAACAACACAGAATTAACCTTGCTCATGATGAATACGGGAACACACGCTGATTTATTTGGAAAGACGAAACGATAAGACCAAGGGATAAATCATTGTATGTTTATTTTTAGATGACTTTTTTTAGACCCTTATCCACGCAAACTTTAACTGACTACGAATTTCTCTAATTACGCAAATACCTATTGCAAAGTTCTTCGTTTCATACGTAATCGGTAGAAATCATAAAGTTCAAAGCTCAAAGCTCAAAGTTCAAAGGATAGAAAGAATATGTCCTTATGTCATTCTGTCTAAGGATGCGGCATATACAAAAAAAGGAACACTCTGTTGAGTATTCCTTTTGTGATTCCGACAGGATTCAAACCTGTAACCTCTTGATCCGTAGTCAAGTGCTCTATTCAGTTGAGCTACGGAACCATTGTTATGGTTGCAAGCAGATGATGAATAAATCATTCATTTCTGAATTGCGAGTGCAAAGGTATTGCTTTTTATTCGTTCTACCAAATGTTTTGCAATCTTTTTTATTATTTTTTTTCTTCCTCATCTTGTAGCGTGGGGAGAGAGATATGGTAACCCACTGCAACGAAACGAATTAAACAGATGGCGAGGAATGTCACGATAACGGTTATTGGGAGTGACAATCCCAGCGAGAAGAGTCCCCAATAGATGAGGCCACCTGCCACACTCGCCATTGCATAAATCTCTTTATGGAAGATAACAGGGATGTTGTTCAGCAGTATGTCACGGATAACGCCGCCTGCCACACCGGTGATACACCCCATGATGATAGCCACCCAGAAGGGATGTCCCAGGGCGATGGTCTTCTGAATACCAGCGATTGTGAAGAGTGCCAGACCGAGGGTATCGAAGACGAACCATGCATTGCTTAGACGACGAATCCACCTATGCGACAAGATGATGAGGAAGAGTGCCAGACCCGTACAAAGCACATACATAATGTTTGACGTCCAGAAGGGTCTTACGCCCAACATGGTGTCGCGAATCGTACCGCCACCAATGGCGACGGCAAAGCCACAAACGTACCCTCCGAACCAATCGAAGTGTTTCTGTGCGGCATGGCGGATGCCCGATATGGCAAACGCAAATGTTCCGAGAAACTCCAGTATCACCTGAAGCGTACGGACTAGATGAGGATCAGTGTAGATCATATTTGAATAAATAAAAGCCCCACCCCGACCCTCCCCGAAGGGGGAGGGAGGCAAATAGGATAAGGTTCGCTGTATGTCCTTGCTGGAGTAATAAGACTATCTTCTCATTGTTATACAATAAAGAAAATTGATTTACATATTATAATTACATAATCCCTCCATGTAAACTATGCTCATTGCTTGCATAAACTTAGAGTACTACCCTTTGTTATCTGCACTCCCCTCCTTTCGGAGGGGCTGGGGGAGGCTTTCTCCCTCCCCCTTCGGGGAGGGTCGGGGTGGGGCTTCACACCACGTTCTGTGGCTCTCCTGCAATAAACTTCTTAATATTCTCAACACATATTGCCATTAGTCGCTCACGTGCGTCACGTGTTGCCCAAGCGATGTGTGGCGTGATAAACGCATTGGGTTGATGGAAGAGTGGATTGTCAGCGCGAGGAGGTTCCTCGGTCAGCACGTCGGCACAATAAGCTGCGAGTTGTCCGCTCTCCAGGGCATCAGCAACAGCCTGCTCGTCGATGAGACCACCACGTCCGGTATTGATGAGGATAGCACCACGGCGTACACCCTTCAGCGTCTCAGCGTTAATCATACGCGTGTTCTCCGCCGTCAAAGGACAATGCAAGGTGATAACGTCAGACGTACTGAGCAAGCCTTCAAGGGTTGTCTTACGGATACACTCTGGTAGGTCGCTACTGTTCTTACTCGTGCAAGCCGAGATATCCATACCCAGGGCATGTGCAATCATTGCCACTTTCTGACCGATGTTGCCTAAGCCAACGATACCGAGTGTCTTACCAGCGAGTTCCACGAGTGGTGTGTCCCAATAGCAGAAGTCCTGCTGCTTGCTCCATTCGCCACGACGCACAGCCTCAGCATAATGGTCAACATGGGTGGTAGCGTTCAGGAGAAGGGCAAAGACGTGCTGTGCCACGCTATCCGTACTATAGGCAGGGATATTGCATACCACGATACCACGTTCACGTGCTGCAGCAACATCGATATTGTTATAACCTGTTGCTAGTTCACCGATATACTTCAATCGTGGAAGCTGTTCGAGCACCTCACGGGTGATGTTAACCTTATTGATAAGGATACCATCCGCATCTTTTGCTCGTTCAACGACTTGTTCTTGACTTGTGCGCTCATAGATGGTGCACTCTGCGATTTCTTTTATAGGCTCCCATGAGAGGTCGCCAGGATTGACTGCGTGGCAGTCGAGAATTGCTATTTTCATGTTTGTTGGGTGTTGGGTGTTGAGTGTCGATGAATTGTATTGTTAAGTAATCATCGACCTATGAAAATTATCAGAATCATTTCCATCCATTGTCTCAACTTTATTCTTATATCATTCTAACTTTATCCTATTTGTCTCCCTCCCCCTTCGGGGAGGGCTGGGGTGGGGCTACCAACTCATCCGGCATATACTGCTGCTCGACATAATGCCCCGGATAATCGTGTGGATACTTATAACCATCGCTATAACCGAGGTCCTTCATCAGCTTTGTTGGAGCATTACGCAGATGGAGTGGGACAGGGAGGTTACCTGTCCGTCGTACTAACTCTATCGCTTCGTTGATGGCTTTATACGCAGAGTTATCCTTCTTCGAACGAGCCAGATAGACTACCGCCTCAGCCAATGGGATTCTACCTTCGGGCCATCCTATCTTTGTCACAGCGTCAAAGGCTGCATTCGCCAGCAATAGGGCGTTAGGGTTCGCAAGTCCGATATCCTCTGCGGCACTGATGACGACACGGCGCGCAATAAACTTCGGGTCTTCTCCTCCCTCAATCATGCGTGCCATCCAGTACAGTGCTGCATCAGGGTCGGAGCCACGAATCGACTTGATGAAGGCTGAGATGATATCATAGTGCATCTCACCATCCTTGTCATACGCCAACGGATTCTCTTGCAGTCGTTCCTCCACCATCTTATCGGTAATCACGACATCGTTGCCCGCCTCAGCTGAGATAATCAAGTCGAGAATGTTCAACAGCTTACGGGCATCACCCCCACTGTATCGCAGCAGAGCACTCGTCTCACGCAGTTCGATATTCCGCTTCTTCAGTTCCACATCCTCCGTCACTGCTCGATGCAACAACTTCAGCAAATCTTCTTTCTCCAACGGCTTCAGCGTATAGAGTTGGCAGCGTGAGAGCAACGGACGAATCACTTCGAACGATGGGTTCTCTGTTGTCGCACCAATAAGCGTCACCGTTCCCTTCTCTACCGCACCCAAGAGTGAGTCTTGCTGCGACTTCGAGAAACGATGGATCTCATCGATAAAGAGAATCGGTGAGACGGAATTGAAGAACCGTCCACTCTGTGCCCTTTCAATGACATCTCGCACATCCTTCACACCACTCGTCACGGCAGAAAGCGTATAGAACGGTGTCTCTAAGCGATTAGCGATAATCTGTGCTAACGTCGTCTTGCCCACGCCCGGTGGTCCCCAAAGGATAAACGACGCAATGCGCCCCGAGTCAATCATACGTCGGAGTACAGCCCCCTCACCAACGAGGTGTTCCTGTCCGATATAATCGTCGAGCGTGCGGGGGCGCAATCGTTCTGCCAATGGTTCCATATCTCTTCCTTTTTTATTGTAGTTACAAAAGTACAGAAATTATCTCTAATAACAAAAAGTGAAATAAGTTTCTCCTGAAATATGAAGTGATTAGATAAATTTAATAAAGAGAAAAGCAGGTTAATGAATCTGCAATTCTTAGTACAGAAAAAAAGGAATATGTATCTTTGTACACATAAACCAACGAACTTTTTTCAACATAAAACAGGCGTTCTGATGACCAGATATTTTGAAGATTATCTGCTTCTAAGGGTTAAGACCACTGGGATAATACAACATTATCTGATAAAGCATCAGAACTCTTATGAGCGAAAACAAATAAAACTTTACGTGAAATACCTCCCTCTCCCTATTATTTATTAATTTAGAAACACAATAAGATGAAACATCCCAAATCAAAGTTATTTATTGCGCTCGCGTGTTTAGTCCTTCCACTTTTGTTTGCTTCATGTTCAAAAGATGAAGAAAACGAAAACGACCACATGCCCTTTGTTCCTATCGAATATCATGATTTCACAGCTGATATCCTGCAACCTAATATTAATTATTCAATTCCTATCCAAGGAGACGATGCTGACGATTTCTTTTCTAAGGCTGTGGGCACCTACGAGGGTATGCTAACCGTTTATGACCCTAAAACCAAACAGGTAATTCTTTCTAATTTTGATAATCATCTTACCATCAAATTTAGGAGGCGCTTTAATGAGTTTATTATAAATCCTATACCCCTTTCTTTTACATTATATGCTTTAAAGAAGGATCAATATGCTTATGATTTATTGTATAAAATAATCAAGGAACGAAACTCGTGGAAAAAAGAACAAATGAATACATTTGACACAAAACTCATAGGAAGAAGCAAGAAGAATCCTTCAGAAGTGGCATTCCTATTGAATGATCCACATTACCCCTACTCATACATGCGGGAATATATTAGTGAACGTTATGCCTTGACAGAAATGTATTTTAGTATCTGTGGAACTATCAACAATACAACGAAAGAATTAACGGTGTACATAAAGCCAGAGAATGCCTTGTTTTATGACAGCATGATTCAAAACAATAAAATAAAAGCCGAATTCAATGACGTTTATTTTATATGCAAATTAAAGAAGACAGCATAGGATAAACTGATTTCCCTTTTACAAAAAGAATAAACTATGAATAAAGAATAAATTATGAATAACAAGAATCAATACAACCTACTCTTCGCTCTTTTCCTGCTGTTGGTTGGCAGCTTTGCTGTTTCATGTACGAAAGATGATGAAAACACAACAGACAACACCTCTACTTTTGCACCTATCAGTAGTGAAGAAGCACTTAAAGTACAGAAATCTATACCCGGTAAGTATAAAGGTAATGTGCATGTTTACGACCCTTCAACTAAGAAGAATTATTATTCCAATTCAAGGCTTGACTTCGACTCTCTAATCATCTACGATAAAGAAAAATATAAATATGGCTATTTAACCTTGTCACGCGACACGTATGTGCAGTTACACAATATTGATAAAACTGGGATAAACGATACACTATCAGAGATATTTACTCAACGAGACGAAAAGGCTAATATAGAACTTGAGGGCATTCGCTTTAGCAGTCGCAACCAACAAGACAGTTGTATATATCGTTTTGAAGTAACACAAGGAGTGGTTACTTTTGGAGATACTGACACTGCAAGAGACTATCTAAGGCATTTAGAAACTTATTTTAAAGGATTCGGATATTATAACGTAAAAACAAGTAAGTTTAAAATTTATCTTCTTCCTTACAATGCCTACACAATGCTATATCAGGTACCCTTGGAATACGGAAGAATTCCACTCACAGGACGTTATCTGGTTTATGAACTCACAAAGGTTCAATAAGATGTACTGACACATCTTCTCTTGTTAGATAATTTCATAACCGACAGTATCCATAATTATGAATCACTTTTGCTTTGTGAAACCCACAGAGAAGTCAAGGTCAAAGAATACACAGAACGCCCCTCTCCACTTCGGAGAGGGGCGTTTTTGGTGTTTGCCGAGTTTATAGTTGACAAGTTATATTGTAGCAATAAACGCAGCAAACAAGGATAATCATAATTCTGAATCCCCAGTACTTACTGTGCATAGACAGGTCGGATGTTATACATGTTCCACTTAGGGTTGTTACCACTTCTAGCGCCGTCAACAGTACCAGGATAGAGCCAACCGTTGTTCATGTAGTAAGCTGAGAACGCTGTAGCCTGGGAGTAGTTGCAGCGGTTGCCATCAGAGGTCCAATAGTAAGCCTGACCGCCAGGACGCTGTAGGCGTGGTGCACCATCATTGTATTCGGTGTAAGCACCGGCGAATGGGAGGAACACACCCTTGTCGATATCCTCCTTGGTGAACTTCTTCATGCTTGTGCGACAATCATTGTACTTACCTACGTAGATGCCATTAGGGCGGTTTGTGACACCGATAACACGACCATCTTTGTCGAGCACCTTACCCTTCTTGCAAGCCTCTACTGTTGGGTCGAAGAGTACACCAACGATGATGTTGCTGCCCTCTTGATAGTAACCAACATACTCGCCAGTCTTAGCCATCAGGTGGTTAAAATCAGCCTTTGTAGGGAGCATCCACTTACCCTTAGAGGTGTGGTAAGCAAGGTCACCATAGCATTGGTTCTGAATCAGTGCCTGAATATTACCCGTGTGATATGAGTAATAACGAGAGTAATCGTGGCTGTAATTGTTTGCACAAGCGATGTTGCCCCAACGGAAGTGGTCGAAAGAGGATGTGTTGAAAGCACGTGGGAGGAACTCTGGATAGAGATTGAATGGGTCAGAATTGGTATAGAAGTAATCCCATGCCTGCTTTGCCAATCTGTAACCTGGAACCCAACCATCTAAGCGAGTGCAAGGATTGTACTGCAAGTTATACTTACCCCATTTCTTTCCGTCAATGTCAATCCATGGTGTATTTGTAACCTCCAAGTTCTCAAAATAATATCTGGCCTTTTCGAGATTAAAAGGCTTCTTGATTTCAGAGTAGTATATCTCACCATCAGTCGTCTCGATAGTATATTTTGGTGCGAATTGTGCATCAGGGAAAAGCAATACATAAAATGTATCGAGAGGTTCATCTGCAGTAATCGTTAAATCGCCCTTAGAAGAGTGGCTCATATTACCTGTAGCAAGGTCGAACGCTGCATGGGTATAAACGTTATGGAGGATTACGCGCTTAATCTTCTTCAAAGGTTGACCTTTGAAATGCATGGTAAATCCTAATATCGAATACTGTTTGTGGAAGGTTACATTAGCCAATGCATTAACACCTTGAGACGAGATGTTCTTTACCTTATTCCATGAGTAATCAAAGAATCTGAAGTTTTCAACAGTACCATTCTGATGGCCTTTTACAACTTCGCCCTTATCATAGAGCGTATTCTCTGTTAACCCTAAGTTGAGAACGCCCATGCGTGGATCATTCTGAACGTATCTGTAAGGATAGAACAGCGCAATCTCGTCACCTTCCTTCCAATGAACATCACCCACGAATTTTGAATCAAATCCGTCATTTGCCATGGACAGATAGTCATAATCCTTTTGTGGCGAAGTGATGTTGTAAACAAAGAAACGATCGCCTTTATTCCAGGTGATAGGCTTTGTTAGTGAAACATTTGTACGTGTCATAGGCTCCTGTACCTCTGTGATGATAAATGAACGAACAGGCGAGTTTGTAGCTGCTGATTGCTCATCAGTCACTTCAGTTGAACAAGATGCCAGGATTAAAGTGGTCGTACTTAGTAATAATGTGTAAAAACTTTTAATGGTCATGTTCTTAAGTCTTTAGTTAATATTAATTTTCAATACTTTAGTCTTCATCTTCGAGGGGGAGAATGTCTTCTGGTGCTGGTGAAGGAGTGCCCGCCTTTACTTGCCCCCAACCACCTGTTGTCTGTTCTGGGAATGGATAGTAAGGAGCTGGTTGCTGACTTCCTCCTCCTGGTCGAAATCCACCATTGTTACCATTACCAGTTCCTGCCAACAAGTAACCTTCAACCTCAACTTTTGTACACGCAGTGTACGGTTTCAAATAAATCTTCATTTTTGTTCTTATTTTTTGGTTATTTTCGTTATAATTTTTATGAATAATGAATTCTAAATACGCAATTTTTCTTAAGTTATGTTTTACTTACACATACCGACATTTGTATTTGATTTCATCTGCGGTAAAACCTCTCTATATAATAAGGTGAATTAATATATATGTTGGTGGCAAATGCTAAATTCAAATTGGGTAACATGTTGTTTTTTTAATGTGAGCTATTTTTTGATGAGACAAAGTTATATAAAAAAGGTTCTTGTCATTTAGTTTCCATTGAAAAAAATAACTAATAAATATTTAGAAATCTGACACTCTTAATATAGGTAAAATTTCTAGTTAATTTCTCTTTCAAATCTAAATAAATAAACTAAAATATTCGAGCAAAACACAACGTAAGTTAAGCAAGAAAGAAAACGATAACTCATTTATTCACAATAATTTGGGGTGTTGGGTGTAAAAACCATACTTTTCAATATATTTTTGTGGTTTTAGAGCGCTATAATGGTGCTATAATGGCGCATGTGGGTGATTCGTTATAGCGCCTAAAAATATTGTCAAAAGTATGGCCTCCAACTAAACAAAACTCCAGATTGCCCTTTGTTTTAATACACTTAACGCACATGAAATCCATCCCCATCCATATACAGCAATGGTGTTAACTCTTCGCACATGTGGTGCATACCCTCCGCACCACATGTGCATACCCTCCGCACCACATGTGCTAAGCACCCGCACCAAATCGGTCGAATGTCACTTTTCTGTTAATTCGCATCTTGTACTTTATTAAAGTATAAAACACAACGTTTTGACATCTTTATATTACAAAAAGTAGAAAAACATTCAAAAAGGAGAAGATTTTGAGTTAAAATCTTGCTTTTATAGTTTTTTTTAGTACTTTTGTGGTGGGAATCACTTAAAATCTTAATACGCAGATTAGAAAAATATAAGAAAGAGGTATATCCAATAACAGATTCTTATGATTGACGTAATAAAAGTAGCTTCTTATATCTACAAAAGATATAAAGATGAGAAGAATACGGAGATAGATCAAATGAAACTTCATAAACTTCTGTATTTTTCTCAGCGCGAATCTATTATTCGTACAGGTCAGCAGATGTTCAAAGAACAGTTTGAGGCATGGAAGTATGGACCTGTTATTGTAAAGGTTCGTGACAAATACAAATCTAAGGCACTCAACGAAATGCCAACAGAAGCAGAGTTGGCACCTTACCAAGAGTCGCTTAATTTTGTTTTTCAGAATTATGCGTCTAAGGATTCATGGTCTTTGAGTATTCTTGCACATGGAGAAAGTTCTTGGCAGAATGCTCGTGAAGGTTATGGACCAGACGATCGTTGCACTGTTCCAATGAATCTTGATGATATTAGAAATGATGCAGAACGTATAAAAATGCGAAGATTCTATTTTGATGAGATATTACCTCAAATCAAGAAAAACAACTAAATGTCTATACTAATAGAAAAAGCATTAGCCTTAATTGATGACCTTGAGATAAGAAGAGCACGAGAAATAGATGAGAGTGTTTTGCGCTCTATGACTGGCCCCATTATTGATGGGCAAGAGCAGAAACAGATCAAGGACTGCTTTACCTCTAAGGACTATTTAGAAGATGATAAGAAAGGGCATCTTTCTTCTTTTGTTGTGATGTCTCCAACCAATATTCCTTTAATCTTTTTCTCCTTAAGATGTGGTGAATTGTTCCAAGTTACCCAGCCTGAGAAAATGGAAGTTGGCTATGAGGCTATAAAAGCCATCTATAGGCTTCAAAGAAAAGAATATAGTTCTGAGGAAGAAAGAATCCTGCTTATGGAGACTGTGGATAGAGCCAAGAAAAAAGGTATGGCATATGATGAAATGGAGTACTTCTATTATAAGAAGAATCGTTGGAAAAAAGATGAAGAACTTGAGCATACGAAAGCTGTTACTAAGGTACGAAATTCTTTCCCTGCTGTAGAATTGAAATTGTTTGGAACTAACGAAGCAGGAAAGGAGTACTGGAAGTCATTAGGTCTTCCAAAGGAGAGAAAGATGGGAGAAACACTATTTTGGCTAAAGGTTGTGGGTACACTTGAAATGATGCATAAATACGTAGGCTGTCAATATGTATATTTGTTTGCAGCTGACAAAGAAGCTGATGGGCAGTTGGTTCAATATTATAGAGTGCGTCTTGGATTTAAGTCTGATGCAAGTTTATCAGCTAATAAGCCTGAGTTCGATTGGCAATGTCAATTTCTTTTCCAAGGAATAGAGGATTTATTTAATAGAAGAATGTTGTTTAAAAACTCGCTTAGAGGGTTAGAGGGTAGTTGACAAGTTTACAAGTTACTTGTTATAAAGGAAAACTCGTTCTCATGTTACTTTGTCTTTTTTCGCAAGCAACTTGTTCACCTGTCCACCCGTTCACTCGTCCACTTAACCCCCGTCCACTTGAAAACTTTGTCTACTAATCAGCTCGTTCACTCGTCAGCTCGTTCACCCGTTAATTGAGTATAAACTATCTTGTAAATGCAATTAAAACTTGTTTTTTGAATATTTTTTGCTAAATTTGCAACTTAATATAATATATATGTATTGTAAGTTTGTTAAATTAATAGATGTTTCATACTATGACTTTATATACTGGCTAAGAGTGAAAGGCGCAAGAGAGCGTTTTTTATTTGTCCTTTAATCGGACAGAAAAGAGTTTTAATAACCGCATTAAATAATATCAGACTAAATATAACAAAAAGTTTATGAGTAAAAAGTTACTAATGTGTTTTGCCATGCTTTTAATGTGCGTAAGCGCAGCATTGGCACAAACTAAAATCTCGGGTACCGTAGTGGCTGCCGACGATAACGAACCCGTTATCGGTGCTACCATTATGGTCGTGGGCACCAAGTCGGGTGCAGTGACCGATGTCGATGGTAAGTTCTCGCTTACCACTGACGTTGCTAATCCTCAGGTTACGGTGGGCTACATCGGTATGGCATCGCAGACCCTGAAGGGTACTACGGACATGAAGGTGGTACTCAAGTCAAGCACTCAGACACTGAATGAGGTTGTTGTGACGGGTCTCACCCGCACCGACCGCCGTCTCTTCACGGGTGCTACAGACAAGGTTGACGCTGAGAAGGCACGCCTGAGTGGTGTGGCAGATATCAGCCGTTCGCTTGAAGGTCAGGCAGCGGGTGTGTCTGTTCAGAATGTCAGCGGAACCTTCGGTACGTCACCAAAGATTCGCATCCGTGGTGCCACCTCTATCTATGGTAGTAGTAAACCACTTTGGGTTGTCGATGGTGTCATCATGGAAGATGCAGCCAATGTCGGTGCAGACGACTTAGCATCAGGTAATCCAGAGACGCTTATCTCTTCAGCGATAGCAGGTCTTAATGCCGATGACATCGAGAGTTTCCAGATTCTGAAGGACGGTTCGGCAACTTCTATCTATGGTGCGCGTGCGATGGCAGGTGTGATTGTCGTTACTACCAAGAAAGGTAAGCAGGGACAGGCACACATCAGCTATACGGGTGAGTTCACCTCTCGTCTTGTTCCCTCTTACAGCAACTTCGATATTCTCGACTCAAAGGAGCAGATGGGTATCTACAGAGAGTTAGCAGACAAGGGTTGGTTGAACTTCTCTGATGTACTCAATGGTAGCGAATATGGTGTGTATGGAAAGATGTACGAGTTGATAAACAAGTACAATGCCAACACTGGTCAGTTTGCTTTGGAGAACACCACAGAGGCACGCAACCGTTATCTCCAGCGTGCAGAGTTCCGCAATACCAACTGGTTCAGAGAGTTGTTCTCATCTAATATTATGCAGAGCCACTCTATCAGTTTGAGTGGTGGTACGCAGAAGTCAAACTATTACGCTTCATTCAGTGCCTTGTTAGACCCAGGATGGTACAAGCAGAGTAGCGTAAACCGTTATACCCTCAACGTAAACCTCACGCATCATTTGACAGACAAGCTGTCGTTGAACCTCATTGGTGGTGCGGCTTATCGTAAGCAGCGTGCACCAGGAACCCTTGGTCAGGACGTTGATGTTGTAGGGGGTGAGGTGAAGCGTGACTTCGATATCAACCCATACTCTTACGCCAGCAACACTTCACGTGTGTTGGACCCAACAGCAACCTACGTTGCGAATTATGCGCCTTTCAATATCTTCAACGAGTTGAACAATAACTACATCGACCTCAACACGCTTGATGCTCGTTTCCAATTAGAGTTTAAGTATAAGCCTATCCAAGGGCTTGAACTGTCACTCTTGGGTGCATTCAAGTATATGACTTCTACACAGGAGCATTACGTAAAGGACAATTCCAATCAGGCCCTGGCTTATCGTGCGATGTCAAACGGAATTATCCGTGATGCCAACAAATACCTTTATAAAGACCCCAATAACCCTTACGTGTTGCCAATGACCGTATTGCCTTACGGCGGTTTGTATCATAAGGGCGACAACCGCATGAGCGATTATGACGTTCGTGCAACGGCAAACTATAGTCATACCTTTGCTGACAAGCATATCATGAACCTCTTTGGAGGTATGGAGTTGACGAGCATCGAGCGTCAGCGCAACGCCTTCGAGGGTGCTGGTCTGCGTTATGATGCTGGTATGGTTCCATTCTATATCTATCAGTATTTCAAACGTGCCATAGAGTCGGGTAACACTTATTATACCATCACTCCAACGAACTCACGCAGCTTAGCCTTCTATGGTAACGCAACCTATAGCTATCAAGGTCGTTACGTATTCAACGGAACCCTTCGTTATGAAGGCTCTAACCAGATGGGTCGTAACACCAGTGCACGCTGGATGCCAACATGGAACGTGTCAGGTGCATGGAACGTACATGAGGAGAACTGGTTTAACAAGCTCTCTCCATTGAATAAGCTCACGCTGCGTGCCTCTTATAGTCTTACAGGTACACCGCCAGATGCTTCCTATAGCAACTCCACTGCTATCATCACCGCTTCAACTCCTTTCCGTCTCTTTGCTGAAGACCAGGAACCACAGCTGGAGATTAGTGAGTTGGCAAACTCAACGCTTACTTACGAGAAGAAGAACGAGTTGAACCTTGGCTTCGATGCGTCTTTGTTGAACAATCGCTTAGGTGTTACCTTCGACTATTATACACGTAGAAACTTCGATGAGATTGGTCCGATGGTAACTGCTGGTTTGGGTGGTGAGATTATTCGTGCAGCCAACGTTGCCGAGATGAATTCTAATGGTCTTGAACTGAGTATCTCATCTGTAAACATCAAGAAGAAGAACTTCTCTTGGACCACCAGTTTCATTTATTCCTACGCAACAACCGAGATTACAAAGCTCTTCAACCAAGGTAACGTGATGAGCTTAGTGAGTGGTAATGGTTTTGCGAAGAAGGGTTATCCTGCTCGTGCCTTGTTCTCCATCCCATTCATGGGCTTGAACAGCGATGGTATGCCAATGGTGCTCAATGAGAAGGGACAGGTGACAACCGATGACATCAACTTCCAGGAGCGTACGAAGACCGACTTCTTGAAGTATGAAGGTCCTACTGACCCAACCCATACGGGTTCTGTTGGCAATATGTTCAGTTATCGTGGTTTCCACCTGAACGTCTTCTTCACTTACGCCTTCGGCAATGTGGTACGCCTTGACCCAAAGTTCCGTGCACGTTACAACGACCTTGTCTCAATGACCAATGCGTTTAAGAACCGATGGATGGCAGCTGGTGAGGAGAAGGAAACCAATATCCCAGGTATCATTTCAAAGAGTCAGTACATGGCAAACACTAATGTTCGTTTGGGCTATAATGCTTATAACTACAGCGACGTACGTATTGCCAAGGGTGACTTCATTCGCCTGAAAGAGATTTCTTTAGCTTACGACTTCCCTGCACAACTCTTCCAGAACAGTGTGATTAAGAATGCATCGTTGAAGCTTCAGGCTACCAACCTCTTCCTACTCTATGCTGACAAGCGACTCAATGGGCAGGATCCAGAGTTCTATAATGTGGGTGGTGTAGCATCACCAATGCCAAAACAATTTACGTTAACAGTGAAACTTGGACTTTAAAACTTACGAAGATGAAAGTCAAAAAATATATTATATACTTGTCTGTGGCTGCCCTTTCGTTAGCACTTGCATCGTGTAACGATTTCCTTAACAAGTATCCAGACAGCCGTATGGACCTCAAAAATCCTTCGGAGGTAAGCCAGTTGTTGGCGAGTGCTTATCCACAAGCACACCCAGCTTATCTCACGGAGATGTATTCAGACAATACTGACGAACAGTTGCACAGCACTTGGAGTGCGTTCGACCGTTTCCAAGAGCAGGCTTATCAGTGGAAGGACATTGATGACGTGGGCAATACGGAGTCGCCTTATCAGTTGTGGTCAGCGCATTATGCTGCTGTTGAAACTTGTAACGAGGCGATTGAATACATCGAGCGTACCGTTAAAGATGCGCAGTCAGAGGAAGACTATCAAGCACAATTGGGTGAGGCTTTGCTCTGCAGAGCGTTCTCAATGTTCCAGTTGTCAACCATCTTCTGTCAGGCTTACGATAAGACGACAGCTGCCAATGAGTTGGGTTTGGCTTATCCTACAAAGCCCGAGAAGGTGGTCGGTCGATTAATCGGGCGTGGTACGCTGGCTGAACTTTATCAGAAGATTGAGGCTGACCTGCTGAAGGGTATGTCGCTCGTTGGTACGAAGTATGCAAAGCCTAAGTTCCACTTCACCAAGCAGGCGGCTTATGCTTTCGCAACTCGCTTCTATCTCTATGCACAGAAGTATGATAAGGCGGTGATGTATGCCAATAAGGTATTAGGCGAACAGCCAGCTGATATCCTCCGCAACTGGGCAGAATGGAACCGCTTAGGTCCGAGTGGTAACGTACAGCCAAACGCCTTTGTGAATGCAAGCAACAATGCGAACATCATGTTACTACCTGTGCCTTCACAGTGGGGTGTTATCAGTATTCCTATTCAGGCAGGTAGCAAGTATGCGCATGGCGAATTGATTAGCAAGAACGAAACCCTGCAGGCACCTGCTCCATGGGGCGATAGCGGTTCAACGCTGAACTATACCGTCCTTTATAACAATGGTGTGTCAAAGTATTGTCTGCGTAAGATTCCTTACGTACCAAAGGTTATTGACGCAACAGCGGAGATTGGTATCCCTTATGGTGAGTATGCTGTCTTCAATACCGATGTCACCCTCCTTGAACGTGCTGAGGCTTATGCCCTCTCAGGCGAGTATGACAAGGCATTGCAGGACATCAACACCGAACTGAGTGTCTTCTCAAAGAATAGAAAGCAACTCACACTGGCAGAGATACAGGACTTCTATAAGTCAATGGCTTATTACACGCCAACAAAGCCTACACCAAAGAAGCAGTTGCACCCATTGTTTACCATTGAGTCAACAACACAGGAACCTCTTTTGCAGTGCCTCCTACAGTTGAAACGACTGGTAACCATTCATGAGGGTTTCCGTCTGCAGGATGTTAAGCGCTATGGTATTACAATGTATCGTAGAAAGGTTGATGTACAGTCTAACGTAACTGCCGTAACCGACTCAATGAAGGTTGGCGACCCACGTCTGGCAATTCAGTTGCCACAGGATGTTATATTGGCTGGTGAGACGGCTAATCCACGTAATAATTAAATTGACGCCTTATGAAAAAGTATTTATATCTAGCAGCAATCGCTATTGCCAGCTGTGGCACAATCTTGTCGTCATGCAGTGATGACAAGATAAGCGGTGACTCTATATTCTCAACAAAGGCTGTTCAGCGCAACGCCTTCGATGAGTGGTTGTATAAGAATTACACCATGCCTTATAATATAGAGTTCCAATATCGTCTGAAAACGGAAGAGACAGAGCAGGCTTATAACTTCGTGCCAGCCGACTCTGCCAAGACCGTAAAACTTGCTATCCTCACAAAGTATATGTGGTTTGACGCTTATGCTGAGACCGTTGGACTTGACTTCATTAAGGAGAATGCCCCACGTATCATCCTCGTGACAGGTACACCGGGTTACACACGTTATCGCACAGAGGTGATCGGTAGTGCTGAGGGTGGTTATAAGGTGAGATTAGGTAAGGTAAATGCCCTTACCGATGACCAGTTGAAGGATTATGGTAGTATGAATAACTACTATTTCCACACGATGCACCATGAGTTTATGCACATCCTCAACCAGAAGCAGCCTTACGATGAGTCGTATGATAACATCTCACGCTCTGACTACGTGAGTGGTAACTGGACTTCCATCCCTGACAAGAAGGCACAGAGTATGGGTTTCGTTTCGGCTTACTCTATGGAGAACCCTGCTGAGGATATCGCCGAGCTTTACTCTATCTATGTGACCAGTACGCCAGAGGATTGGGACACCATCATGAGGAATGCGGGTAACAAGGGCGGTAGTATTATCAACAGAAAGCTCAAGATTATCCGTGAGTACATGCGTAACGCTTGGAATGTTAACATCGAATTGTTACGTACTGCCATCCTTAGAAGAGGCGGAAAGATTGGTACGCTCAATCTGAACACACTCGAATAACAGGGTGGTGCGTGTGCATCTTATCAATAAATAATCAAACAAAGGTTTCTGACTTGGCGGAATCAATATTACGAACGAAGTTCAGAACCTGATAAAAGTAAATAAGTACGCAAATGAAAAAGGTATATTTGCTATTCATGTCTATCGTCCTGACACTTTCTCTGCAATCGTGTCTGCATGACGATAAGACCATTTTCGACCTCCCTGCGGCTGAACGAATCGAGAAGAAGGTGGCTGACTATAAGGCACTGCTGGAGTCGTCAGAGGATGGTTGGGTAATGCAGTATTATACAGGTAAGAACTATAGCTATGGTGGTTATACGCTGTTGCTGAAGTTCAAGAATGGTCATGTGACGGCGATGGGTGACGTGAGGAACCCTGAGGCGCAAGCTACATCAGGCTATGACGTCATCAAAGACTTGGGACCTACCTTGTCGTTCAATGGTTATAACGAAGTCATTCACCCCTTGGCTGAGACTTGGTTGGGTAGTCCTGACGGTGCGCAGGGCGACTATGAGTTCTCTATTCTCCGTGCTACTAACGATAGTATCTTCTTGAAAGGACGTAAGTGGCAGAATGAGATGGTGCTCACTCGCCTGCCAAAGGGCACGAGCTGGGAAGAGTATATGGTAGGGTTGATCTCTGTGATGGAAGGGATGAACGTCGAAACCTATGATTT
Organism: Prevotella scopos JCM 17725; assembly: GCF_018127785.1. Classification (NCBI taxonomy): domain Bacteria; kingdom Pseudomonadati; phylum Bacteroidota; class Bacteroidia; order Bacteroidales; family Prevotellaceae; genus Prevotella; species Prevotella scopos. Next base: position 1,404,988 of record NZ_CP072389.1, read on the forward strand.
CGTCTTGGGCAACGACACCTTAGGGCAAGGCACCCTCACACAAGAGGTGAGACGACTTAGTGTTACCTTGGGCGATAAGAAGTGGGAGATGCCTTATTGCACTACGAATACGGGTATCGTCCTTCGCGAACCTATCGTCATCGGCAATAAGAAGTATCAACATTTCACATGGAATGATGCTGATCACTCGTTGACAGAAGGCGACCTTAAAATCATTCAGTTCTTGCCAAAGACTCATAAGAGTATCGACTTCTGGGTTGGCGAATGGCAGTTGAAGACGAACCTGCGTAAGCGTATCAAGCTTACCTTGGAGATGGGTTCTGTTGCCAACACACTGAAGGGTAAGTTGAATATTAATAATGTCAACTATGAGTTGCTCCTGACTTACGACCCAGCAACGGGACGTCTGGAACTCCCAGGACAGCCAGTGACCGACCCAACCTATAAGTATCCAGCAGGTATCTTGTTGATTCCAGCATCTCAGAAGGAGGGTAAACTCTTCGGTGAAGGTCAGGGTAGCTTGTTCTTCACATGGGATGATGACATGGAACAAGCTACGGCTGAAGACAGTGGACAGATTACAGGTCATGCCGTTGACTCCTTCTTCGGTGTAGCATACGGCGAAGACTTGCAGCCTGTTACCGATGCTGATGGCAACTATGTATTTGCCTTCACATTGCCGAATATCCAGTACATGAAGAAAATTAATTAATTATGAAGAAGTATATTTCTATATTCATGCTCGTTGCAGCTGCCGTTCTTGGAACGGCATGCAGCAGCAACGATAACGAACTGCCTGAATACGCTGTGGGACTGAACGTCGTAAAGGCGCAGACAGCATTTAACGTGATTGGTGGAACGAACGAGGTGAAGATGGCTTCTGAACCTGCTCAGGCTTATGCGCAGGATGCGTGGCTGACGGTTACGAAGAAGGCTGAGACACTTATGTTGACCGCTGCAACAAATACCAGCCCACAGTCGCGTAACACGCTCCTCGTTATCAAAAGCCAACAGGGCGACTCTATCACCCTTAACGTTCAGCAAGAAGGTATCACCTTCGGTCTGCCTGCTGGTGAGGATATCTTCACCGACGACAAGGCTGTACAGAAGACGCTGATTGCTACGGCTAACGTTCCTGTTACCTATGTGACGACGGGCGACTGGATCAGCGTTGAGCAGAAAGGCAACGAGGTTGGCGTGAAGGTGACTGAGAATACAACGGGCAAAGCACGTGTTGGCTGGGTTATCGCTAAGGCTGTGGGCTTAGTTGACTCGCTGAAGGTGGTTCAGGCTTCATTGGCTGACTTCGTTGGCGAATACAAGCAGACTGCAAAGATGCGTAATGCTGATCGTACATTGTCTGAGAGAACCACTGATGTACGTATCGAAGCTGCTGGAACGAACAAAGCGAACTTCATCGTTGATAACAAATACACATGGTCAGTTGACTTTATCCCCGGTAAGGGCTTTAAGATGACCAATGGTAAGGTGGTCGCTAAGAATGAGGTGCAGACAGGTGTTTACGAATACTTTATCTCTGTCATTGTTGCCGATGACTTCAGCAAGGAGCACGAGACAGCCATCAATGGTACGCAGGAGAGTATCCTCCTTTCTATTGATGATACGGGCAACCTTGTCTTCAAGGAAGCACAGAAGCTCGCCTCTGAGCAAACCTTCTCATCTTATGGCTGGAACCGCTTCTCTGACTCTAAACCAGTCATGGGTGCCTACCGCGGTATCGGTGAGGTCTATGTGCAGCCTAAGCTTACGCGCAAATAGATTTTCATGATTCAGAATGAAGATGTGTCAAAATGCAAATACCATTTTGGTAATCTTGCAGTTTGAAACAATCCAATAAAGAAAGCCCATTTCTATACTCGGTTTTGAGTAATGAAATGGGCTTTTTTGGCTCTATAACGAAACGTGTGGGTAATTCGTCATAGAGCCTAAAATATTGTTGAAAGTATAGCCTCCAACTAAACAAAACTCCAAATTGCCCTTCGTTTTAATGCGCTTAACGCACATTAAATCCATCCCCTTTCATATACAGCAATGGTGTTAACCTTTCGCACATGTGGTGCATACCCTCCGCACGACATGTGCATACCCTCCGCACGACATGTGCTGAGCACCCGCACCAAACCGATGGAATATCAACACACAACCCACATGATTCGTTATAGAACCCTTTCTTCCCTTTAGAAGAGTCCTACTTATAAATTGAAAGTTATCAAATTAATGATTTTTGCTTTGACAAACCCTCTATCCCTGTTTGCAGTGTTTATTGCTACATATAACTTGTTAACTCGTCAACTATAAACTCGTCAACCAGTTCTGTATATTCTTTGACCCTGAGGGATCTGTTACTGCATATTAGTCTTAACGTTATTGAATTAACTTTACAAAATATCAGCTTAATAACGCTTTAAAACTCCAAAAACATCCACTTTTTGTGCCTTTGTAAGCGCTTGTTTATCAGTAGTTTACAAAGGAGGTTCTCAAAGGGCGTTAACAAGGGTCTTGAAGGGCGTTAACAAGGTCCTTAAAGGGCACCTTTTACAAGTCCATTGGGTATCTTTTACAATCCCCAATACCATGTATCAGTTTTCGGGAGTGCGAAAATAGTTTACAATTTAACGCATAGACAACTCTTGATAATTCAGAATTAAGAACTCACAATTATTTGAACGGAGTTCTCATCAGTACGTCATAATTATGATTACCATCATAAGAATGGAAAAAAGAAAAGGCACTTCGAAAGGTAAAAACAGAAAAAACTATTCTGTATGTTTGAACAACACAACTATGATTTGGCTGGTACTGTAAAAGCAGATATCGTTGATTTATTGGAAAAATGGAATGAAGTATGTGAACAGACTGCTTAACTTCTATTATACATGTGTTAAAACTCAATGGATATAAGGGACGACAAGCAAAAGTGGGTGAGAAAAGACAGTGTTTCAAGGGGTTGGAAAGTTTAGTAACTTAAAATGAGTGTTATGAAGTGTAACATAAAAATCGGTAATTGTAGTACACAGCATATCATCATCGTGCTGTTAATAATATTTTTCAGTTCAGTTCATTTGTCAGCTGCTAAGGCTGTACTACCTATTAAGAGCGTATTGGATATTATTGAAAAAAAGTCTTGCTTAGATAGTGTAAAAATAAACACAGATAAGCATCTTACATCACTATCAAATATACGACCTTTCTCCTCAAGAATTGATGAAAATTATACTCTTGAACGTACTATGCTGAATGCAAATGGAACGAAATATATAGATAAAATTGTGTATTATGATGGTCTTGGACGTCCTTTTGAAACTGCATTAAAAGCAGCTTCGCCATCTAGAAGTGATATTGTAACCTATCAGGAGTATGATGGTGCTGGCAGACAATATAAAGTATGGTCTCCAGTACCTATGGCTGCTCATGATGGTTGTAGCAGTCAGTCAACTGTACAGACTGCTTCTCAATCGTTTTATTTGGATCCTATGGCTTACCAAGAAATAATTTATGAGCAGTCGTCATTGGACAGAGTTTCTTATACAACAGGACCTGGACAAGCTTGGTATAATGCGGGACGAAAAGTCAAAAATAACTATTTCACTAATACAGAGAAAGGTAGTTTAGCATGTGTGTTGTATGTCATACAAGATGATCAGCAGTCTATACTTAACAAGGGTTTTTATCCAAAATCTGAACTTGTAGTCATCCAAACTACTGATGAGGACGATCATGTTAATTATGAGTTTAAGGACAAGCAAGGTAGAGTGGTGTTAAAGAGAGTAATGGATGGTAGTAAGATGTTAGATACTTATTTCGTTTACGATGATTTTGGTCGTTTACGTTATGTACTACCCCCCGATGCATCTCAACGCCTTTCTACAGCTAATTCCAGCTGGAATATTAACCATGAGCTATTACAACAAACAGCATATTATTACCAATATGATAGAAGAGGTAATTGCGTCATAAAGAAACTACCTGGTTGCAAAGCAATTTTAATGAAATACGACATGGCTGATAGACTTATTTTTAGTCAAGATGGGAACCAGTATGAAAAAAAAGAATGGTCACTCTTTCTATATGATGCCTTTGGACGACACGTTATTTCTGCTGTATGTAAATTACAGACAGTTCCCGATGTAAGTAATATGGTAGTACTAGCCACCTTTACAGGTTCTGGTACAATAGCTGGTTATACTGTGAATTTAAATTTTACACCTATTTATTTAACTTCTGTAGACTATTATGATGATTACCGATTTATCAATTCCTTGTCAACATTGGAAAAAGTAAAAATACAATATAATGCTATGATTGTTGGTTATGATCAACAATATATAGGTGGAGCTAAGGGTTTACTGACAGGTAAACGTATTTATAGCCTTGATGCTTCTGACAAGTATACCATTACTTCCTACTATTATGATGATTATGGACGTATGGTACAGGTGCATGCCAGCAATCATCTGGGAGGATTCGAAGATGAGTATACAGCCTATAATTTTCCTGGAACGATAAGGCAGAAACTGCATATACACACTGTACCAAATAAGCCTGTGCAGAAAGAAGTATATAGTTACACTTATGATTACGTCAATCGTCTTCTCACCACATCCCATAAATTAAATGACTTACCAGAGAAAATACTCCTGAGCAATTCCTATGATGAAATTGGACGACTTCAGAAACAATCGAAAGCAACAGAGACATCTGTATATACCTATAATGTACGTGACTGGTTGACAGGAATCTCGGGGAATTTCTTTTCTGAAACGTTAGCATATAATACTGCTGTTGGGGGGATTTCACCGCAAGTTGCTTCTTATAGTGGTAATATCAGTGCTATGCAGTGGAAGGCTGGTATGGAGAAAGTAATACGAGGTTACCAATTCCGTTATGATCATATCAATCGTCTGACTCATGCCCTGTATGGAGAAGGTAACAATATAACTATCAATGATAAATACAATGAGATTCTTACATACGATTTGATGGGAAACATATTAACCTTACGACGGCATGGTAAACATGATAGCGGTTTTGGACTTATAGATAAGTTGGCATACAAATATAATGGTAATCAGCTTATTAAGGTTACGGATGCTGCTACCACATCAGTGACATCCTATGGTGCGTTTCAATTCGTTGATGGTGCAGATGTAGAAAATGAGTATGTCTATGATGCAAATGGTAACATGACAGAAGATTTTAATAAAAAGATTTCTAAGATAGAATATAATTTATTAAATTTACCATCGAAACTTCAGTTTAGTTTTGGGCACATGGCAGAATACTCATATGATGGTGCAGGACGTAAACTCTCTGTCACCTATAAAACCTCGAAGACTAACCTCTTTGTACCTATGGGCAGCATCGTTCCGCCTCTATCTACTAATGTAGCTTTAACGTTGAAAACCGATTACTGTGGAAATATGATTTATGAGAATGGACAATTAAGCAAGATTCTTACTGACGTGGGATACATCACACTTGCAAATTCCACTCCAACATACCATTACTACTTGCAGGACCACCTTGGAAACAACCGTGTAGTGATAGATGAGCATGGACAAGTGGAGCAAGTGAATCATTACTATGCCTTTGGTGGACTGATGGGTGAGAGTACAGGCGGAGGCGCACAATCTTACAAGTACAATGGTAAGGAACTTGACCGTATGCATGGATTGGATTGGTATGATTATGGTGCACGCCACTATGATGCTGTGCTGGGAAGATGGATGTGTGTGGATCCGTTGGCAGAGAAGTTCTTGCAAATATGCTCATATAACATTTGTTTAAATAATCCTATTCGCTTTATAGATCGGACAGGAAAGGCTGCTGGAGATTATATTACTGGGGACGGTACCTATTTAGGCTCTGATGGTAAAGATGATCAAAAACTATATGTGTTAAAGATGTCCAACAAAGAAAATATTGAATCATATGGAAAAGCTAAAGTTAATGGGCTTGACAAAAAGATTAGGGATCGTATAATAAAAGAAAAAGATATTAGTAATAAAGAGAATTTCGTAGAAATAGATGGAAGTCGTAGAGTTCGAAATGAAGTTGTATCAAAGATTGGTGATAATGGGCTGGGAGGAACATCTGATAACAATAATAGAGAATATAAATTAACTTTCACTCGAAATGATCCAGAGACTTCAGTCTATTGTGAGATGGGAGATGTTGGTGATCCTGCTACAAAAAGTACTGTCAGTGTTAGTTCGGGAGATTATCCTGATCTGGTATATATCCATACACACCCTAGCGGAACAAATGGAAATTCTTATTGGATTCAAGGACCATCTGCAGCGGATATAGATGTTGCGTCCTCTACACGTTATGTTATTTCCATGCGAGATAAGATTGTATATATTTATAATCATACAGGAATCCTATCTAAGATGCAAATAGATGTTTATCAGAATTTTGGTCAAGTGACAAGAAGAGGTTTTAGAGAGGTTTCTGTTACAGATCAATAAAAATCATTCAAGAAATGAAAGAGAAATTTGTTTTTGTTCAACTCTGTATTGTGTTGATAATATATAGCGTAAATATAAAAGGACAGAATGCTTCTTTAAACAAAGCATTGGAAATCTCATACTATAATTTCTTAAGAACAGTACCTGACAGGTGGAAAGATAAATTTGACAGAAAAGATTTCTATCTCGTCAATAATTATAATCCATATGGTTTTAATGTTCAAAGAATAAAGGGCTGGAATAATTTACACCTTAAGAACGGTAAACTTATAATAGGAAAGAATCTTGTCGGATATCCGCTTTTACAAATGATAGACAGGGATACACTGCTAATAGAGATAGGGCAGATCTTTTGCAGACAAGATAAAATGTGGGCTTTTACAGACGGATATACATCACTCTTTAATGTGGATAATAAAACTTTTAAGGCAATAAAAATTTCTCAGAAAGACTTATACTACAAGCCTGAAAATGCTAAGAAGCAAGGAAAACTTATAGACTTTGACAGTATTTATGATAAGGCCGTTAATAGAGCGATTGGCTATTTGGGAAGATCGGGAGTCCCTCGGCATTTAATATATATAAATAAGGAATATTTTCCAAGTTGGTTTTTCAAAAACCAACAAGAGAATGTCATTGAAGGTTCTGAATATAAAAAATACATCAAAAAGAATTATTACATTATCGGTTGGCCTATTTTATTTATAAAAAAAGGAAATATAATCGTCAGGTTGCATTGTTCATACAAATCTGGTATAAGAAAGAAAATTATTTCAGAAGTCCAATATACATTTGACGAAAATAAAAATAAATGGACACTTCATAATGAAAATTCCACTACTATGTCTATTAATATGAAATGACCAATGCTGGTAACGAACGATTCAACGTAATACTATTCGTGAGATGTACTGGGACGAGGACAGCCGCCTGAGGGTACTCTCTGATAATGGTAAGTCTTATAACTTTGCTAAAATATAGAGAAATAACAGAAATTTCCTACTTAAAAGTCCTAATGACGGATTTGGTTTATAGGAGTTTTACTTGGAGGTATCGTGTTTATTTTAACAATGGGGACTGAACCTTATCATAATTAATAGAAAAGATGATAGTTGTTTGATAGTTTTTGCAAAAAATGTGTACCCATTGTGATACCATACAAATAAAATGTTTTTATAAACGCTTTATTTACAGATGTATATAAGAAATCTTACAGTCCCCATGCGAATCACTGAAACAAGAGGAATACCGCAAGGGTATTCCTCTTGTTGTTTTATTATCTGCGTGTTATAATACTATGTGTAATGATAAAGTTGATAAACTCCTTCAATTTTAGACATTAGTAGTGTAAATCCAATGTCAATAATAAATTGCAATATAAAAGTAGGTCTTAAACTTTGATTTGTAAAATTAGTTTTTTATATTTGCAGAAACTAATAATTTAAAATACAAATAAATAGAACAATTACTCTTTAGACGGATAGGACGTAAACTCTCTGTCACCTATAAAACCTCGAAGACTAACCTCTTTGTACCTATGGGCAGCATCGTTCCGCCTCTATCTACTAATGTAGCTTTAACGTTGAAAACCGATTACTGTGGAAATATGATTTATGAGAATGGACAATTAAGCAAGATTCTTACTGACGTGGGATACATCACACTTGCAAATTCCACTCCAACATACCATTACTATCTGCAGGATCACCTTGGAAACAACCGTGTAGTGATAGATGAGCATGGACAAGTGGAGCAAGTGAATCATTACTATGCCTTTGGTGGACTGATGGGTGAGAGTACAGGCGGAGGCGCACAATCTTACAAGTACAACGGTAAGGAACTTGACCGTATGCACGGATTGGATTGGTATGATTATGGTGCACGCCATTATGATGCTGTGCTGGGAAGATGGATGTGTGTGGATCCGTTGGCAGAGAAGTATACAACTACTGGTGGATATGTCTATACATTGAATAATCCCGTGAAATTTATAGATGTAGATGGTAGAGAATGGACACAAACGACAGACAAGAATGGAAATACTGTTATAACTGTTTCTTTAAATTTATCATTTAACGGAGATTTTAGTGCCGCTCAGATGGAAAATTACAAGAATACCATCTCGAGCGAATTCAACAGAATGATTTCAGATGCTTCTGATGGACGAATGTCGGGAGTTATTAAGTTTTACACTAATAATAAAGATATTGTTCAGTCTTTAGTGTTAACGAGCGAAGAGTCTTCTCTTATGGCAGGTTTTACGATATATATGGGTTCACAGGTAAATGTCAATGATAAGAATGGTGTATTAAAAGATTATGCAATTGTTGCTGAAGACGTTTCTCATGAGCTTTTACATACATTGAGAGTGGCTCATCCGTTTGAACGAACACAAACTGATGATACGAAATTATTAAAAGTTGGACCTAATTCTTATATTTCCACTCCTTCAACAGCATCAAATATTGGAAATAATGTTATGATCTATCCTATGACAACTATTGACGGTAAGACATCAACGTCACAGAATTCTTTGACAAAAGGGCAACTGAACTTGATGTTAAAAGAGATAGAACTTCAGAAACAGGGATATGGAATTTATAAATACAACAACAAATTAACAATTAGCCAAAATGAAGAATTATTCTCGAAATATTTTACTAATTATTGGGATCAAGAGCTGTGGCCTGGGTATCCAGTACAACAGAAATAACTTTTTTAAATATTTTTCTCTAGTATTTATGTTACTTTCGTGTAATTCCTCTATATTATTATCCTCTGGCCCAACCGTTAAATACGACAAAAGAACAAATCTTGAAGTTTGTTCTTTTACAGATAAGATGCCAAGTTATAGGGGTGGATACACTGCTTTCTTACATGATTTCTCGGCTAATTTTCAATATAGCAATCAAATTGACAATAACATTCAAACAAATATTGTAGTACAATATGTTATTAACAAAAAAGGAAGATTGGTTGGTGCTAGAATTTTTAATAAAGAGGATAAGGATTTAAGTTGTTTTGATAAAGCCGTACTTGAAGCCTTAGAAAAAGTTCAAGATTGGACACCTGGAGAATACCATCATAAAAAAGTAAATGTTATTATTAAACAAACAATACAGATTGATATGTATTGATATTACGAATGCTACTACCCCCAACCCGGCTAATGAAACCAATAAGGTCAAGTCCGGTTCAGAAGGAGGTACGTTAAATCCTGCAAAACGAAAGGTAACACAGAAAGATATTGATCAATTGAATATCAATAAATAAAATTTCAAAGATGGAAAAGTTTATCTTGGGCATGTTTCGGATTAAATTTTATATCTTCATCTTTTTAACATTATCCTTGTTCCTGTTTTTCTTGTAAATTGAAGACAGAAATTGATCCTCAAGCAATAACAGGATGTTGGGAACTAGTTAGTAAATGCAAGTTCAACATAGAACTGCAATTTTTGGTGCAGGTGTAGCCTAATAATCTATACCTGAAAACACCGAGGGGTTTGGGGGCGAGCAGCCCCCATGTAGGAGATAATTCAACAAGCAATGCATAAAAACAAAAAAGGGAGACCTCTGTCTCCCTAAGATTAATTAGGGATATTCAGAATTTTTCTAACTAATTGTTTGTCAGTGTAATATATTATTTGTACCTTTACATAAAATCCCCCGAACGACCCTTCACGGGCAGAATCGGGGGAAAAATTTAAAAAAAACGTCGTGAAGATACAAAAAATTTCTGATATAACACCAACTTTGCCCTTTACAGAGTTTGATTTTTTACAGAGCTATCGTGACAGCTTTGCAAAAAGCGAACTTGGACGTATCCATTCCCAGCTCCCACTTAAGGAGTTGGCAGCAGCATGTACGAGTCGTAGCCATAAGAGCAAGCGGGGCAAAAAGCCTCTTTTTTCGTGTGAGGGAGAAATAGCCCTAATGTTCCTCAAGTCATACACAGGTCTGTCTGACGAAGGCTTGACAGAGATGCTTAACGGAAGCATCCACATGCAGATGTTCTGTGACGCTCTGATAGACCCTTCCTGTCCCATTAGGGATGGAAAGATTGTAAGCGCCATACGCAACCGTCTTGCCCATCTTCTTGACATAGACTATCTTGTTTTCTGGCAAGGAAGTCAGGCATCGCATTGTCAGCATCGACCGTCCCTACCTCCGTCCCATTGTCAGGGGCAAGAAAAACAAGCGTGTGGAGTTTGGGGCAAAGGTCAACAACATACAGGTTGATGGCATATCATTCATAGAGCACCACAGCTTTGAGGCTTTCAATGAGGGTGTCCGTCTTAAGCAATGTATTGAGTATCAGGAATCTCTGACGGGGGCAAAGTTAAGCGTGTCGGTGCCGATTCCATATATACCAACAATGCCAACCGAACAATGTGTACGGAAAAAGGCATAACGACCTGTTTCGTCAGAAAAGGTCCCAAACCCAAAGAAGAATCTGAATGTCTCAGGACGGCGAGAAAGATTATCGGAAACCTCAGGGCCACGGTAATGGAGGGCAGCTTCGAGAATCAGAAACAGCACTATGCCGTTGGGCGCATCAAGGCACGTAACATGTTCAGCGAAACATTACTGCTCTTCTTTGGAATCCATACGGCTAATGCCGCCATTCTTGCCGCAAGGCAGATGGCCAGGGACAGAAGAAGGTGGCTTGATAAAAAGATAAGGTGATTTATATCCATCCATAGGCAGGTATGGAAGGGGCAGGTGTACCCATACGGCTCAACATTTGAGATTTTTGAGCAGAAAACACGGCAAATTCTTTTTCTAGGAGCTTTTCCAAGAAAAAGAATCCAGTTTTTGAATGCTCTTGGCAGGTTCAGGAGTGAATTAACTGAAATTCCCTATGTAATGTTAAAACTTGGAAATGGTTATGTAAATCTTATTATTTTTTATAATTTTGTCTTTATAAATTAAAAACCAACTACTACAATGAATGTAACTCCTAAAATTGGTATTCTAGCCACCTTATTATTAGTAAACGCTAATCTTTTTGCACAAGAAACACCATTTAAGCTGGGCATCCGTTTAGGTGGTGGAATGTCAGTCAACACTGGAATGGATAAAATTCTTGTTCCGGAAGACTATTATTCCAATTATAGCTTCAAAGACAAGTGGCAGCTTACGCCAACAGTTAGTGTATTTGCTCAGTATCATGTCGATGGTTCCATCATAGGTCTTGAAGGTGGATTTAGCTATTGGCAGAAGGCATCACAGCTTGTCTATAATGATAATAAGGAGTTAAACTATAAGGTTACACCTCGTTATAACTACATTGGCGTATCTGCTCTGTTGAAGATTTATCCTTGGCGCAAAGGCTTCAATATTTCCATTGGAGGACGTGCGGGAGCCAATCTTAATGGCAAGGGCATATCTTACGAGAGTAATCAAGAAGACAGTAAGTTCGCAAATTATCATTTTGCCACTATCGCAGAGACGGAACGTCTGATGAAGGAAAAGTTAACAGGGCAACCAGATATTGCCGTTGGCGGTGGCTTTGGCTATGAAATTGGCAATCAGTGGGCTTTAGATTTACGTTACTTTCATGGATTGAACTCTACCATTAAGACAGAACGTAATGATTATAACTGGGCAGAACATTCAACCCATGGACAGAACATAGAGCTTAGTATCAGCTATCTCTTTAAACTTTAATCCTTATAAGTTTATCTATGAAGGACAAGCGTAACAGAAAAAAACGTTATATTTTGGCAGGAATATTTCTTGGCATAGTTGCTCTTTTGGGTATAGAACGCTGTGTTAATGACGAACCAGAGCCTGAGCAGATAATAGAACAAAAGAAAGCAGGCAAGGCATCATCACCATCTACTACACCGCATGTCTCTTCTTCTTTAGACAAGACAAAAGTGCAGAAGGAATCAGGACGTTCAGATTGTGTATATAATAAGCTGGGGAACGTGCCTCGTCACCTTACAAGCTTCAATACAAGGAGAATTAAAATGTCAAGCATGAAAAGGGAAACCACTAATGGAAAACATTCTTCGTCAGAGCAGACTATTCTTTCCCAATCATTATCAACTGACGCTTTACCTGTAAATGATAAAACAGCCATTAGAAAACACGAGACGAAAGAACCAGACAATGAACCTACTAATCTAAAAACAGGGGAGCATGTTCTTGACAACTCTATGACTAGTCAGCCCTCCACCGTACAGGACAATCATAATGAAATTCCATCTATGAGGACTTACTCTTTTTCACACCATCATCTTTTTCGGATTGGACTCAGAGCAGGAGTAGGTTATTCCAGCATTTCAGGATTAAGCAGTATTATTGAAAACTATGATATACGTCCTACTTTCACTATGAGTGAACGTGGTGGTATCAGTCCTCGTATTGGTGTCTTTGGCACATGGCAATATCGCAGATTAGGTGCTGAGCTAGGCATTGATTACACCCGTATTCTCAGTAAATTGACAGAACACAAGAAACCTGAAAATGTAACCGAGACTACAAGATTTCATTATAATTTCATTACTCCGCAAGTCCTGCTTCGTTTCTATGTTTTTCCAAAGTTTTATATGGGAGCAGGTATTAGTGCTGCTATTCCGTTTGGTAGTCGTAATATCGATTTTACCAATGACCGCGTAGGAGAGGTATATCGACAACAGGCAGAACGTACTCAAGATCATCTGAGAGAATCAGTCAAGGCACGAGTAGCATTCATTCCTACCATTAAGATTGGCTATGTTGATGTAAAGAATGGTCTTGAGGCAGGACTGGAATACGGTTTCGGATTTAATGATATGCTCCGCACCAGTGCCAATGATTATGGGTATCAGGAGCGTATGAATAATCTGCAGACTGTCAGCCTTACCATTGGCTATAGTCTTCCACTTGGCAAAGCTAAATAAGCAGCATCCTCGAATCATATTAAAACAGTCTCAATATGAAACATAAATACCTCACAGTAGTTTTCTTCTTTATATCCACTCTTTCTGCTACAGCTCAGACCCCAGGTGGTGTAGATAAGCCAATGGTATGGTCACACGATTCTACCTCTGTCCGTGTCTCTGCTGGTGCTGGACTTACCTATATAGGCGTAAGTAAGGTATATGGCGAAAAAGAACAGGCAATATGGTCTCTTGGAAGCGGAAAAGCGATCACTCGTATGCAGACAACTGAGCGTGCTGCAAACCTTGGTAATGGTACTTTCATGAATTATGCCAAGGACTCGCTGCCTGAAATGCGACTTTACAGCTATACGACCTCTTCCAATATGGGTAATGGTCAGACGCTGCATATCGGTCGGAATGGGAATACCAAGCTACCTGTAAAGAACCTTGATGGTAGAACTGTTGAGTATGCCGTCTTCGATCGCCGCCTTTCCGATACAGAACGTTGCCGTGTGGAAAGCTATCTTGCTTTGAAATATGACGTGACTCTTCGCAGCAGTTACCTTAATTCAAGAAGCGAGGTCATTTGGAATGGTTATACCAACAAAGCCTATAGTCACCATATAACTGGTCTTATCTCAGACAAGGCTTCTGCCTTACATAAGACAAGAGCTAAGAGCTGTGAGGATGATGGTTTTCTTGCAATCAGTATGAGCAAGCCTCTTGAAGATGGTGAGAGTATTCTTTGGGGTGACAACAATGGTAAACTTTCTTTCCGTCAGAGTAAGGCTTACGGCAAGTGGCTCGGGAGACGATGGATGGATACTGCAACACGGATTGACAAGCCTAATGTTGATGTTGTAGCTGATGGTAAGCAGCTACGCCAGATACAGCCTCTTGCAGAAGGGGAGAGCTACTATCTTGCCGTTGATCCTACAGGAACGGGTAGCTTTTCTGTCAAAACTCTAAGCTATCATAAGGCAAACATGACAGTTGGTGACAGTATTGTCTTTAAGAATATACCATTAGGAAAACGTGATGTCTTCACGCTGCGAGCTGCCAAAGATATGTTTACAACGATAGAAGTAAAGCAGCCAACGGAGAAGAGCGGCAGCACAGGAACACTTTCTGTCAGAGTAACAGGTGGTATCGCCCCTTACAAGATGACCCTACAGAGAGAACACATGTCTGTTTTCAATCGTACTACAAGCGACAGCATACAATCTGCTGACGGACTCATAGAAGGGAAATACCTTCTTACGACGACAGATCATGTGGGCAACAAGGCTGAGAATGAGTTTCAGATTTCGAAGACAGGTATCACAGAGATTCCTTCCATGAACCCTTCTGACGGAAGTAGTGACTTCTTTGCAAATGTAAGTGTAAGTCCTAATCCAACGGTGAATGGATATGTCAGTGTGCAGGTGGAACTAAGTGAAGCAGCTCCATTGGATATGGTACTCTATACGACGGGTGGAGCTCTTGTCAGTCGTCAGACTAATATGCCTGATACATATTTCTCAACCAAAGTCTATCTTCCACAGACAGGTGTTTACTTATTGACACTGCAAAGTGGTAGCAAAGAAAAGACATTTAAACTGGTGAGGAAGTAAATCTCATTTTTACCTTTATAAATTTTCCAACGCAAGTATATATATTGAGGACCTTTAGGTCTGAAACAAAATAGCAAGAATAATGAAGTATTCTACACATTCACTCCTCCTTTCGTTCCTGTTGCTTGCAGGAATCATACTAAACTCCTGTAATGGTGGAAGTAGTCGTTCTGCTAAAGAAACTGTAATCAGTGATTCTACATGTACTGATACAGTCTCTTCTGTACAAAAAGATAGCATTTCCCGAAAGGCTACTTCCTTACATACACAAGTTAAGGACAGTGTACAGAACTCTTCTGTGAAGAGATTCTCCAAAGAAGTTGTAAGAAATCAAAAGGGGAATCGTGTAGATACTCACAAGCCGAACAAGAAATCTGCAAGACTTTTTGCAGACTTAGGCAAACGTACCGTCAGCAAGTTCTTTACTAATTCCGACAGCGATACGCTCAATGTTGGACGAGCCCAGCTTGCCGTACCACGTGAGGCTATGGCAAAGGGTAAAGTTCTTAGTATTACACCACTTAGAAAAGGTGAACTACCAACTTTGCCTACTGGTATGGTGAATGTTACAGGTGGCTGTGATACATTGATGGCAAGAACAGATACGGTGTCAGGTTATCGTTTCTTACCTCATGGTAATCATTTCGTCCATCATCTGGCAAGTATTGCAGTACCTTACGACAGCACGTTGATACCGAATGGCTATACTGTAGATGATATTCACACCTATTATTATGATGAACTGCACCAACGTTGGACAATGCTCCAGTCAAAAGGTATTGATACAAAACGTGAGGTTGCAATGGCAGAGACTTCTCATTTTACGGATGTCATCAATGGTATCATCAAAGTTCCTGAGAGTCCCGAAACACAGAACTATGTCCCTACAGGTATCAGTGAGCTGAAGGCTGCTGACCCAGCAGCAGGTATTCAGCAGATTGAAGCCCCATCAGCTAATCAGAATGGTACGGCAACACTGTCCTATCCTTTCGAAGTTCCTGCAGGGCGTAATGATATTGGCGTAAGTGCCGGCTTACAGTACAGCAGTGAGGGAGGCAGTAGCTTTGTTGGCTATGGATGGAGCCTTCCTGTACAGAGCATTGATATAGAGACACGCTGGGGTGTACCACGTTTCGAAGATCAGTACGAAAGTGAGAGCTATCTCCTCATGGGACAGCAGCTTAGTGACCGACTCTATCGTAGGACTGATTCTCTGGCAAGACAAGCTGATAAGCAGTTCTATCCAATGACTGAAGGTGGTTTCAGTAGGATTATCCGAAAGGGTAACAGCCCGAAGAACTATTACTGGGAAGTGACAGGAAAGGATGGTACAGTCTACAGTTATGGTGGTCATGGTGGTCATGTCAGTGATGCAACCTCTCTTACCGATACCAATGGTAACCGTATCAAATGGGCACTTGATCGTGTTACCGATGTCCACGGGAACTTTGCCGCTTTCCATTACATGAAGTCTGGCAATAACCTTTATCCGGAACGCTATACATGGACAGGATTCGGGGAGACGGAAGGACTGTATAGCATTGAGTTTAATATTGACTCTACAGCCACAGACCGAAAAGATGTGACGAGTAGCGGAAGACTTGGCATTATGCAAAAGGACAAAGGGCTACTCCGTAAGGTCACAGTGAAGAATAATGGTCAGCAGCTCCGCAGCTATACCTTAAACTATGAAGAAGGACCGTTTGGCAAGATACTGCTAAAGAGCATTGATCAGAACGATAGTAGGGATGGTAAGGTTGCTACACAATCTTTTGACTATTACAATGACCTCAAAAATGGACTTTTCTCTTCTAAGGCAGAATTATGGAAAACTCAATCTGACGACTATGAATCATTACTGAAACACTCTGTTCGTGGATGTAATGATAATCTCAGTATGCTGGGTGCTGGTTACTCCTCAAGTAAATCTGTAGGTATGGGAATGTTTTTCGGCTTCGGTCTTACTATCGGAACACTGAATGTCGGAACGACTGGTACGCACAGTTCGAGTCGAAATATAGGTAAAGTTGCTTTTGTCGACATAGATGGTGATGGGCTACCTGATAAACTTTTTCAACAGTACGGCAAATTATTCTATCGTAAGAACTTGAATTCTGATGCTGTAAAGACATCCTTTAGTAACCCTATCGCAATACAAGGGGTCAATTCCTTCTCAGAAGGAAAGAGCAAAAGTTTTTCCATCAGTGCTGAAGTTGCAGCCGAGATAGGGAAGGTCGGTAAAACCAAGGGGACTGCGGGTATCAGTTATACCCGTACAACAGGGAAGGACAAGACAAGTACCTTTCTCTATGATTTTAACAGTGACGGCCTTACGGATATAGCTGTAAATGGACGTGTCTATTTTAACCATATAATAGATGGAAAGCCTGTCTTTACTCCAAAAAGTGGTGTTACAGCTAATCCTGTTATTGAGAAAGGTTCTGCCATAGATAGCCATTTTGTACCAAACTACAGGCTCATTCGTGATTCTTTGGAAAAGGAATATCCGCTGAATGATGCTGTCCGTATGTGGCGTGCACCATTTGAGGGAACGGTCAATATTAAGAGTGTGATTGAGAAGATAAGTAGCCAAGGTGATGGTATCATATATAGTATACAGCATGAGAATGAGGGATTCATGATTCGAGACTCCTTGCTGCAGGCTGGAAGTAAAACACATAATCTTCATTGTAGTGTACAGGCTGGTGACAGACTTTTCTTCCGTCTTCAGTCCAGATATGATGGAGATGATGACAAAGTGCTTTGGAATCCAATCATTACCTATACCTCCTTACCAGTTGGTAAGGACAAGTATCTTTCATCTGATTTGAAAGTATACGACAGCAAAGCTGATTACATTGAGGGTGAAAGCGATGTTGCTGTCTTCAACCGTACAGGTAAGGTAAAGCTTCATGCCCCTTATACAAAGGAGAAAACCTCTGATGATGTCATGCTTACTGTCACACGGCAGGATATTCATGGAGAAACCATCATTAAACGTATCATTCTTCCAGCTGATACAATTATCAAAGGAGCATATGATTATATGGCTGATGTGAGCGAGGAGGATTCAACATCTCTTAATTTTGTTATTACGACAACTTCGCCAATAGACTGGACCAAAGTCCGATGGGAGTGCAGTTACCATTATGATGATGAAACAGATGCTGTCCGCCTTGTAGCTTCCCGTAGGATGTTCAACAAGCCTGTCAGTATTGCTGCAAGTAGAAACCTAAAGCCTGATGTAACATCTTTGGGTAAAAAATTCCGTCCAGTACTATCCATTGTTCCAGTTCTTTCCGTCCTGCGTGAGAATAAGGATAATGACAAGGATACTGCAGCCGTCTATCTTACTTTACATGACAAAGATGGACAGCCAGTACTACATCATACCTGTTGGTTAGGAACCTCTAATACACTTAAGGCTGATACTATCACCGTTAATGATACTACACTTATCAAACGGCTATCTACAGGAAAGATAACGGCAACTTTTGCTATATCAAATGAACTGTCAGCATCAATTCAAGCTAAGGTACGGTTCCTACGTGATAGTCTCTCTTACCAGGGTGCTACTTCTACAGTTGTTATTGCTGAACATCGTGTTCTTGTGGATACGTTAGAGGCTTGTGTGTTCTCTGGATACAACTCGGTTGACTATGGCAGCCTTTATCGTGGTTGGGGACAGTTTGCTTATAATGGTAACAAGGCGTACTCCTCTCGCCCTATCGAAGTGTCTGCCTTGAGGATTGACAGGGAAAAATACAAGAATATTGCTGAACATTATCATTCTACACATGACGGGAATAAACTTGTAGAGAGTCTGCCCCCAATCAATGAGCAGCGTTTTCTGGTGATGGGTTATAATACGAACAGAAGAATGTTTGTCGGAGGTTCTGAACATGTTTTCATTACTGTAGACACAATAAGTAGTTCCCGTATAGGTGAGGATGTAATCCAGATAGATAGTGTCAATTATGCAGAAAATGCAGGAGAACTGTCTTCCCCTGTGCTTGTCAGCAGTTCAAAGAGCAATGGCTACAGTGTCAGCGGCAGTTTCTTATTTGCAGGGCTAAGCGGAAGTAAGACTACACAGACCTCTTACAGCAAGGTTGCTTTAATGGATATCAACGGCAATGGTTACCCAGACTGGCTGGATGACAATGATGGTGCTATTATTGCACAATA
Organism: Prevotella scopos JCM 17725; assembly: GCF_018127785.1. Taxonomy (NCBI): domain Bacteria; kingdom Pseudomonadati; phylum Bacteroidota; class Bacteroidia; order Bacteroidales; family Prevotellaceae; genus Prevotella; species Prevotella scopos. The sequence continues at coordinate 1,424,152 of NZ_CP072389.1, forward strand.
TACGAAATCTACAGGAGCTCTTGGTAATGAACGGATGAAGATAGATGTAGGACAACCAGAATTTAAATCTGAAGCATGGACAATTGGGGCAAGTCTTACCGCAGAGAAAGCTGTTAAAGAAGCAAAGAAAAAAGGCAATAATTCTAATGATGCGCCAGCTACTCCTGTAAGCCCTCAACCGGCACAAGGCCAAACAGAGAATGGAAATAATGCTGATGCTTCTGGAAATAATGCCGCAAATGGAAATGACGTCTCAAAAGCGTCAGTGAGTGCCAGTGGTGATTTTACTTCAGGAAAAGCCCATACGGCAAGGGATTGGACAGACCTCAACGGTGACGGGCTCCCTGATATGCTCTATAATGGTAAGGTTAAATATGGACTTGGTTATAATTTCACCGACGAACAAGTCAGTGGAGTGTCAACGGTAGAATCTTCTGAAAATAGTACTTGGGGTGCTGGTTTAGGAACCAAGATTCCAGTTCTTGGAAGTGCAGATATATCTTTTGGGTTTAATGGAACTCGTACTACCACAAAGAACAACAACTCTTTTGTTGATGTCAATGGTGATGGCTTACCAGACATGGTTACCCGTGATGGAGAAAAAATCAATATAATCTTTAATACTGGGGCTGGTTTCATGCCGAATGCACATGAGGTAAACGGGCAAATTAATCAGTCTTTAGCAACTTCTATTTCCAAGTACGGTAATTTCTCTGTCACTATTCCTATTCATGTCTGGGTATTGAAATTCAAACTTACATTCAAGGGAGTAGGTTCTTTGTCTGATGGTGTCAGCTATACTGAGACTGCCTTGAGGGATATCGACGGTGACGGACATCCAGATATTATTGTCGCTGATGGAGCAAAGCAGCTTATTGCCTACCGTAACCTTACGGGAAGAACGAACATGCTGCGCTCTGTGACGCTTCCTTTCGGCGGACATATCAATATCAACTATGAGCAGACAACTCCAAGTTACGACTTGCCGGGACGTCGCTGGGTGATGTCATCGGTTGAGACGACAGGTGGATACAAGGAGAACGGAGCAATACGAAGTAGGAATACCTTCGAATATAGCGGTGGCTATCGTGACCGTCGTGAGCGTGACTTCTATGGTTTCAAGCAGGTACGTACCAATCAGATAGATACCGAGAACGGTGACAGACTCTATCGTTATTCCGTACAGACTTATGGTAAGAACAGGGATTACTATGCGCATGGACTTGTAACGAGTGAATATCTCTATACGGCTGAGGGAAAGAAACTGCAGGGGTCTCTATATGACTACGACCTGAAGACACTCGCCGTTGGCCATAATACGGCTGATGCTGTTGTCTTCCCTGCTCTAAAGACGCTTGTTCAGAGTAACTTTGATGTAAATAGTGGGGATAGTCTGGCGGTTGCTGTCAATAATACTTACGATGACTATGGTAACCTACAGGGATATAAGGAGACGACAACGGGCTATAGCTTAGAGGCAAACATCAACTATCATAAGATTGCCGATAAGTATATCGTTGGTGTTCCGAGCCATATCACTGTCAGCAGTGGTGGTAAGACTTACCGTGAACGTAGTACGAAGGTGGACGGAAACGGTGAGATAACGGAGATCATGCTTCATAACGGTGACAAGCCTTCTGTCTATAACATGACATACGATGGCTATGGTAACATCACACGCATGACGAAGCCGGAGAACTACAATCATCAGCGTATGTTCTATGCTTATACGTATGACGACCGCTATCACAGTCTTGTGACAAGTGTCAAGGATGCATACGGCTATAGCTCCAGCACGGCTTATGATGGTCTTTGGAATGCTCCGTCTGTAACGACTGACCTTAATGGGCAGAAGATGGAATACACCTACGATGCACTGGGCAGACAGATGACTATCCGTGCTCCGTATGAGATAGAGAGCGGTCAGCCGTTTACTATCCGCTTTGAGTACTTCCCTGCAGAGCGTAAGGCACATACCATCCATTATTCTAAGGATGGAAACATTGACACTTATACCTTTGCCGACTCACTGATGCGTGCTGTCCAGACAAAACAGACGGGTGTGGTGTGGTCCGGTGGCAGCAATCAAAAGGTCTCCATCGTCAGTGGAAGGGCTGTTATCGATGCCTTTGGACGTAATATTGCGGCTTATTATCCAATGACGGAGAGCCATGGTAATATTGGTACTTACAACCATGCTACAGGTGATCTGCAGGCAAAGACGGAGTATGATACACACGACCGTACCATGAGTGTTACGCTTGCTGACGGTAGTGTGACACGTACGGCTTATACTATCGGTAGCCATGACGGTGAACCAATGCTCCAGACAACGGTCACGGATGCACTGGGACAACATGCGGAGAGTTATACGGATGCCAAGGGGCGCAACCGTGAAACGGTGCAGCATGCCCGTGGTGAGGATATCACGGTGAAGTACAGCTATGACCCTGTCGGACAGGTGATGACGGTTCAGCACCCTAACGGTAAGGAGACGAAGTATGCCTATGACCTACTTGGTCGCAAACTGATGGTGAACCATCCTGATGCTGGTGAAACGGATATGACCTATGATGCGGCGGGTAACCTCCTGACAAAGCTCACGGCAGAGCTTAGGAAGTCGATATCTGACAAGGGTTACATCTCTTACACTTACGACTTCGAGCGACTCCATGAGGTGCTTTATCCAGAAAACCTCTTTAATCGTGTTACTTATACCTATGGTAAGGCTGGCGATAAGTATAACCGTGCCGGTCGTCTTGCCCTTGTTGAGGATGCGAGTGGCGGTGAAGCCTATTACTATGGTCGTCAAGGTGAGGTGACGAAAACCGTCCGTACAGTCATGGCGAGTGTGGCGGATATCAGGACTTATGTCTATGGTGCTACGTATGATAGCTGGAACCGTGTGCAGACGATGACTTATCCTGATGGCGAGGTGGTTACCTACCATTACAATGCTGCCGGACAGGTTGAGCGTCTTACGAGCAATAAACAGGGACGTCAGAGCGTTATTGTTGACAGGATAGGTTACGACAAAGAGGGTCATACGGTCTATACGAAACTCGGTAACGGCACGGAGACTACCTATACCTACGACAAGCAGCGTGAACATCTGCAGGTGATGAACCTTACAGCGGACGGTCAGACTGTGATGGAGAACAGGTACCAGTATGATGCTGTGGATAATATCCTCGGTATTACGAATGCCGCCAACCCAACGTCGCTGACGAAACTCAACAAGGCGAAGCTGGGAGGAAGGAGTTCGCATACGTATGAGTATGATGAGCTGAACCGTCTTATTCATGCAAGTGGTAAGGCAAAGCGTGCTTCGTATGATATGGTGATGTCGTTTGGAAGGATGAGTGAACCGCTGACGAAGGTGCAGAAGGTGGACTCAACGACAACTGCCAAGTCTTATAACTTCGCTTATAAGTATGAGGACAGTAACCATCCGACGGCTCCAACGCAGATTGGTCATGATCATTACACGTATGATGCTAACGGTAATCCAACACTGGTAACGAACGATTCAACGAATACTACCCGTGAGATGTATTGGGATGAGGACAACCGCCTGATGGTCTTAAGCGATAACGGCAAGACGAGTCGTTACACTTACAACGCTGCTGGCGAACGCATCATGAAGAGTTACGGTACGATGGAAGGTGTGTATATCAATGGTGCACCACAGGGTATTACCTTCCACGAGACGGACAACTTCACGCTTTATCCTGCAAGTATCCTCTCTGTTAACAAGAATAGATTCACGAAGCATTACTTTATCGGTGACAAGCGAATCGCCAGCCGTATCGGTACAGGATTGTTTAACAACGTTTACGGACGCAACGGCTCATACGTAACGGCTGGTCAGCAGGACTATGCTGAACGTATGAATCAGATCCAGACACAGAAGGAAGCATACTATAAGAAGGTGGGTGTAGCTCCAGGTGTACCGACAGAGAAGGGTGCGTATGGTGATCCGGAGAACACTGGTGTTGGTTATAATGCTGTTCTCACAGAACTCGGTAACCATGATGTGCCACAGGGTTGGATTCAGACTCCACGCCCTAACACCACACCAAATACCAACCCCGGTCCACCTGTAAGCTGGAATGACCCAAGCAATCCTGATGACCCACAGGCTGGTTATGGCTACATTGCCAACGACACTACAAAAGAGGAAACCTTCTTCTATCACAGTGACCATTTGGGCTCAACGTCTTACATCACAGACGATAAAGCCAACATCACCCAGTATGATGCTTACCTGCCATATGGTGAACTCCTCGTTGACGAGCACAGCAGCAGTGAAGAGCTACCATATAAGTTCAATGGTAAACAGTTCGATGAGGAGACTGGCTTGTACTATTATGGTGCAAGGTATATGAATCCTATGGCAAGTCTATGGTATGGAGTGGATTCACGTATAGGAGAAATGCCATTTAGTAGTTCTTACTCTTATTGTGACAACCATCCCATTAATTTTATAGATAAAAAAGGTGATAAGAAACTTAATTGGATTATATTGACAAAAGGTGTTTCTCCACAGAATGATATTAGAAATAATTCTGCATATTTTAGAAACAATTATGATGATAATGTTGTAAATATATGGGCTCATGGACTAAAGGACCGTTCGAGAAAAGAATATCGTCAACAAGCATGGGGGATAGGAATATCTAAACTTAGTTCAGGAGAGCCATGGATGGATGTTGCTTCATTCTTATCTAAGGATGTTTCTTTATTTGCAAGGCGTATAGATATTGCCGATAAGGGATGGCGGAAAAGGAACAATGGTCATCCCATATTGGTCTTACATTGTTGTGCTTCATCTACCTTTGCACAAGAAATTTCTGCATCTAAAGAATTTAAAGGAGTTATCATTATTGCACCAGATGTAACAGTGAATTCAACAAAAGACAAAGGAGAATGGCTTAACTCTTTAGTTTACGGGAAACATTATGAGAAGAAACGTCCTGGACTATGGCATGTATATATGAATGGATCCCCTCTTAAAGACGCAGCTGGGAAAAAAATTACATATGGCCCAAATGCGCAACCAGGTATAAAAGGATTTGATTATAGACTCAATAAAAAAAAGAAATAAATTATGAATAAATTAAGTAATCTCTTATTTATAGTATTTTGTTTTATATTTGTAGGTTGTACTTGTAATGATAAACAATCAAAAACAAAAGAATATAATGTGTTACAACAGAAAATATATGCTACAGAGGTTTCAAAAGAGGAGCTTGATATTCCGATGATGGCAACTGCTACATATAGCAACGGGACACATTTTTATGGGGCAGATAAGATATATTATGAACTATCAGAAGGAGAGTTGACAAAAATTAGAAGTATTTTAAACAAGCAATTACCAAAGATAATACCAGTCAATACAATACAATTGGATCTAAATAATTATTTCAAACAATACCTTGCATATACGTATCGGGGGCGTATTTATGTATTAGTTAATCTTTATAAGTACTATTATATATACTATTCAACAAACCCTAACAAGGGCGTATTCTCTCCTGCGAAAGGTCTACACATAATCTCTTTAAAACATGAACAGAATAGAAGTAAATATGACAATCTAATGATTCTTTTAAATTTATCTAAAAGTCGTATTTTAAGGATAGAGACTATTTAACATCCCTCATAGACACTCTGTAAATGAAACGTACCGTTTCATTGCCTAAAAAATCAAGGGATATTAGTTAATGGAAACCTATACCTACGACAAGCAGCGTGAACGTCTGCAGGTGATGAACCTTACAGCGGATGGTCAGACTGTGATGGAAAACAGGTATCGTTATGATGCTGTGGATAATATCCTCGGTATTACGAATGCTGCCAACCCAACGTCGCTTACGAAACTCAACAAGGCGAAGCTGGGAGGAAGGAGTTCGCATACGTATGAGTATGATGAGTTGAACCGCCTTATTCATGCAAATGGTAAAGCAAAGCGTGCATCGTATGATATGGTGATGTCGTTCGGACGGATGAGTGAACCGCTGACAAAGGTGCAGAAGGTGGACTCAACGACAACTGCCAAGTCTTATAACTTCGCTTATAAGTATGAGGACAGTAACCATCCGACGGCTCCAACGCAGATTGGTCACGATCATTATACCTATGATGCTAACGGTAATCCAACACTGGTAACGAACGATTCGGCGAATACTACCCGTGAGATGTACTGGGACGAGGACAACCGACTGATGGTCTTAAGCGATAACGGCAAGACGAGTCGATATACGTATAATGCTGCCGGTGAGCGCATCATGAAGAGTTACGGTACGATGGAGGGTGTGTATATCAATGGTGCACCACAGGGTATCACATTCCACGAGACGGACAACTTTACGCTTTATCCGGCAAGTATCCTCTCTGTTAACAAGAATCGCTTCACAAAGCATTACTTCATTGGTGACAAACGAATCGCCAGCCGTATCGGTACAGGATTGTTCAACAACGTTTACGGACGTAACGGCTCATACGTAACGGCTGGTCAGCAGGACTATGCAGAGCGTATGAATCAGATTCAGACACAGAAGGAGGCATACTATAAGAAGGTGGGTGTAGCCCCTGGTGTACCGACAGAGAAGGGTGCGTATGGTGACCCGGAGAATACAAAACGAGGATATAACTCTATCATTGACACACTCGGCAACCACGATGTGCCACAGGGTTGGATTCAGACTCCACGCCCCAACACCACACCGAATACCAACCCCGGTCCACCTGTAAGCTGGAATGACCCGAGCAACCCTGATGACCCACAGGCTGGTTATGGTTACATTCCAAACGACACTACGAAAGAGGAAACCTTCTTCTATCACAGTGACCACCTCGGCTCAACGTCTTACATCACGGACGACCACGCCAATATCACCCAGTATGATGCATATCTTCCATACGGTGAACTGTTAGTTGATGAGCACAGCAGCAGTGAAGACCTACCGTACAAGTTCAACGGCAAACAGTTCGATGAAGAAACTGGCTTGTACTATTATGGTGCAAGATACATGGATCCCAAAATTTCCATGTGGTTAGGGGTAGATCCGCTAATGGAGAAATACCCGAATGTTACAGGGTATTGTTATACGATGGATAATCCTATAAAGTTTATAGATCCTAATGGTAAGGAAACATATGTGATTAAAAACAAAACAGGTACTTATACTGTTGTTGGCGGTATTCTCAACAATAATAGAGGAATCTATATTGCCTCAAAAGATAAATCTGGAAAATATACGATTAAAGGAGAAATGATAGGGATTTCTACTTCTACCACAACTTTTTATAATACCGATGCCAATAAAGGTAAAGGGGGGTGGGCTATAGGTGCTCAAATTAATCCCAATGATAAAAGCGGTATAAATTTCCTTAATAAGATTGTAAGTTCTAATGTAACATTAGGCGATTACATGAATAATGCGCGAACAAATCATCCATATGACTTTAAGGTGACTAATGGAGGGGATAAAGTTATAAGTAACACTCAAACCTACATATATAGAGGAGTGCCAATAGGAAAAGATGGTTTCGGGTATATCTTATATTCATCCGGACGTGATATTGGCAATATGGCTGCTGGTATTGTTGCTGCAAAAAATGGTATTCCATGGAGTATCGCTAGAGCTGCGTTTGATGCTTACCAAACAAAAAATAATATGGATAAGCACGGGTATTCTCTTGACAATATAAATGTAGAGGGAAAGTCTACGCGAAATGCAGAATATTACGGATGGTCGCAGATTTACAAATACTCAAATACTAAATCTAAAGCATCAAATCTTTGGAATAGTATTAAAAGATTCTTTTCTAAATAAAAATGAAGTACATAATTATATATGCATTCGTTTTACTTCTTGTTATTTCCTGTACAAACAAAAAGATAAAAAAGCGATATTATTGTGATATGAATAATATTTATATATCCGTTTCCGAGGGTGATAAGTATGATAGTCTCATCATTGGGGATACAGATTCTATCATTATTCGCAAAACCAATGGTTATTATGGAGAGATCCTGCTCTATTTTATTACCGGAACAGATACAATTTATGTAGATAACTTATATAAGAACATTTACAGGATACACCCACATTCCTTCTCTTATAAAACGATACGAAGAGATGGGGCTTTTAATGTGTTGGATTCTTTCCCCATGAAAGGGAGGAATATCGGTATTGTGGGTAACGGGGCTGAGTATTATTCTTTCTCGGCAGAAAAGAATGGTCGATACGTAAAAGATTTAGAGATTATCAAGTAAATTATTATCTTTGTAGTTGTAAAAAAGAATAAATTAACAGCTATATTTGATTAATCATATTTATGCAGATTGAAGAAATCCCCTTCGGCTACGCCTCATGCTACGCCACAGACAAAGAATGCGCGAAAGCAGTACACTGCCTTCGCCGCCAAGTTGCCCGACTATATCAGTTGCAACCCGAACCGCCGACAACGAACTATTGCGTAACGCCCGCCTACGTAGCACAAGTAGCGAAAGGCGAAGCGTGCCGCGAGTTTCGCAGTGACGCCCCCATGCGATACGCCCGAGGCATGCGCCGACTGTTCGACCATATCCCCAAAGCGCAGTACCACAGCGTGCGCTACGATGTAATGAACGTGTTCAGCAGCGAGCGCGCTTTCTATTACGCCCAAAAGGGAGACCAGCTCATTTCGCCCGAGCAGCAGGCAGAAATAACAACAATATTCAATGAATACGAACTCCCCGCCCCGCAATTCGACAGCTACGAACAGCGCCCCGACTGGGAACAATGAATCGATATAACGCGCACATTTACAACATGTTCAAGGCGGACAACACCGAACGAATGAATCGATACAACGCACTAAATCATTTCGCAATAGTACTGCAGAGATTCTGCACCCGCGTTGCAGTCTCACTGCAGAAGCCTTGCAGAAACACTGCAGCACGCATGCAGTAACACTGCAAGGCCTTTGCAGAAGAACTGCAAGACGTATGCAGTAATCGTGCAAACTAAGTAAATTAAAATTCTTCGATAATATAACAATGAACAATACGAGTACACGGAACAACCTCAACTACGCATCTACGGCAGACAGGGCGAAGTTGTTAAGACTGTCCGAACGGTCATGGCGAGCGTGGCGGACATCAGGACTTATGTCTATGGTGCTACGTATGACAGTTGGAATCGTGTGCAGACAATGACTTATCCTGACGGTGAAGTGGTGACTTATCACTACAATGCTGCAGGACAGGTGGAGAGCATGACGAGCAATAAACAGGGACGTCAGAGCGTTATTGTTGACAGGATAGGTTACGACAAGGAGGGTCATACGGTCTATACGAAGCTCGGTAATGGCACGGAGACAACCTATACATATGATAAGCAGCGTGAACGTCTGCAGGTGATGAACCTTACAGCGGACGGTCAGACTGTGATGGAGAACAGGTATCGTTATGATGCTGTGGATAATATCCTCGGTATTACGAATGCTACCGACCCAACGTCGCTTACAAAACTCAATAGGGCGAAGTTAGGAGGAAGGAGTTCGCATACGTATGAGTATGACGAACTAAACCGCCTTATCCACGCAAGCGGTAAGGCTAAGCGTGCATCGTATGATATGGTGATGTCGTTCGGACGGATGAGTGAACCGCTGACCAAGGTACAGAAGGTAGATTCAACGACAACTGCTAAGTCTTATAACTTCGCTTATAAATATGAGGATAGCAATCATCCGACGGCTCCAACACAGATTGGTCACGACCATTACACGTATGATGCCAACGGTAATCCTACACTGGTAACAAATGACTCTACGAACACTACTCGAGAGATGTACTGGGATGAAGACAACCGTCTGATGGTCTTAAGCGATAACGGCAAGACAAGCCGTTACACTTACAACGCTGCCGGCGAACGCATCATGAAGAGTTACGGTACGATGGAGGGTGTGTATATCAATGGTGCACCACAAGGCATCACATTGACAGATGTCGACTTCAGGCTGCACCAAGACAAAATGAGCAAGCTCTTTTGTGCTTGGTTTGCACTGAAGTTCCACGAGACAGATAACTTCACGCTTTATCCTGCAAGTATTCTCTCTGTTAACAAGAATAGATTCACGAAGCATTACTTCATTGGTGACAAACGAATCGCTTCAAGGATAGGAACGGGTCTGTTCAATAATGTCTATGGACGCAACGGTTCATACGTAACAGCTGGTCAGCAGGACTATGCTGAGCGTATGAATCAGATTCAGACACAGAAGGAAGCATACTATAAGAAGGTGGGTGTAGCCCCTGGTGTACCGACAGAGAAGGGTGCGTATGGTGATCCGGAGAACACAGGTGTAGGTTATAATTCTGTCCTCACAGAACTTGGCAACCATGATGTGCCACAGGGTTGGATTCAGACTCCACGTCCTAACACCACACCTAGCACTAACCCTGGTCCACCTGTAAGCTGGAATGACCCAAGCAATCCTGATGACCCACAGGCTGGTTATGGCTACATTGCCAACGACACTACAAAAGAGGAAACCTTCTTCTATCACAGTGACCACCTCGGTAGCACGTCTTACATCACAGATGATAAAGCCAACATCACACAATATGATGCATATCTTCCATACGGTGAACTCCTTGTTGATGAGCATAGTAGCAGTGAAGATCTCCCCTACAAGTTCAATGGCAAACAGTTCGATGAGGAAACTGGCTTGTACTATTATGGTGCAAGGTACTTGAATCCTATGACAAGTCTGTGGTATGGGGTGGATCCGTTAGCTGAGAAGTATCAGTTTTTAGGTTCTTATGTATATTGTAGTGCTAATCCCATTAAAATTATTGATGTTGATGGCAACGATGAGTTTCATGTAAATGGTAATGGAAATATAATTAAAGTCGTAAATAATAATTCTGCAAATATAACAATTGTTAGCCCAGATGGTTCTAAAAATATTTTTCAGATTATGAAACAAAGTCCATTTTCCTTGGTTGGGGAAATGGGAAGAATAGACAAATAATTGCGAACGTTGCAGCGTATTATGCCAAAGCTATAGGTATAAAAGCGACCGTAGGCACTATAGGTGAGATAAGAAAGGATGAAACTGCTTATTATGAGCCTAAAGATAATGGTATCTGGATTCCAGCGGGAGAAAATGGCACACCGGATATTCTTCTTAAAAATAAATATAATTTAATGAACACGTTGTTTCATGAAGACATGCACTTTCAAGATAATCATAGAGGGATGGGTGAGAGTCATTTTCTTCATGCATCGGTTGTATCTCGGGCAAGTAGTCATTGGACTTTTGCTATGACGACTCAAGATTATAAGGCTGGTCAGGCAATTTATTTCTCACAATTAGCTATGAATGCCTATTACAATCCTCCTAAAGATGCTAATTATACCAAACAAGATGTACTTAAGCTTATATCAAATTTTAATAAAACAAATAAAGGTAACATAAGATTATATTTTGATGAAAAAAGGAAAATAATGAATATTAGTATTGACAATAATAATCTCGGATCATTGAGATATAAAAAAAGTGATAAAACAATGAACTTATAATTAAAATGATAATATTTTGTGGATATATTATAATTAATGGAATTGAAGTATGAAGACAAAAATGATAATAGGTAAAACTGCCATGTCAATTGTTTTTTCAATTGTTGTTATATCCTTAATAATTATTTCTGGTAATTATTACGAAATTTATTTAGGTAAAAAGTATGGTAAAGATATTATAAGTAGATTAGAGCAGTACCGTCATTCTCATGGAATGTATCCTACAAAATTAGATTCTATTGGTTTATCTGAAAACCAAGAGACTTCAGAAGTTATGTTTCATGGTTATTCTTATATTTATTATTTCATGAGTGATTGTGAGTTTTCGCTCTCTTTTGATAAGAGAGATGGAACTTGGACATATTACTCCAATACTGATAAATGGTACGCAGGCGATGGTATAGACTCCATAAATGAATTTAGACATAAATTGTATTCACAATATTTACTCGAGTCTCGTGATAATGGGATAGTATTATTCCATAAAGTTGGGGACAAAGAAAAAGACAGCGTTTTGACGTATAATAATATAAAGTCTGGGAAGGTTGTGTATGTGATAAAGAGATATAAAAACGGGCATATTGCTGCAAAAGGATATTCCCTATATAATGACAAAACGAAAAGAGCAAAGCGAATAGGTACATGGACTATATTCACACAAAATGGTTTAAGCACCAGTGTATCGTATGATGTTGATTCAACGCATAAAGTTGTAATTGATTATTTACAAAACAAAATAAACTTATGACTAAAGGAAAAGATGGAGAGAGCACTGCCAATTCAAAAGGAAAAAAGGTTCGTATATATATTTGAGAAAACTTCTGTCTCAGGATAAGGCAATTTCTCTGTCTCTATTCCTATTCATATCTGG